>SHYG01000020.1 GCA_009692925.1 Dehalococcoidia bacterium
GGTTCTGACCGACCAGGGCGAGGTGGTGGAGCTTCAGGGCGCCACGGAGGCCGCGCCTTTTCCGCGGCAGCGCGTGGAGGATATGCTGACCCTGGCAACCCAGGGTGTGGCGCCGTTGTTCCAGGCCCAGCGGGCCGCCCTGAAGCTGCGCTGAGGTCTTGGCAGGACACTGTGGAATTCATCTACCGCATTGTGTGATGGTGTAAAACCATGATTCAAGTTACAAGCCTCTCGGCGGTCCGGAGTTGGTTCATTCTTGCCGTCAGGTTGCTGGTGGGCGGCATTCTGGCATCCGCAATGCTGGTGCTTGTCGCCTGCACTACACCGATACCCACGCCGGATGGTGAACAGGGTACGCTGGCTGCCACCGACGCGCCTGCACCGTTGAGCAGCAGTCCGTCACCGTTGACGCCGGCCCAGCAGCCGGCGATGCTGCAACTGCCCAACGTGGCCGACACCGTGGAGCGGGTGCGCCCGGCGGTGGTGTCCATTGTGGCCGAGGTGGTGGTGCATGACCGCTTCGGCATCAGCCGGGGCTTTGGCAGTGGCTCCGGGGTGATCATCGACCCTAAAGGCTTGGTGCTGACCAACCACCACGTCATTGAGGACGCCACTCGGTTGGTGGTTACTCTGGACAATGGCCAGCAGGTGGAGGCCAAGGTGGTGGGCGACGACGTCCTCACCGACCTGGCGGTGCTGCAAATTCCCGGCAGTAATTATCCTTTCGTATCGCTGGGCAAGAACGTGCCCCTGCGAGTTGGCGAGTGGGTTATCGCCATTGGCAACGCTTTGGCCCTCCCCGGCGGGCCCACGGTGACGGTGGGGGTGGTATCTGCCCTGGGCCGCACCCTGGAGGAAAGCTCTCAGGTGACTCTGTACGACATGATTCAGACCGATGCCGTGATCAATCCCGGCAACAGCGGCGGGCCGTTGCTGAACCTGCAGGGGCAGCTGGTGGGTGTCAACACCGCGGTGCTGCGCGGCGGCAACGGCGGCGACACGCCAATAGAGGGCATCGGGTTCGCCATCAACATGGACACGGCGTCCTTTGTGGCGGAGCATTTGGTGGCCCAGGGCCGTGTCCCGTGGGCCTGGATGGGCGTCTTCCTGGCCGACCTACCGCCGGAAGCGGTGGCTCAGGCCCGCCTGTCAGTGCGGGAGGGTGTTCTCATCCGCGGAGTGGTAGCTGGCGGGCCGGCAGAGCGGGCGGCCATCAAGGGCGGCGACATTATCCTGTCAGTGAACGGCAAGAAAGTCGTCAGCGTCAGCGATCTGACTCGGCGGCTGCGGCAGGAGCTGCGATCGGGCCAGCAGGTAGACATGGAACTGTTCCGGGATGGCGCGCGCCGCACCCACAAGCTCACCCTGGGTGAGGTGCCCCGCTAGACGACGGTGGTGCTGTAGGGGCGCTGCTTGCCGCGCCCCGGCCGCCCAGGACAGGGCAAGCCCTGACCCTACGGGTTACGTTGTTTCCAGCCCGTCCCGGTCCAGCAGCACCACCGGCAGGCCCAGCTCCCGCAAGCCCGCCTCCACTGTCTGCCGGTCTCCCACCACCAGAATCCGAAGCTGGCCGGGGTCGATGCGCTCCGAGGCCACCCGCCGGGCGTCGGCCAGAGACACCGCCGCCACCTTGGCGCTGACGGTGCGGAAGTGGTCGTTGGGCAGGTCGTGCACCACTAGGTTAATCAGCTGGCCCAGCACCTGGCTAGGCTGCTCAAAGCTGGATGGATAGCTTCGCAGCATCCCTGCTTTGGACGACTCCAGCTCCTCCGCGGTCAGGGGCCGCGCGCCGTGGATGTCCTGGAACTCCTTCAGGGTTTCCTGCACCGACTCTTTGGTCACCGCGGTCTGCACGCTGCCGCCCGCGGCCAGCACGGACGGCCCCCGGTACCAGCTTACTCCTGAGTTGAAACCGTAGCTGTAGCCCTTGTCCTGGCGCAGGTTCAGGTTCAGCCGGGCGGAGAACTGCCCCCCAAAGGCGTAGTTGACCAGTGTAAGCGCGTGGAAGTCGGGATGCTGGCGCGGCACGGTTACATGACCGGCGCGGATGACCGACTGGGCGGCGCCGGGCCGGTCCACCAGGTAGATGGTGGCTGGCGCCGCGCCGGATTCGCCGTCGGCGCTATTCCGGGTAGTCCTGGCAGGCCGAGGCGCTTTCCAGCCGCCGAACGCGGACTCAGCGCGGGACTTCGCCTCTTCCAGGGTCACGTCGCCCGCCACCAGCAGCGTGGCCGAGGCGGGGGAATAGTGCCGCTGGAACTGGGCCACAATGTCTTGGCGGGACAGCGCCTGGACCGACTCCTCGGTGCCGGAAACGGGGTGGCCGTAGCCGCTGGTCCGGCCAAAGACCAGGCCGGGCATGATGCGGTCCGCCACCGCGCCGGCATCGTCCTTGGCACGGCGCAGGTCGGTGAGGTGCTCCCGGCGCACCCGTTCCAGCTCGTGTTCCGGGAAGGTGGGTTCCCGCACCAGCTCGGCCACCAGGTCCAGGGCCGCGGGCCAGTGCTTGGACAGGGTCTCGGTGGACAGCAGGGTGTACTCCCGGCGGGGGTCGGTGCTCAGCCGGGCGCCGATGAACTCGAAGGCTCTGGCGATCTCCTGGCTGGAGCGCCTGGTAGTGCCTTCCTCCAGCAGACCGGCGGTGAAAGCGGAGAGACCGGGCAGGGTCGTAGGGTCGGTGGCGGCTCCGGCGCTGAACACCAGCCCAAAGGCGACGATGGGCAGGTCCCGCTTCTCCACCACGACAAGGTTCAAGCCGTTGGACAATTTGCCCCGCTGCGGCAAGGGAGGAGTAAAGCTGGGCTCCCGGCCCGCGGCGGGCATCACCGTGCGGTCCACGCCGGTGGTGGAGGCCTTCAGCGACGGCTCCGGCAGCACCCGCAGCCGCACCTGTCGCTGGCCCAGCACCGATTGGTGCACCCGCAGCACGTCGTCGCCCTTCACCTCCAGGTAGGGCTGGAGGCTGGTGTTAATGCGTCCGGGGTCTCCGGTGAAGATGTTGAAGTGGTTAAGCTGGTCCGCCTTGCCGCCAAATCCGCCCACCCGGGCCAAAGACCGGAAGTGCTGGGCCTCAAAGCGGTTCTTGGCCTGCGCCAACTCCTCGTTGGTGGGCGGCTCCTTCTGTAGTCGGGCCAGCTCGGTATCGGTGGCGGCCTCCACCTCGGCCAGCGAGTGGTCCGCCGCCGCCGTCACCGACACGGTGAACTCGCCGGCAATCTCCCCCGAGTAGTATTGGACGCTGACGCTCTGGGCAATCTGCTTTTCGTACACCAGCGCCCGGTGCAGGCGGGAGCTGAGGCCGTCGCCCAGCACGGCCCGCAGCACCTCCAGGGCCGGCTCGTCGGGAGTGAACTCCGCCGGCGCAGGCCAGGAGATGTACAGCCGGGGCAGGAGCACCTTGTCCCGCAGCTCTAGCTCCACCCGTCCCGGCAGGCTGGATTCGAACCTGCCGATGCGACGTACCGGCGGGCCGGGCGGCAGGCTGCCGAAGTACTTTTCCACCAGCGCCATTGCCTCGTCCCGCTGGAAATCCCCGGCGATGGCCAGGCTGCTGTTGGAGGGCGAGTAGAACCGGTTGAAGAAGTCTTTGATATCCTCCAGCTTGGCGGCGTCCAGGTCTTCCTGGGAGCCGATGGTCATCCAGTGGTACGGGTGCGGCATGGGGAACAGGGCCTCTTGGACGTGCCAATGGGCCATGCCATAGGGGCGGTTTTCGTAGGTCTGGCGGCGCTCGTTCTTTACCACGTCCCGCTGGATGTCGAAGCGCTGCTGGTCAAGGGCGTCCAGCAGGAACCCCATGCGGTCGGCCTCCAGCCACAGGGCCAGCTCCAGGTAGTTGGAGGGCACATCCTCCCAGTAGTTGGTGCGGTCCTGGGTGGTGGAGCCGTTGAGGTTGGCGCCGGCCTTCTGCAGCGGCTCAAAGTGGCTGCGGTTGTGGTGCTTGGAACCCTCAAACATCACGTGCTCAAAGAGGTGGGCAAAGCCGGTGCGCCCCGGCTCCTCGTCCTTGGAGCCCACGTGGTACCAGACATTGACGGAGACCAGCGGGGTGGCGTGGTCCTGGTGCAGCACCACATCCATGCCGTTGGACAGGGTGACCTTCTCAAAGGGGATAGATACCATGATTAACGCCGTGTCCTTTCTTCCTGTATTGGAAGTTGGGAGTCTGAAGTATGCAAGGGCAAATCAATTAAGTTCGCGTGTTTATTATAGCGCGGACTTGGGTGCGCGGGCCAAGACTGAGCTCGACTTCTGGCGATAGACTTGAACGCCCGCTAGTTGGCTAGCGGGCGTTCTTCTCAGGAATGTTCAGGGCTGACGTCTGGACGCGGGCCTACACGTTGGTGCTGCGGTCCGCAATGGGCCGCTGGGCCTGGTTTGCCGCGATGGTCTCCACGTCCCACAGGCGGGAGAAGGTGAAGGCGCGGGGGCAATGCCCGTAGGATTCCGCCACTTCAATAACGATGCCCTGCAGGTGCTGGCCGCGCTCGTCGGGGTCGTAGAGGCACACCTCCACCTCCCGCTCCTCCAGTTCCTGCTTCTCCACGATGGTCACGCGGCCATTCACCCGCACCGTGTCGTTGAGGCCGGGGATGAAGAATATCAGGCCCACGTGTGGGTTGGCGTCCATGTTCTGGTACGACTGAAACAGCTTGTTCCCGGCCACGTCGGGGAGCAGCAGATGCTTGTCGTCCAGCACCTTCACGAACCCGGGCATGCCGCCCTTGGGAGAGGCGTCGCAGTGGCCCTGAGGGTCGCTGCTGGCCATGACTGCGAAGGGAGAGTGGCGGATGAACTCCTGCACGTAAGGGGTCATAATCGGCTTCACCTTAATGGCCGCCCGGCCCTGGGCCACGCCAAAAGTCTCGGCGAACCGGTTGGTAGCCGCGGTTGTGGTGCTGGTCATACGCCCTCCCTGTGTGAGCTTCGTGTGAGCTTGGTACGGGCTTATTTTATTCCCCATCTCTCGAATGAGCAAGCGCAGTGGGCCTCTCGAATAGCCGTTTGTATCTGATGGCGCTCCGCTCCCAGCGTATCTGGGGTGGTTCCCTCTGGCCAGATATGTGGCCTTCCTCTGCGGCGATCCGCCACGGCTCTTTAACATAGATAGTGAATAGTCCCTTCAGGCCAATGGCAAGGGGGGATTTGTAATGGTTGCCGTTCTGCCCGTTTCAAGCACCGGCGTTATGACCCCCCTGTTGGGCGGCGGCATTGAATGCGACAAGAGGGTAAATAATGTTCTGGTTCAAGGGCTGTCCCCGCTGTTCCGGGGACCTGTATGAAGACCGGGACCAGTACGGGCCGTACATCAGCTGCGTCCAGTGCGGATTCCACAAAGATATCATGGAGAAGCTGGAAGAGCCGCTGCAGATCAACCCGGAGCCGCTGCCGCCGCCGGTGGTGCCCCAAACGGACGGTGGCAAGCGGAGCCGGCTGTCCCACGGCGGGCGGCACTTCTCCCGGCGCGGCGATCCCCCAGACCGGCTGGCCGCGTGACGTGGCTGGTTTAGCCTAAAGGCTCTTCCTGCGCTAACCTGGTTTCGCTCCGTCGGCGTTGCTGGATGGCGGCTGATTTATGCTGCGGCGGCTGGCTGACGCCGAGCCCCCTTCCCGGTGCTCCTTAGCCCTGGCCTCTCCCGGCCATGCTCTCCCTCCGCCTCTTGCGTTGCCGCTGGCTCTCCAGCCTGACCGCTGGCCCTGTGGTACAATTCCGGTCGAATTGGGTGGCGCGAAATTGCGCCGCCAGCCACAGTCCACCAGCTACGGTAAGGAGGCGAGTCATCCATGACGGCGCTCCAAGGGGTACGGGTACTGGACCTGACTCGGGCACTGGCGGGCCCCTTCTGCACGTTGATGCTGGGGGACTACGGTGCCGACGTCATCAAGATTGAGCTGCCTGGAACGGGGGACGATACCCGGCAATGGGGGCCTCCCTTTATTAAAGGCGCGAGCGGGGGGGAAGAAAGCGCCTACTTCCTGTCCATCAACCGCAACAAGCGCAGCCTCACCCTCAACTTCAAGGAGCCACAGGCCAAGGAGATTTTCCTGAAGCTGGCTGAGGGCGCCGACGTAGTGGTGGAAAACTTCACCCCCGGCGTCACCTCCAGGCTGGGCATAGACTACGGTGCGGTCTGCGGCGTGAACCCCAAGATCGTCTACTGCTCCATCTCCGGGTTTGGCCAGGACGGCCCCTACCGCAGTTTTCCCGCCTACGACCAGATTGTGCAGGGAATGAGCGGCGTGATGAGCGTCACTGGCGAGGCCAAGGGAGACCCGGTGAAGGTTGGCGTGGCCGTTGCCGACATTGGGTCGGGCATGTGGGCCGCCTTCGCCGTCATGTCCGCTCTGTACCACCGGCAAGTCCACGGCAAAGGCCAGTATATCGATATATCCATGCTGGACGCCCAGGTGGCCTGGCTGACCTACCAGGCGGGCAACTACTTCGGCAACGGGCGCGCCCCTGGCCGGCTGGGCACGGCCCACGCCAACCTGGTCCCCTACCAGGCCTTCATGTGCCAGGATGGCAAGTACGTGAACGTGGCGGTGGGCTCCGAGCGCCTGTGGGAGCGGTTCTGCCAGGGCATCGGCCGGGAAGACCTGACAGCCCGCCCTGATTACGCCCGCAACGTTGACCGCTCCAAGAACCGGTCGGTGCTGGTGCCCTTGCTGCAGGAGCATTTCCTGACCAAGCCTTTGAGCCACTGGCTGAAGGCGCTGCAAGCGGCGAACGTGCCCTGCGGCCCGATCAACGACCTAGCGGATGTGTTCTCCGACCCCCAAGTGTTGCACCGGCAGATGTTGTTGGAGATGCCGCATCCCACCTTGGGTAGTGTCAAGCAGACGGGGCTGCCCATCAAGTTCGGCCTCACGCCGGGCAGCTTGCACCGGCCCCCGCCGCTGCTGGGCGAGCACAACTCGGAGATCCTGCGGGAGCTGGGGTATTCCACTGCCCAGATTGAGCGGATGGCGGAGCAAGCGGTGATTTGAGGCGTCCGCAGCGCCTCCGTCGCAAGCTGACACGCCTTGGTTGACGCCCAGTCAGCGCCCTAATATAATTGGGCGGAATTGAGATTGTGACACCCCTCGGAGAAGGAGATTCCATGGCCACTGAGCATTACGATTCAGTCCTGCATCCCCCGGCCATTGTGGCCGAGCTGAAGAAGAACAAGGTCTCCCACGTGGTGTGGCTGCCCGACAGCGAGACCAACTTCATGTACCAACTGCTTGATGCCGAGCCTACTATCGACCTGGTGTCGGTGTGCCGTGAGGGCGAAACCATGGCCATTGCCGCCGGCCTGTGGGTAGGTGGCAAGAAGCCGGTGGTTCTTATCCAGAACACCGGTATCTTCGAGTCGGGGGATTCCATCCGCGGCTTGGGCCTGGATATCAACCAGCCCCTGGTCATGCTCATCGGCTACCGGGGCTGGAGCCGCCACGGTCTGACCAACGACTCGGCGGCCCGGTTCATTGAGCACAACCTCCACTCCTGGGGCATCAACTACTACCTCATCGAGACCGACGAGGATGCTCCGCGGATCAGCCTGGCCATGGATGAGGCGCAGCGCACCCAGAAGCCTGTGGCGGTGCTGGTAGGCACCGAGTTCGGCTCCTAACCTAGCTTGCAGAGAGGGATAACGCCATGATTAACAACACCGATGCTGTGCGGCTGCTTGACCGCAAGCGCAAGAACAACATCATTGTCCCCACCATGAACGCGGGCAACACCCGGTTTGGCCTGCCCAGCGTGACCACCAACGAAAAGCTGGACCTGCCCCTGTCCGGCGCCATGGGCAAGGCTTCTTCCCTGGGGTTGGGCATCGCCCTGGCCCAGCCGGGGCGCAAGGTGCTGATCCTGGACGGGGATGGCAGCTTGCTGATGAACCTGGGCACCCTGGTCACCATCGCCAACAAGGCCCCCAAGAACGTGTACCATTTTGTATTTGACAACGGAGCCTACTGCGTCACCGGCGGCCAGCCGGTCCCCGGCGCCGGCAAGGACGACTGGGCGGGAATGGCCAAGGCGGCCGGGTTTGCTGCCACCTTCTCCTTCGACAACATTGAGGACCTGACTACTGGCATTGACCAGGTGTTGAGCACCACGGGGCCGGTGTTTGTCCACCTCAAGGTGGCGCCGGAGATTGAAAACACCCCGGTGCAGTTCCGGCAGCGCCCCCGCCGCTCGGTGCAACAGGCGTTCAAGGATGTGGCTACGTCTGTGGGCGGACGCTAGACCAGGCAACGCTCCCACCGCTCTAGGTGGAGGCGACGGTCCAATAGTGAACTCAACCGAGGCGGTCCTTCAGGCGGAGGATCGCCTCGGTGTTGTTATTGGTCAAGTGGTGCAGGAGGGGGTTGCGGGAGACTTGACCCGGACCCCAGGCGTAACGGAGGGTAAACCGGAATGGTGAAGGTGTTACTGGGCGGACTGCTGGGACGTCTGGCGGGCTATGCCGTGCTGGGTCTGGGGTTCTGGCTGCTGTTCCGAGGCTTTATGCTCCCCAATATCGTGCAGGCCGGGGCCGGCGGCGGTCTGGTGCTGGCAGGCATGTACCTGATGGTCAAGGCGAGGCGGAGTTCCCTGGCCGCGACGCCTTCCGCCTTGCCGGGAGAGCAGGAGGAAAAATCCGGGTGATGCCATCCGCGATACAATCCATCGAAGCGGCCAAGGCGGTCAGCTTCCACCGTAAAGATGCCCTGGTGGTGGCCACCTCTTCCGCCCTGCGGGACTGGCACACAGTGTCGGAGCGGCGGGACTTGGACCTGGACCTGAAGGACTGCATGGACCGCGCCCCGGCGGTGGGATTGGGTTTGGCCCTGGCCCAGCCCGGTCGTAAGGTGCTGGTGCTGGACTGTGACGCCACGCTGCGCACCGACCTGGCCGGCCTGGCTACCGTGGGAGAGTCCAAGCCCGCCAATCTGGTGCACTTTGTCTTCGACGACGTATCCCGCGCCTCCACCAGTGGCCTGCCCATTCGAGGCCTGGATAATGTGAGTTTAATGGCGCTGGCCAAGGGAGCCGGGTATGCCAAAACCTACCAGTTTGACAAGCTGGAGGAGCTGTTGATTGGGCTGGAAGAGGTGATGCTCCAGCCCGGGCCGGTGTTTGTGCTGGTGAAGGTTACGCGGGATACGGTCTCCCAGCCCTTCCCGGAGCGCAGCATGGCCCAGAGTTGGTCCGACTTGCGCCGCGGTCTGGTGGGGTAGACCACCCCCCAGGGAGAAGGACGGCCCACCCCGTCCCCCCGTAGGGGCAGACCGGAGCTTGCCCTGAGCCGCGCCGAAGGGTGGCTGCCCTGGGCGCTGGATGCCAGCCTGGGCGCACACGCAGGTGCGCCCCTACGGACGCCATCGTCCCCCTACTCCCAAACGGCAAACACCTTGAAGGACACCTGGGACTGGTCGTCCAGCACTTCCACAATCTGCGCCGGCCGGTCACCCAACACGCCCAGGGCGATGATCCAGTTCAGGAACTCGTGGTCGCCGGACTGCTGGATCTCCTCGGGCGTCAGCTTGGCTAGCTTACTGCCCTGGCCCTTGCGCAGCAGCTCCAGGTTGCGCCGGTCGAACTCCTCGTCAAACTCGCAACAGTTGAACTTGTGGGTCAGGAAGCTGTGGGACCAGCTGGAGGACGCCACTACCGCCACTCGCTCCGGGCGGGTGTCCAGGAACCGGCGCATGGCCCGGCCCAACTGGTAGCACCGCTCCGCCGTGGGACGCGGCGGATACCCGTCTCCGGCCTCCTCACCGTAGCAATTTACGAACAGGGGCAGCACCGGGAATTCCCCTTCCGGATCGAGGAAGGTAAGGGGATTGATGTGGGCATGGGGCAGCCCCCACTTCCAGCCCTTCATCTCGGTGGCGGAGGACATGTCAAACCCCTGGCGGATTAGGCTGGACACCATATCGCGGGCAAGCTTTTCCGGGCACTTAAACGAGTAGCGGGCGTCCTGCGGGGCCTCCCATAGGTTCACCTTGCCGCCGGGACGATGGAATGGGTAGCCGTCCACCTGACTGCCGGTATACATGCAAAAGGTGGGCAGGTTGTCCCGCAGGAAGTTCTCCCCCTGGTCGTCGCCGATCACGATCACCGCCTCGGGCTGCCACTGGTGCAGCTTGTCGCGCAGCACCTGGAATGCCTGCACCACCTTCTGCTGGTTGCGGCGGTCGTGGCTCCGGCCGTTGTCGTCGCCCAGCTCGGCCAGCAGGCTGGCGGGCGGCTGGTAGTTGGGCACGCGGGCAAATAGGCGCTTCCGGTTATCGGCCCACTCTTCTGCGGGGTTGAGAATCATGGGGGCATGGGTGCAGCCAAGGCCTAGAATCTCAGCCATACTTCCTCCTGGTCAAACTGCTGATGCGCGTTCACCCTGGAGCTTCCCAAGTGTTGGAGGAATGATACCACGCGCTGGGACGGCGCGGTAGGAGGTGTTAGATACCGGGGTGAAATCGGAAGTTAGCGAACTAGCGGGCGGGACATACTGACGGATTCCGCAATTACGCCCGTGCCGCCTATGGGTTGCGAAACAGGGTTTGAAATCCCAGGGCCGAAATCCCCGTAGGGGCGACGCATGCGTCGCCCCTACGGGGATTTCGGCCGGCCCAGGTTAAGAGATCTATGCCACGGCTGGTTAAGCCCGCGTCGTCGGCCGCACGACAATCTGGGACGCCACGTTGTAGCCAATGGACACCTTGTCCCGGGCGGTGGCCACCGTCAGCACGCCCAGGTAGGGCGCCGCTTCCAGCACCCGCACCTCCTGGTCTGGCACCAGGTGGGAATCCACCAGGAAGCGCAACAGCTTGTCGTCCTCCTCGGGCACCCGGTCAACCACGTAGGGTATGTTCAGCGCGGCGGCGTCCAGCGCCAGGGCGTCGGCGGGCATCTTGGGTTCTCCCATGCCGGGGATGGGCCGCCCAAAAGGAGAGCGCCTAGGGTAGCCCAGCCGCTCTTTCAGCTTGGCCTCCAGCTCTGGGGACATGCCGTGCTCCAGCCGGTGGGCTTCGATGTGGGCGCGGTGTAGCTCCATGCCCAGCAGCCGCACCACCAGCCACTCGGCCAGCCGGTGGCGCCGGGCGATGTCCTCGCCGCCTTTCAGCCCCTTCTTGGTCAGCCGGATGCGCTTGTCCCCGCCGATGTCCACCAGCTCCTGCTTCTGCATCCGCCGGATCATGCCCGCCACGGAAGGCACCGAGGTGCCCAGCTCCTCCGTGGGAGGCAGCTGCTTCAGAGTATCGGTCATCTCGGTGATGGTCGGCGACTCCGAGTCTTCCCACAGCCGGTAAAGGCATAGCAGGTAGTTCTCGGTCACCGGGGAGAGGCGCCCGTTGGCGTGACTGTCCTCCCAGGTCTCCTTAGCAGCGCTGGGGGCGGTGGTTTGCCGGGGACGCGGCATAGCTAGACCTCATTTTGGGGGATTTAGGAATCCTAACAAAACGCCTGGCGAGGTATTTCACCCCCATCCTAACCTTCCCCCTTTATGGGGGAAGGTTAGGATGGGGGTGAAATACTGGCAATGCTGAGTTTGTTAGACGCTCTTAAGACTAGATAAGACTAGATTTGATCGCTTAAATGGGAGTGACTACTAGCAGGCTGCTGAAAAACCGCGATTTTGCGAAAAACGGACGGACTCTCAGATACGAAAATTGGGACGATTTCGGGCCGTCGACCCCTTTGTCAGCACCCTGCTAGAAGGCGGTGGCATACGCTGGCACGCGCTTGCCTTCAGGCACAGTTCAGCGGGCCAGCGCGATTCCCTGGACAAAGGGCCGCAGATCATGCCCGTGCCTCAGGCTGACGGTCACTGCCGCGCCGACGGGAAACTCGTCGGTGTGGGACAGGAGGCACCGCACCGTGGAGCCCGAGGGTAGCGCCACCCGGTACAGGTAGAAGGCCCCGCGGAATTCCCGGTCGGTAATCACGCCCTGGCCCTTAGGCGCGGGAACGCAGTCCAGGCAGTCGGGGCGCACCATGACATCCACTGGCCCGCCGGGCGCTGCCTGAGGCCAAGGCACGCTGCCTGCTTCGGTCAACAAGCGGCTGCCGTCCAGAGACCCTGGAATGAAGTCCGCCATGCCGATGAACTCCGCCACAAAGCGGGTGGCCGGATGGTGGAATAGCTCTTCCGGGGAGTCTAGCTGCTCGATGCGGCCCTGGTTCATCACGCCTACCACGTCGCCCATGGATAGGGCCTCGTCCTGGTCGTGGGTCACAAAGATGGCGGTGCTGTTGCTGGCCCGCAGAATCTCCCGAACGTCGTGCCGCACCTGCTGGCGCAGGCTGGGGTCCAGATTGGAAAAAGGCTCGTCCAGGAGCAGCAGCTCCGGCTGAGGCGCCAGCGCCCGGGCCAGGGCCACTCGCTGCTGCTGGCCGCCGGATAACTCATGGGGCATGCGATGTCCCAGCGCTGCCAGGCCCACCAGGCCCAAGACTTCCTGCACTCGCTCGGCGCGTCCCTGGCTCTGGGGCAGCCCGTAGGCCACGTTCTGCCAGACTGTCAGGTGCGGGAACAGGGCGCCTTCTTGGAACACCATGCCCACCCGCCGCGACTCCGGCGGCAGGAAAGTTCCCTGCTGGTCGCAGGCAACCCTTCCGCTGATGCGCATGGCGCCCGCATCGGGGCGGTCAAACCCGGCGATGAGGCGCAGGGTGGTGGTCTTGCCGCAGCCGCTGGGGCCTAGCAGGGCCACAATCTGGCCCTTGGCTACGGTCAGGTCCAGCTCCTGGACCGCCGGAACCGCGCCGAAGCGCTTGGCCAAGCCACGGCACTCCAGGGCATAACTCCCGTCCGCAGGCGCGGCGGTGTTCTTGGCGCCGGTGGAGCGAGCCCGGTTAAGCATTGCGAGTTTCATGGCTGTTTGGCACACATCTCATGGCTACTCAGCTAACCGAAGTATAGAGAATAGGGTGTACGTTGTCAATCGCAGGGGCGGAAGCTGGCTCGGTTGGGCCCTGGATGCAATCGTAGGGGCGACGCATACGTCGTACCTACGATTGCATCCAGGGCAGACACACCGGTCTGCCCCCTACGGAAGCAGGGCCTGTTTGTCGCGGGGCTTGCGTTGACGCGCCAATGGAGTCGTGCTATGCTCCAGCCCGCTAATAAGTATGCACATTGTTAAAAACGTGTATGCAGTTATTATATGGACAGGTCTGTACATGCTGGATGCTTTCTGGAGGGCTGCTATGGTTACTGTGAGGTCTATGTTCTGCACTTGGCTGGCGCTGGGGGCCGCTGGAGCACTAGGGGTATTGTTGACAGCCTGTTCTGGCGGCGCGCCTGCTCCGCAGGTAGATCCGGCTCCGAAGCCTGCGCCGGCGACCATCGTCGTTGTACCCCCAGTAACCGCAACCCTCACCATCTACTCGGGCCGCAGCGAGTCGCTGGTGGCGCCCATCATCCAGCAGTTCAGCGCCGCCACTGGGATCAAGGTGTCGGTGAAGTACGCCGGTACGGCCCAGCTGGCCGCCACGCTGCTGGAGGAGGGTCGCCGTACCCCGGCGGATGTTTACTTCGCCCAGGACCCCGGCGGCCTGGGCGCGGTGGAGTCCATGCTGGCGCCCCTGCCTCAGCCGGTGCTGGACCGAGTCCCCGTCTGGGCCCGTTCCCCCCAGGGCAAGTGGGTCGGCCTGTCCGGACGGGCGCGGACGGTGGTATATAATACCGGCAAGCTGAAAGAGACAGACCTTCCCGACGACATTTTCGACCTGACCCAGCCCCAGTGGCGGGGTCGCATAGGCTGGGTGCCCAGCAACGCCTCCTTTCAGACCATGGTGACGGCCATGCGCGCGCTGTGGGGCGAGGACAAGACCCGGCAGTGGCTAGTGGGAATGCAAGCCAACCGCCCGAAAGTGTACTCCGGCAACGCCCCGGCGGTGCAGGGAGTGGCCGACGGCGAGGTGGACCTGGCGCTGGTCAACCACTACTACATCTACCCCTTCATCGCCGAGCGCGGGGAGTCCTTCCCGGTGCGCAACTACCACCCGCGGGCGGGCGGCCCCGGTGCCATCGTCATGGTCGCGGGTGCGGGCGTGCTGGAGGCCAGCCAGAATAAGGAAGCCGCCCACAAGTTTCTGGAGTTCATGCTCTCCCCCGTGGCCCAGCAGTATTTTGCCGCCCAAACCTATGAGTATCCGGTGGTTGAAGGGGTCAAGATTCAAGCAGGATTGGCGACCTTGGCCCAGATTAAAAGTCCAGAAGTGTCCCTGACCCAGCTGGCTGATCTGAAGGGCACCCAGGCGCTGCTTCGCCAGACCGGAGTGCTGCCCTGAGGAAGACAGGTATCGCTGGCGGCCCGCTGGGAGCGCTGACATCCCGCCTGCGCCGGGGGTGGGCCGGTCCGGCGGGCCTGTGGTTGCCCGCCTGCCTGGTAGGACTGGTGGTGGTGCTACCGCCGCTCTATTTGGCCCTGCGGGCGCTGGGCTCCGGCAGCGACGCCTGGGAGCTGGTCTTTCGCTGGCGGGGGCTCCAGACCTTGTTGCGCACCCTGACGCTGGCCGGGGCCGTCACTTGCGCGGCCACCCTCTTGGCGGTGCCCCTGGCCTGGCTGACCCTGCGCACCGACCTGCCCGCTCGCCGAGTCTGGGCAGTGCTCACCATTCTTCCGCTGGTCATCCCCAGCTACGTGGCCGGGTTGGTGATGGTGGTGGCCCTGGGCCCCCGGGGAATGCTGCAGCGGGCGCTGGAGGGGCCCCTGGGTATCCAGCGACTGCCGGATATTCAAGGATTTACCGGCGCGTGGCTCACCCTGACCTTCCTCACCTTTCCCTACGTGCTGCTCACTGTGAGGGCGGCCCTCGAGCGCCTGGATCCTTCGCTGGAAGAGGTGTCCCGGAGTGCCGGTTACGGGCCTTGGGCCACCTTCCGGCGGGTGGTGCTGCCGCTACTGCGGCCATCCATTGCCGCGGGCGGGCTGCTGGTGGCGCTCTACACGCTGAACGACTTCGGCGCGGTGTCGCTGCTGCGGTATGAAACCTTCACCTGGGCCATCTATCTGCAATACGACACGGCGCTGGACCGCACCTTGGGGGCGGGCCTCTCCCTGGTTCTGATGGGGCTGGCGTTAGCCCTGGTAGTCGGGGAAGCCCTCACCAGGGGTCGCTCTCGGTACTACCGCGCCGGGGCTGGCGCCGCGCGCGCCGCGACAAGGCTGCGGCTGGGCGGGTGGCGCTGGCCGGCGGCGGGCTTCTGCGCCGGGGTGGTGCTGATATCTCTGGTCCTGCCGGTGGGAGTGCTGGGCTACTGGGCGATGCGCACTGGCGCCCCCTGGGAGTTGCTGGCGGGTGGCCCGTCGCCCTTGTGGAGCGCGGCCCGCAACTCCGTCTATGTCTCCGGCATCGCGGCGGCGGCGACGGTGCTGGCGGCGCTGCCTGTGGCGGTGCTCACTGTCCGGTATCCGGGCCGGATGTCGGTCTTGCTGGAGCGGCTGACCTACCTGGGTTTTGCGCTGCCGGGGATCACCATCGCCCTGGCCTTAGTGTTCTTTGGGGCGAACTACACGCCCTTCCTGTACCAGAGCCTGGGCCTGCTGGTGATCGCCTATTTGGTGCTTTTTCTTCCCGCAGCGGTGGGCGCGGCGCGGGCATCCCTGCTCCAGGTAGGCCCCAACTTGGAGCAGGCGGCCCGCAGTCTGGGCCGGACGCCCCTGGGGGTGTTCACCTCGGTCACACTGCCGCTGGTCAGACCTGGCCTGGTGGCTGGCGCGGCGCTGGTGTTTCTGCTGACCATGAAGGAGCTGCCTGCCACGCTGATACTGGGGCCCATCGGATTCCGGACGCTGGCCACCTCCATCTGGGGCGCGGCCAGCGAGGCCCTGTATGCCCGCGCGGCGGTGGCGGCGCTGTTGCTGGTGCTGGTATCCGCCGTGCCTATGGCGTTTCTGGTGAGCCGGGAGCGGGCCGCGGAGACTCGGTTGTGAACGAGCCAGGTCCGTTTCATTTTCCTCCACTCGCCGGTCGAGTAGGCCAGCAGGCCGTATCGAGACCAACTGGGAGACGGGTTTCGATACGGCCCGACTGCGGTCGGGCCTACTCAACCAGCGGGGGTGAGGCACTTGCGGCGACGGCGACAATGAAGCGCCCCTGGTGGACGAGTACGCAGTCTGGACTTGCGCTGCCTGGTGGGGTATTATGGGGGCGTTTTCAAGGCAGCATTTTTTGGCAGGAGAGGCAGCATGAAAGTCGTCAAGATGAAGAACGTGGTGAAGGAACCGGCGGAGATGACCGGCGGGCTCATGACCGGAACCCAGGTGTACCGGCAGGCGGTGCTCAAACCCGGCGATAGCAAGAACTTCAACTTTGGCATTGTCAGTTTCAGTGCGGGGTCCCGCAACAAGTTTCACAAGCACTCCAGCGACCAGATTCTGATCATCACTGAAGGCGTGGGCAAGGTTGCTACCAAGGACAACGCCGGCAAGGTCAAGGAGCTGACGGTACGCAAGGGCGACGTGGTGGTAATACAGGCGGGGGAGGACCACTGGCACGGCGCTCCCGGCGGCACGGCCATGGCCCACATCACCGTCACCGGCAACGGCAGCCAGACTACCCAAACCGAGAAATAGGGCGCGCCGACAAACCTTTCTGTGGGTGTCCGTTGGTTTGTGTGCGCCGCCCCACCGGCCTAGCCGGCCTGAGGCCAGACGAGGGTTCTTAGAATCCCTGACAGAATGCCCTGGTTGAGATTTTCACCCCCATCCTAACCTTCCCCCGTCGAGGGGGAAGTGACAGACCTCCTCCCCCTCGACGGGGGAGGATTAAGGTGGGGGTGAAATGCTCCGCCAATGCATTTTTCTAGGAATGCAATCTCCGCGGATTGGGTGCTGCCGCGTCAGCGGTCCTTCTGCCGCACCGACTCCGCCAGCAGCCGCACCGTCTCCTCCAGGCTCCGCTCCCGGTCTCGGGACTCTGGCTTCTCATCGCCCAGGGGCGTGGCGCCCGCCAGCCGGTACATATCCGCCACGCCCTGGAACAGGCGCGGGGTCATCCCCAGGTAGTCGAAGGTGGCCTCAATCTCCTGCATCTCGCTTACCCAGCGTCGCGCCTTGGCCGGCACGCCGGGTATCCACCCCTCCATGAACTCGTAGGGGCCCGACCGCCGGCCCGACTGGAACTCAGCGATGAGCGGCTCCCACAGCTTCAGCATCTGGGCAGCCATCAAAAGCTCGGTGTACAGGGCGGCGGAGCCTTTGGTCATGGCGGCGTAGCACATCTTGATGCCCGACGCCTGGCCGATGTCTGGACCTAAGTTGCGTACATCCAGTCCAAACTCCTTCAGCCCCTCCAGTTCCTCCGCGCGGGGGCCGGAGGCGTAGAAGCGGGGACTGCGGCCCCCTCGGGGCGGGCTGCCGATGATGGAGGCGTCCACGAACCGCCCGCCTGCCTGGGTAATCACCGGCTCCATCGCCCGCACCTTCTGCGGGGCGATGGCGTTGCACTCGGCAAAGAGCAGGCTGCGGCCCGTGGCCTGCATCGCATCCGCCACCTCCTGGCAGACGCCTGGCGCCGCTTCTGATGTGGTGATGGACAGCACCACGTCGGACTGGCGCACCAACTCCGCCATGCTGGGCAGGTCTGCCACGCCGGCCTTGTTGGACAGGGCGCGGGTTCGGGCGCTGCGGCCCGCCAGGCAGGTGACTACCCGCAGCTCGTGCTCCCGCAGCAGTTGCGCCACGGCGTGGCCCATGTCTCCGGGGCTCAGGATCGCTACAGTGTGAATGGGCATTCTGTTCTCCGAATCGGTCTAATCTATTTAACTATGTCTACGGCAGCTCCCAATCCTATGAAGCCGGGGCCGTATCGGCTGGGTCGGCGTCACTCTGTGCCCGTTTGTGCCGGGTGGCTTGGCCCAGTGGGACCAGCAGCAGCACCAGCGTGGCCAGGGCAAAGAGACCTGCCACGTAGTAGAAGGTGTAGGCGGGGTTGGCCTGGTACAGCGCCCCGCCGATGATGGGCGAGGCCGCGCTTAGAGCAAACCGGGAGAAGGAAAGGACTCCCAGCGTGGTGGCTGCCACCTGTTCGCCCACCAGGTCCAAGGCTGCCGCGGTGAGGATGGGCTGGTCGCTGAACAGGAAGGTGCCCATGAGGGCTACCACCACCAGCAAGCCGAAGCCGTGCCCTAATGGTACCACCAGCAAGGCCAGCAGGGAAAGCAGGGCGAGCCCAGGGATGAGCACCTGCTTGCGGCCCAGGCGGTCGGACAGATGTCCCATCACCGGACTGGCGAAGATGCCGACTAGCTGCAGCAGGGCCACGTAGGTCCCGCGCCAGAGGGCGTTCAACCCCGCCTGGTCGGCCAGGTACAGAGGAAGGAAGGTGCTGAAGCTGACGTAGGCCATGGCCCGCAGGCCCCCCACCAGAGTGATGCCCCAAATCTGCGGATTCTTGAAAAGTCGCCGGGTCTGGTCCAACTGCGCTTGCAGAGTGGGGCGTCTCTCGCCAGCGGCGCGGCGACCCAGATCGCGGAACGCCCAGAACACCAGAAACGTCAGGAACAAGGGTATGACGGCGTAGATCTGGAGTATTTGCTGCCACACCAGCACGCTCAGCAGCACCCCGGTGAGCATTGGTCCGGCCACGTCGCCAATGTTGCCGCCGGCCCCGTGGAAGGACAGGGCCGCCCCTCGCCGGTGGGCAAAGTGGTGGGACAGGGCGGCCACCGCAGGAAGGTGCCAGACTGACGCGGCCATAGCTACCAACCCCATGCCCACCAGGAGCAGCGGGTAGACGGGGGCTGAACCCATCACCATCCAGCCCACGCCAAACACGGCCATGCACACGGCCAGAACCAATCCCCAGTAGCGGCGCAGCATGTCTGTGGCCACTCCGCCGGGCAGCGCCACCGTGCCCGACACCACCTCCCGGCTGGTGGCGATGGCGCCCACCTGCACCGCGCTGAGCTGGAATGTCTCCCGCACCTCGGGCAGCATCACCAGGAAGCTCTGGGTGAACCAGTGGAAAACTCCGTGGCCACCGCTGAGGCCGCCCAGTATAAATCCCGCTCGGCTCCTTACTCCGCCATGGCCGTCCTGGCGCCCGTGTTCGTTATCTGATGCGTGTTCTTGGTGGCTATACGCCATGAGCTTCTCCTTCCGTGGTCGTAACATGCCGCTCCTGGCAGTGGAGCGGGTAGGCAAACTCCTGACGCAACGGTGCGGGCCCTTACTTCAGCCGCCACAGCAACCGGAACTTGAAGCCTATGAAGACTGTCACCACCAGCGCGACAATCCCCGCCAGCACTACCGCCTTCTGTGGCCCCAGAACTCCTCCCGCGGCCAAAAAGCCCAGCAGCAGGCTCCCCAGGGGCTGGAAGCCGTGGTCCATCACGTAGATGCTGGTAATCCGGCCGCGCAGGGCGTCGGGCGTTCGGGACTGCACCAGAGCGTTGTTGACGAGGCGAAATCCGGTGTTGAAGAACCCCAGGACTCCCAGGATGACCAGCGACACCCCCAGGCTGGACGACAGGCCAAAGAGGATCAGGCAGACCGTCACCAGGATGATAAACGCCATGTTTAGCCGGCCTCTGGTCTGGAAGTTGCCCAGGGAGGCGATCATCAGCGTGGCGGCCAGAGAGCCAATCCCGATGGCGGCGCCCAGCAGGCCCAGGAGCACCGGGCCCCCGCCAAAAATGTCCACGGCGAACACCGACAGCAGGTTTTGGGTGGAGTGGATGAACAGGGAGGGTATGAACACCAGCACGATGAGGAGCAGCAGGGGCAGGTCGCCCCGAATATGATGGATGCCCTCGCCCATACTCTTGAACACCGACGCCTGCGCCTTGGCAGGTTCACGGTAGGGCAGCTTTATCGGCAGGATAATAAAGAACACCGCCAAAAAGGCTCCGCCCTGTATAAAGAAATTGCCGGCCACGCCCAGCGTGGCAATCAGCGCGCCGCTAATCAGGGGAGCGATGCTCTGCATCACGCCGCTGGCGGCGTTGTTGAGGGCTATGGCGTTGGTCAGGTGCTCCGGCGGCACGGTGTTCACCACCATCGCCTGCCGCACCGGGTTGTTGACGGAGGCGTCGAGTCCCAGCAAGAAGCTGAAGATCAGGGCATGCCACTTCGTCGCATGGTCAAAGTGCACGTCCAGGGCAAACACCAGGGCGATGACTACCAGTCCCAACTGGGCGGCCAGGTAAATCTTCTTCCGGTCCAGACGGTCTATCGCCACGCCGGCCAGCGGTCCCACCAGCAGGATGGGCAGCGCCCGGATGCCCAGGACTGTCCCTACCCAGAATGCCGATTGGGTGAGCTCGTATACCAGCCAGCCCATCGCGATCTGCTGGACCTGGTTGCCGGCGCTGATGAAGGCGCTGCTAATCCAGAGGTAGCGGTAGTTGGGGTTGCGGAGCGCGGAGAAAGTGGAACCCCTGCCGGGGGTACCCCCACTTGAGGCAGGAGAGCTGTCCGAGGAATTCATGTTGCCGTGGGCCATGCGCTGCCTCCGCTCCGCCGCGCCAACCAGGGGGATTAGGCGCTATTCTAAGCGGGAACACGTCCCTGCCGCAAGGGGCCGCTCCAGCGCGCTAGCAGGCTGCGGAAAAACCCCGATCTTGCGAAAAATGGACGGACTCTCAAATACGAAAATTGGGACGATTTCGGGCCGTCGACCCCTTTTTCAGCACACTGCTAGGGCAGTTTCATTCTTAGCCAGCGCGTAGGGGCGCACCTGTGTTTGCGCCCCCAGGACAGACCTTCCACTCGTGGGCAGACACCCTTCGGCGCGGCTCAGGGCAGGCTCCGGTCTGCCCCTACATGTGGGGACAATGAAACGACCCTGCCAGCGGGCTAGGGCACTTTCCACCGCCGAAAGCGGCTAGAACAGCCGGCCAACGAAGGCGATTTCATACATCAGGAACAGTCCGAACAGGATGCTGATGCCGCCGATGCCGATCTGGACGACGCGGTTCACCGCAGGCAAGCTGCGGGCCGACAGGCTGAACGGCACACTGATTATGATCGTCGCCGCGCCCATGCTGAGCACCGAGCCTAGGCCAAACACCAGAATGTAAGCCAAACCCATCCAAGGATCTTTGATCGACGCCAGCACCAGCAAGGTCAAAGCTGCGCTGCCCGCCACGCCGTGTACTGTGCCCACCAGGTAAGACTTGGTCCGAAAGAAGGGCTTGCCAACCCCGCGGTGTTCTTCAACGTGACGGGGGTTCTTGGCTCCCTCCGTCTCCCCAGGATGGAAGTGAAAGTGCTGGTGCTGCTCCTCCTGGCTGACGTGGGGGTGCTGGTGTTCGTCCTCTTCGTGGGCATGGGCGTGCTGATGCACACGCTTCTTGCGGAAGTTGTAGATGACCTGCGCGCCCATGGCCACCAGCATGATTCCAACCAAGAACTCTAGCCCTAGCGCCAGGCGCGGCGGGAATCTCAGCTGCAGGGCAATGATTATCACGCCAATGATGAAGAGGGTGGTGGTGTGTCCCAAGCCCCAGGAAACTCCCACCCAGAAGGACCGCAGGGGGTTGCGGTACTCACTAACGATGGTGGAAACCGCCACCACGTGGTCGGGGTCCAGCGAGTGGCGCAGCCCCAAGAGGATCCCCAGTCCCAGGGCGGCGATTAAACCAAGTCCAGCTAGCTGTTCTTCCATGTCTAAATCTCCAGGTCTTACTTAAACTAAATTAGCTTGCAGCGCCCTGCCCCTGCGTCCGGCACTGGGAGCACACGCCGCCGATGGCGAAGTTGTCCAGGTCCGGCGCAAAGCCAAACTCCTGAGTCAGGGTGCGCCGGAACTCCTCCAGGTAGTGGGGGCTCAGGTTGAAGGCCCCGTGGCAAGTCCGGCACACCATGTGGTGGTGATGCCCCTGTGCGTCCGTCAGCTCGTAGTGCAGGCGGTCCCCAATGGCCACCTCGGTCACGATGCCAATCTCCTTCAGCAGATGCAGGGTGCGGTAGACCGTGGCCACGTCCATATAGGGGTACTTGGCCCTGGCCCGCTGCAAAACCTCGTCCACCCCCATGTGGCGTCCGCCCTCGGCCACGGCGGCTATGACCATCACCCGCTGGGGCGTCAGGCGGAATCCCCTGGCCCGCAGGGCTTCCACGGCCTTTTCTGGTTCGCTCATCGGCGCGCCATCATGATAATACTTCCATTTGCGTCCAGTCGCATTAGACAGCAAACACTTATACCACTCATTCGCGGCACTGTCAAATGCCAAAATAAATACGCAGACTTGATTTTGCCGGCAGTTGCTTTATGATACTGCGGAAGGTTGTCGCGCGGCGCGACGAGATAGCAGGAGGTTCTGCCATGGCAACCAAGATAGCTGGGGAGACATACCTGGGAGACGCACTGCACCTGCCCCTGTCCCAAGACGGGCAGGTTACCGCCTATGTGTGGCCCATGCGCATTCTCAAGAGTGGCTGCGGCGGGCCAACTATTGGCGTTGAAGTGGGCAATGAAGAGGTCCTGCGATGGGATTGCCACGACCGGCCAGGGCATTGGCACAAAGGCGGCTACGACAAGCTGGGCGCTCGCGGCTCCCACGTGGAGTTTCCCGAGGACGTTCGGGAGATTGACCTCCAGGTTGCGTTTGCCATCGCTCAAATCACCGACGCTGGCAGCGAGTTGCTATCGGAGGCAGGATATGCCCCCGCTGCGGAGATACTGGACGCGAAGCTGGTAAAGTCCGCTACCGCCAAGATTCGCAAGCACATTCGCAGCCAGGGTGACCTGCGGACGCAAGCGCTGGAGAAGAAGCTCCTCAAGGTGTAAAGTCGCCTGGGGGAAGATATCCCAAGGTTGTGCCGAGAGTCACGTTTTAAGTAGCCAGTGGCGTCACCGGGTTGGCGTCGCTGGCTACTCCTTACTGCGTGTGCCGAAGTATAGTCGGCGTGGTTAATGCCGGAACGGCGCCGGTAATCGTATGTGCCGCAATCTGTCCTCGGGAGGGCCCATGGCGACGCTGAAAGTAAGCTCCGCGCACCGGGCCTCCCTGCGGCAGCGGTTGCTGGCGTCGGTGGAAGACGTGCGCCCCACGCTGCTGGCCCACATGGAGGAGAGCGAGCGCCAGGGCAAGCTGGCCCAGGCCTCGGTGGACGCCTTTAGCGCCGCGGGGCTGTACGGCCTTAAGCTGCCCGCCGAGCTGGGGGGAATTGAGGCCGACCCCATGCTACAGGTGGAGGTCATCGAAGCGGTGAGCCGCATCCACCCCACCGCCGGGTGGAACCTGTTCATCTGCGGCACCGGCATTGGCCTGGCGGGGGCCTTCCTGCCGGCGGCCGCCATTCCGGAAGTGTTTGGCAACGTGTCTGACAATGGGCGCAGCACCCCCATCGCGGCGGGGGTGCTGCGCCCGCGCGGCCAGGCTAGCCCCGTGCCCGGCGGCTACCGGGTCAGCGGGCGGTGGCCCTTCGCCAGCGGCGTCCGCAACGCCCAGTGGTTCTGCGGCGGCGCGGCGGTTGCTGGGTCCGGAACCAACCCGGGCACCGTCCCGGAAGTCCGCATGATTTTTGTGCCGATCTCCCAGGTTACGCTCCACGATAACTGGCAGGTCTTGGGTCTTCAGGGCACCGGAAGTTGCGACGTTTCTGTTGACGCCCTGTTCGTGCCAAACAAGTTCACCTGGGTCGCCTGGAAGAACCCGCAGCGGGGCGGGCCGCTGTACCGCATGGGCCGCCCGGCCTTCGTGGCCGCGGAACACGCCGCCTTTGCCCTGGGCGCGGGCCGCCTGGCGCTGGATGCCATTATCGAGTTGGCCCAAGGCAAGCAGCGGGGCTACACCCCGGAGACGCCCGCCATCGCGCGGCGGGGCGTTTTCCAGCGAGACCTGGCCGAGGCCGACCTGAAGCTGCGGGCGGCGCGCTCGCTGCTGCTGGAGGTGTACGAAGATGTGTGGGCCACCGCCTGCGCCGGGCAAGCGCTGACGTCGCAGCAGCAGGCGGAAACTCGCAGCGCCACTTGCTACGCCACCCAGGTGTCGGCGGAGGCGGCGACGCTGGCCTACCGCTACGGCGGCGGCGAAGCCAACTATCTGACCAGCATTTTGCAGCGCTGCCTGCGGGACATCAACGGCGCGGCGCAGCACCAGCTAGTGAACAACGACGCCTACGAGGAGCACGCCCAAGGCTTGCTGGGCCTGGCGGGCGGCGGCTAGCAAAAGCGTTCCCCCTCTTCCTCTTGCTACATATCACAAGGGTGGGGATTTCATCCAAGGGAAGACAAGGAAATAATCCACCATGCCAGACCTCAATACCGCACTGCAAGCCCTGGCGGCCCAAGCTAAAAACCTCTGGCGGCTGGATGCCTGCGGCCTGACTTGCGCGCGGGCGCCGATTCCAGCCCTGGTGCATCGGGACGCCTACCTGCCGCAGACCAGCCGCGCCAGGGTGTTGCTCATCGGCGGACTGTCGGGGCTTCAGGCGGATGTGGAGTTGGCACTGGGAGTGCTGGAGGGCTACATCAAGGTCGACAACCGCCTCGGCGGGGCCATCGCCTTGAGCGCCATCCCCTGCGGCAACCCCGATGGCTTGTCCTCGGGCGCCGCGCCCAAGAACCGGGCGGGCGGCACTCCCGGTGCGGGCTATCCGCCCCTGGACAACTTCTTCTTTGACCCGCAGAACCCCGAGTCGCGCTACCTGTGGCGCTGGATTGGCTTTCACGCGCCGGACCTGATTCTGGAGGTGCGCACCGGCAACTCAGTGCGCTGGGAAGCCACTCCGGGAGCCGCATCCCTCGCTCCGGCAGCAGGAGCCGCCTCGCTGGGGCCTGCGGACTCCTTGCTGGCCGCCTTGGCGGCGGGCAAACCTAACGGTCTGGCGCCAATCCCCGGACTTCGCTTGACCACCACGCCGCAGGCTTTGCCCGCCGAGATGGACCGCCTGTGGTCAATGCTGGCAGGCAACCACAAGCCGTCCCCGTCGCTCGCCCGCCGGGTGCTGGAAGGCCGCCGGCAGCGCAAGCCGCTGGAGATCGCCCGCGTGGTGGCCTCGGTCTACGGCCTCAAGCTAAGTCCCGTAGTCTACACCCAGGGCGTGGCCATCAGCGGGCGGTTGCGTCTGGCGAAACTAGAGCCATCCGACCGGGACACGGTGCCGGACATCGTCCGGCTGGTGGAGCCGTATATCTCCGGCGCCAAGGAGATTTTTGGCGACCGGATAGCGCCATCCAATTTCAACGGTCTGGTGTGGGCCAGCGAGCTAACGGAGGCCACGGGAGACCGGCGCTACGCCGATCTGTTTGTCAGCGCCGCCGACCGCTACAAGCCGGGGGTTCACGGTGGAGCGCCGCCGCCCTCAGACCCGGAGTTTCGCACGGAAGACATGTTCATGAACGGCGCAGTCTTGGGCCGGGCCTTCCGCCTCACCGGAAAAACCGCTTATCTCGACCTGCTGACCAGCTTCTTGCTGAATGCCCGCGTGCAGCAGGCGGACGGGCTGTTCTGGCACAGCAGGTCGGCTCCCTACTACTGGGGCCGGGGCAATGGTTTCGCCGCCCTTGGCTTCGCCGAGACCCTAACATATTTGCCCGTGGACCATTCGGACCGCGATGCCTTGCTGGCAATGCACGTGAAGCACCTGGATGCGCTGCGCCAGCGCCAGGGCCCGTCGGGTATGTTATGCCAGGTAGTTGACGTGCCAGGTTCCTACCAGGAACTGACCGCCACCTGTATGTTCGGCTACGCCATGGCTCGGGGGATGTGTCTGGGCTGGCTGGACTCCACCTACCGGGCATCGCTGGAGCTGGCCTGGCAGGGCGTGGCGGAACGCGTTGACGAGTCCGGCGGCGTGGTTGACCCCTGCACCAACACCGGGGTGCAGAAGAACCTGGGAGAGTATATTGACCGCCCCGCGGTGTTTGGCCTGGATGACCGTGGCGGCGCGATGGCCCTCTGGTTCGCCACGGAGATGGAGCAGCTAAACCGACAATAGCCTGGCGACATAACCAGATTTAAAGGAGCAGTGAACCAATGCCAACCTTTATGTACGTCTCGTTGCAGGGCGATGACCGCATTCTAATCTTCGCCGTCAACTCGCGGACGGGCGCCCTCACGCCCAAGGGCGAGGCCAAGGTTGCGGGCGGCCCGGCCCCCATAGCCATCAACCCGGCGCGGCAGAACCTTTACATAGGACGCCGGGGCACTAAGCAACTCTCCAGCTTCAAAATCAACCAGCGCACTGGGGGCCTCACGGAGACGGCGACGGTGGCGCTGGATACCGACCCGTGCTGGCTGGCCACCGACCGCAAGGGCCGGTTTGTGCTGGCCTCCTACTACGAAGGCATGGGTGTTTCGGTGCATCCCATCGGCAGTGATGGCTCGGTGGGCGCGCCGCCGGCGGAAAAGCGGCAGACCTTCCGGGGCGCTCACTCCTTCCAGACTGACCCCACCAACAAATTTGCCTTTGTGCCGCACATCGCGGGACGAGGCCCCAACCTGATCCTCCAGTTCAAGTTTGACGAGTTGACCGGCCGCCTCACGCCCAACACGCCCGACCGGGTGACGCCACCGGAGCAGGACGGCCCGCGCCACTTCTGCTTCCATCCCAGCCTGAACATCCTCTACTTCTCCAACGAACAGGGGTGCAGCGTGACCGGCTATCACCTGGACACGTCGTCAGGCGCCTTGCGCCCCTTCCAGACCGTGTCAACCCTCCCCGTGGGCTTCCAGGGGCAGAACTCGTGCTCCAAGATTCAGATTACCCCTTCCGGCAAGTTTCTTTATGCCGCCAACCGCGGCCACGACAGCATCGCCGGGTTCCGCGTGGATGCGACTTCGGGGCGGCTCTCCGCCCTCGATCGGACCCCCAGCGAGAAGGTGCCCCGCGCGTTCAGCATAGACCCCGAGGGGAAGTTCCTCTACTCCGCCGGAATTGAGTCGGGCCGGATGACCGCTTTTAAAATCGACCAGGCTACCGGCAAGCTGGACCCCATGGACACCTACCCCTTAGGCCAGCGACCCATGTGGGTGCTCATTACCCGGCTGGGCACGGGGTAGAAGACTGACCAAGGTCGTGTCATTGTCGGCCAGCCCGTAGGGGAGCACAGCTGTGCGCCCTTACCTTGCGCCCTGGACAGACCCTTCAACTTCGGGGCAGACACACAGAGCCTGCCCCCAACTTTGGCAATAGCAATAATCGAACCAGCTTGCAGGACTGACACTCCGGCCAGACGGCGGGCCCATGCCGGGGGTATAATCCCAGTGGCTGGTATTCAGTCCCTGGAATCCCGCAAGGTATAATGATTTCCGGAAGCACGGCAAAAATGGCAAGGGTGGGCGAGGTTACTCAGACCGCCTCCACCGGGTTCACGGTGCAGTGCTACAAGCTGTACGCCGCGCCGGCCCTGGGCGCCCTGGTCCGCGCCGGTGGTACGCCAGCCAGCGGGGATTCGGGGATTGGGGGATTGGCTGCTGGGTCATCCCCTAATCCCCTAATCCCGGCGGGACACGGCCAGCAGCAGGGCTTCACCGGCACTGTGGTCTACGGCGTGGTCTGCCGGGTCAGCACCGAGCCGCTGGACCCCGGCCGCCCGGTGCTGGCGCGGGGCGAGTCTGCCGCCACGGAAGAGGAACTGTACCGCAGCAACCCGCAGTTGGAGCGGCTGCTCACCTCCCGGTTTGAGGTATTGATCATCGGCCACCAGGACGCGGAGGGCAGCCGGCCCTTTCTGCCGCCGTTGCCGCCCCGGGTTCACTCCTTCGTTTACGGGTGCAATCCTGAAGAGGTGGCCCAGTGCACCGCCCGCCTGGACTTCCTGCACCTGCTGCTGGGCCCCGGCCTGATCGCCGCCGACGAAGTCGTGGGCGCTTGCCTGCGCGGTGCGGCCCAGGCGCACTCGGACCCAGACCAGTTTCTGCTCCGCGCTGGCCGCGCCCTGGCTGGCGAACTGGCCCAGGACCTGCCCCGGCTCAACGCCATCCTGCACCGGGTGGCGCCATGGTAAGCGGGAGAAGTGGGATAAGCGGGGTAAACGGCGCAAACGGCATGGGCGACGACGCCCAGGGGCGTCCCCTGGGCGTCGTGGTGGGCGGCTCCCTGACCCAGGGTGTGGAGGTGCGCCTGGACTCCGGCGCCTCAGTGGAAGACCTGAAGGTCGGCACCTTTGTCACCATCCAGGGCGCCCGGCACCGCTTCATGGGCGTGGTCACCGACATCGCCCTGGACAGCGCCGACCCGCGCATCAAGCACACGCCGCCGCCCGCGGGGAACTCCTTCATTGCCCAGGTGGTGTCCGGCACGGTGGCCTACGGCGCCATCACCGTGTCGCCCCATGTGACCCTGCCGGCGGCGCTGGGCGACGACGACCCTCCCCTGGCGGCCAAGACCATCCCGTCCCACTTCTCCCGGGCCTACACCGCCTCCCAGCGCGACGTGGAGGTGGTTTTTGGCAAGGAGGACGAGCGTCACTTCTGGATTGGCAACCCCCTGGATATGGAGACCAAGGTCTGTCTGGACATGGATGAGCTGGTCAAGCGCTCCATCGGCGTGTTCGGCAAGACCGGCACCGGCAAGACCTTCCTCACTCGCCTGCTGCTGGTGGGCATCCTGCAGCGGGGTCGGGCGTCGTCAATCATCTTCGACATGCACAGCGAGTACGGCTGGAGCGGGCAGGATACCGACCGGAGCCGGCAGGTCAAGGGCCTCAAGCAGCTCTTCCCGGCCCAGGTTTCCACCTTTACCCTGGATGAGGCCAGCTCCCGTCGCCGAGGATCGCAGGTGGACGAGGTGCTGCGCATCGGCTACCAGGAGGTGGAGCCGGAGGACGTGCAGATGCTGCGGGAGACCCTGAACTTGTCGGAGGTGGCTGCCTCCGCCGCCTTCAACCTGGAGCGCGAGTTCGGGCAAGGGAAGTGGCTGCTGGGGTTCCTGGCCTTGCAAGACCGGGCGGCGGTCCACGACCTGGCGGAGAAGGTGCAGGTCAACCCTCAGGCCCTGCTCTCCCTGTACAACCGCCTGGACGGTCTGCGGCGGTACGGCTTTCTGGTGGAGCAGGCGGGCCCCGACGCCGCGGCGCAGATCATCCAGCACGCCGAGAAGGGCCGCCACGTGGTGCTGGAGTTTGGCCGCTACGGCAACGACCCCACTGCCTACGTGCTGGTGAGCAACCTGCTGTCGCGGCGAATCCACCAGCGATACGTGGCGTTGAAGGAGGAGGCCGAAGGCGGCGGCGGGCGCGAGCCTCGGCCTTTGGTGCTGGTCATCGAGGAGGCCCACAAGTTTCTCAGCCCGGCCATCGCCTCCCAGACCATCTTTGGCACTATTGCGCGGGAGTTGCGCAAGTACAACGTCACCCTCATGGTCATTGACCAGCGGCCCAGTGGCATTGACCCGGAGGTGCTGAGCCAGTTGGGCACCCGGCTGACCTGCCAGTTGGAGAACGAGCGGGACATCGATGCGGTGCTGGCGGGAGCGCCGGGGGGACGCCAGCTTCGCTCGGTGCTGTCCCGGCTGGAGTCACGGCAGCAGGCGCTGCTCTTTGGTCATGCCCTGCCCATGCCGGTGGTGGTGCGCACGCGGGAGTACGGCTCCGACCAGTCGTACACCCAGCTTGGCCGCCGTCTCGGCGTCGGCGCCCGCCGCCCTGGCTTGCCGGGGGGGACTGAGATTGAGACTGCTGAGGCCCGCCTGGAGCGGGAGATCAAGGATTTGTTCTAGTGCGCGTAGTCACTGACCGGCAGGAGATGGCCCAGCTGTGCCGGGAGGCGCGCCGCCCCCTGGGGTTGGTGCCCACCATGGGCGCGCTGCATCGCGGCCATTTGGCCCTGGTGGAGCAGGCCCGCCGGGAGAGCGCAACCCTGGCCGCCACCATCTTTGTCAACCCGGCCCAGTTCGGTCCTCAGGAGGATTTGGCGGGTTACCCCCGAGACTTGGAGCATGACCTGGAGTTGCTGAAGTCCGCCGGCGTGGACCTGGTGTACGTCCCCGCGGTGGAGCAGGTGTACCCGCCCGGCTTTGACACCTGGGTGGAGGTGGGCCGCCTGGCCTCTCGGCTGGAAGGGGCTCGGCGACCCGGCCACTTCCGGGGCGTGGCCACGGTGGTGACCAAGCTGCTGAGCCTGACTCGCCCCGACCGTGCCTACTTCGGCCAGAAGGACGCCCAGCAGACCCGGGTGATCAAGCAACTGGTGCGGGACCTGGACTTGGGTGTTGAGGTTGTGGTGGCGCCCACGGTGCGGGAGCCCGACGGCCTGGCCCTCAGCAGCCGCAACGCCTATCTGACAACCGAGCAGCGCCGGGCGGCCCCGGTGGTGTACCGGGCGCTGTGCCGGGCGGAGCAGCTATGGCAGCGGGGTGAGCGGGAGGGGGGGCGGCTGCGCCGGGAGGTGCGGATGGCGCTGCAGAGCGAACGGTTGGTGGAGGAGATTGACTACGTTTCCGTGGCCGACGCCGCCACCCTGGAGGAGCTGGACCGGGTGGCGGGCCCAGCCCTGGTGTCCCTGGCGGTGAAGCTGGGCGCGCCGCATTTGATAGATAACATAACCCTGGAGTAAGGGGAGCGGGCTTTTTAGCGGGGATTTGGGGATTGGTGGATTTGTCACCAGTTCATCCCCTAATCCCCAAATCCCCCAATCCCTGCGAGGCGTTCTACCCCTGGGTTAGCTCCCGCACCGTCTCGGTGAAGGCGGTGAGCACCTTCTTCCAGTCGCCCACCACGCCGTAGCGGGCCTCCTTGAAAATGTTGGCCTCCGCGTCCTTGTTGATGGCGACAATGACCTTGGCCCCCGAGCAGCCCGCCAGGTGCTGGCTGGCCCCGGAGATGGCCACGGTGATGTACAGGTCTGGGGTGATGGACTTGCCCGTTAGCCCCACCTGGTGGCTGGACGGCACCCACCCAGAGTCCACTGCCGCGCGGGATGCGCCCACGGCGCCGCCCAGCAGCTTGGCCAGCACCTCCAGGTCTTTGAACGGCTCCGGCCCGCCCAGCCCGCGGCCGCCGGAGACAACTACTCGCGCCTCCTCCAGCTTCACGCCCTTGGCCTCTTCCTTCACCACCGACACCACCCGGCTGCGGGCCATGGCGGCGTTCAACTCCACCGGGAAGGACACCACCTGCCCCTGGCGCGCCGAGTCCGGCGGCAGGGGCTCGTAGGCCTTGGGGCGCAGCGCGGCGATGTTGGGCGTGCCGTTGCAGCTAATCACTGCGATGGCGTTGCCGCCGTAAACCGGGCGGTTGGCCAGCAGCCGCTTGGTGGCGGGGTCTATGGAGACCTCCAGGCAGTCCTGGGCCAGGCCTACTCCCAGCCGGAAGGCCAGCCGGGGGCCCAGCTCCCGGCCTTGAAGGGAGCGGCTAATCAGCACGATGCGGGGGTTGGTGTCTTTGCACAGCGCCGCCGCCGCCGCCAGGTACAGGTCCGGGTGGTACTGCGCCAGCAAGGGATGGTTGACGGCGTAGACGCGGTCGGCGCCAAAGGCGATGGCCCGCTGCGACGGCACGTCCAGGCTGCTGCCCAGCAGGCCAATTGCTACCTCTTCGCCCAGGGCTTGGGCGACCTTGCGCGCCGCCGCCAGCAGCTCCTGGGACCCCGAACTCAACTCGCCGCCGCTGGCCTCGCCCAGGACCAGCACTCCCTTGGCATCCGGCATCTTCTACTCCCTTAAGAACTGCTAACAGAAACAGGGCCAGAGACGGCCTCACCCCCATCCTAACCTTCCCCCATCGAGGGGGAAGGGATGAGTCTCCTCCCCCTCGTCGGTGGAGGATTAAGGCGGCGGTGAAATGCTCCACCAAGGCATATTGTGAGGACCTAAATCAGCTTGGCTTCCCGCAGCTTCAGGGCCAGCTTGCGGCCGCGGTCGGCCTCGTCGTCGCCTTCCACGAACTCGCATACCTTGCTGCGGGTGGGCACAAACAGACTGTGCAGGGTAATCTGAGGCTGGAGCTGCGCGGGCTGCAGGCCCAGGTCCGCGGCGCTCCAAATCGTCGGGCGCTTGCGGGTGGCCGCCATGATGCCTCGCAGCGTGGGGTAGCGCGGCTGGCCCAGCTCGTTGCTCACCGTTACCAGCGCGGGCAGGGACGCCTCCACCACCTCATACCCGTCGGGGATCAGGCGTTCCACTACTATCTTGGCGCCTTGGACTTCCACCTTCTTGCCCAATGCCACGCAGGCCAGGCCCAGCAGCTCCGCCACGCCGAGCGGAACCTGGGCATTGTCCCAGTCGGAGGCCTGGCGACCGCAGATAATCAGGTCAAAGCCGCCCAGCTTCTTTATCGCGGCCACCAGCACCTGGGCGGTGAAGAAGCTGTCGGCGGTGTTGTCAAAGGCGTTGTCCTGCAGCAGCACCAGCTCGTCGGCGCCCATGGACAGGGGCTTTTTCATCACGTCCAGGGCGAAGGTGGCGCCCATGGATATGGCGGTGACAGTGGACCCTTGGGCGACCCCCGGGGCGTCTTTAATGCGCAGGGCGGCCTCCACAGCGTTCTCGTCGAAGCCGTTGACCACCGGCGGGATGTTGGGCGGCGGCACCACGCGTTTGGCGCCGGGGTCGATGCGGAACGCCGCCGCGGGCATTTCCGGGTCAACTACCTGCTTGACCAGGACAGCGATCTTCAGCGCCATCTTGTTGCTCCTAGTGTTCCTGAGAAAACCGGCGGCTGAACTATATCGTCATGGCCTCCGCCATGTCAACGCAGCTACGGCGGA
>SHYG01000097.1 GCA_009692925.1 Dehalococcoidia bacterium
GCGCCGCTTCTCGGCGTCGAAAGTCAGGCCGGTGGGCAGCGCAAAGCGCCACTCCGGCTCGGTGGTGCGCACCCGGCGGCGCGCCCGCAGGTAGTCCAGGTTGGCATCCACCGTCATCTGGGCCCACTTGGAGAGCTGCTGGGCATCCCCCACCAGGCTGATGAGGAACTTGCCGTCGGGAGCAAAAATGTGGACCCGGCCGGGATGCCAGCCGTTATCGCTCCAGTCGCAGATGTAGACATCGCCGTCGGCATCCACGGCTATCCCCGTTGGGCGCACCAGTTGTCCCCGGCGCGTGCCGTAGCTGCCGAAGCTGGCCAGCCACTCCCCCTCGGGGGTGAACTTCTGCACCCGGTGGTTCTTGTGGTCGGCCACGTAAACCGAACCTTGCCGGTCAACGGTAATTCCCCAAGGGGCGTTGAACTCGCCGTTGCCCTCTCCGAAACGTCCCCAGCCGCCCAGGAACTTGCCGTCGCGGGTGAACCGGCGCACCTGGTGGCTGCGGCTGTCGGTGAGGTAGAAGTTCTCTTCGGCGTCCAGGGCGATGCTGGCGACGCCGTGGGGTGCGCCGTCGTCCTGGGCCAGGGCGCTCCACTTGCCCAGGAACTTGCCGCCCTTGTCGTAGGCGTTGACCTGGTTGAGCCACTCGTCGGAGACGTAGACGGTCTCGTCGCGCGTGACCACAATGCCGGAACCCCAGATAAACTCGCCGTCGCCGCTGCCGTACTTGCCGAACTCCCCGATGAACTCCTCATCCCCCGGAGTGGCGCCGATGGTCACCATGGAGACCCGCGCGCCGTAGCCGATCTTGTTCCAAGCCACGTTGCTGATGCCCTCAATGCCCCGGTTCAGCACGTAGACCATGTTTCCCTGGCCCAGGGCCGCCGCCACCGGCTGGTTGAACCCCATGCCGGATTGCGCCCCGCGGCCCACCGAGTGGCTGTAGTCATATACGCGACCGGCGGCTACTTGCGTGAGCATGGTTCACCTCACCCAGGGGAATTTTGCGGATTTAGCATGTAGGGGCGCACAGCCGTGCGCCCCTACTTCTTGACAAAGTCCAGCTTCTCGAAATTGCCGCCCACCAGCGGAACGGGGTCTAGCCCCAGCCAGTCTTCCAGGATGGTGGTATAAACCCCCCGGAAGTCGGTGCCGGGCACCAGATCGCCCTGTTGCAGGTCCTGGGGTTTGGTGGAAGGATACTCCCCATACTCGCCGCCTTTGACCCGGTCGCCCAGGACCAGCACCGCCCCCGCGGCGCCGTGGTCGGTGCCGGAGCCGTTGTCGTGGACGCGGCGGCCAAACTCGGAGAACAGCACCATAATCACGTTGTCCGAGGCGTTATGCTCCCGCAGGTCGGCGAAGAACTCGTCGATGCCGTTGGACACGTCCTTCCAGAGCTTGTCGTGCATCCCCACCTGGTTCGAGTGGCTGTCGAAGCTGCCATGGTCGCAGTAGAAGATGCGGGTGCCCAGGCCGGCCAGATGCACCTGGGCAACGCCCTTGAGCTTCTTGCTGATGGTGGTGTCGGAATACTCCACGCTGGAAGAGTAACGCTGCGGCGCGGTCTTCAGCACGTCGGCCCCCTTCAGAGAGTCCAGCCCGGTCTGACCCAGATAGTCCATCACGGCGTTCTGGCCGATAGTCGGCGAGTAGAGGCGGGCAAACCGGTCCAAGATGCGGCTCCGCTGCTGCTCCCCGGTGATGTCGGTGAGCATGCCGTAGGACTCCAGCTCGTCCACGCAGGCCACGGGCACGCCGGGCAGGGCCAAGGCGCGGGGAAGGCTGGGACCGAAGCTCACGGTGGTCACCACGTTCTCTTTGCGAGGATCGATCTCCCGGGTGGCGCGGCCCAGCCAGCCCTCGGTGCCCAGCTTGCTGGGTTCGCAGGTGTGCCAGATGTCCATGGAGCGGAAGTGAGAGCGCGGCGAGTTGGCGTAGCCCACGCCGTGGATTATCGCGGCCTGGCCCCGCTGGTACAGGGACTGGATGGGGCGCAGCTCCGGGTGCAGGCCAATCTTGTCGTTGAGCTTGAGAATCCGCCCGTCCGGCACGCCCACCACCGGGCGATTGTCCCGGTAGCGCGGGTCGGTGTAGGGGATGACAGTGTTGAAATAGTCGTTGCCGCCGGTAAGTTGCAGCACTACCAGCACCGGGTCTTTTTTGGTGGCGGTCATCCTCTCTACTCCTCTGTTTTAGCTGTCAGCCGTCAGCTTCCCAGCCTCCCCCGGTGTGGGGTGTGGGCTGATGGCTGACTGCTGAAAGCTGATAGCTGTTGGCTAGTTTAGGCGTACTGGTAGTTGCGCAGGGAGACGATGAGTTGCAGCAGCTCGCTGACCCTGGCGGTGGAGGATTCCTCATCTTTGTTGGTGGCCCAGCGGAGGCTGCCGCCGGGGCTGGCGTGCTCCACCAGCTCCTGCCGGATCTGCGCCGGGACCTCCAGCGGGCCCATGAGGTCCAGGCAGGCGTCCACAAACTGCTCCGTGGACAAGGTGCCCTTGGCGCGGAGGCGGCGGATGATGTCCTGGACTCCCGGCAGGTTGGTGTCCCCCACCATGCTGGCGGTGAAATTAATCCGTCGCATGAGGGAGCCGCTGTTAATCCACTCGGTGCCGGTGTGCCAGCCCTCCACGCTGGGAGGGTTGAGCAGGTCCTGGCCCATGTAGCCGGGCTGGCGCGCCATTTCGCCGATGCCGGGGCCGGGGAACTCGTTGCCGCCCACCAGGCGCAGGGTGCCGGCCACCACCTCGGCAGGGCTCTTGAGGTGGGAGTAGCGGGCGTTCTTGAAGAAGTCGGAGTTGAACAGCACCCGCAACGCGGCGCGGATGTCGTAGTTGGAGTCCCGGAGGGCGCGGGTCAGGATGTCAATGGCTGCCGGATCCTTGGGCGGCGTTACCGACCAGGCGGGGACTTGCGCTTCGTCGGCCACAAAGAAGTTGTACAGGTGGCGCGCCAGGAACCGGATAGTGGCAGTCTCCTGGCAAATTATATCAATGATATCCTCGCCGTTGAAGCGGCCGGTGCGGCCCAGAAAGGTCTTGTCGGTGTCGTCGTGATCCTCATCCCGGTACTCAAAGAACCAGTCAAACCGGCCCAGCGGCCCGCGGGGCAGCTTGGGGGTGAAGGTCCAGCCGGTGAAGGCGCGGGAGCACTCCCGCACGTCCGTCTCCGTGTAGTTGCCCACGCCCATGCTGAACAGCTCCAGCAGCTCCCGGCCCCAGTTCTCGTTGACGGCGTCGGCGTGGTTCTCGCAGTTGTCCAGCCAGTAGATCATGGCGGGGCTTTTGGCCAGCTCCGCCAGCAGCTCCGGGTAGTTGCCCATCCCCTTCTCCCGGAAAAGGATGACCATGTCGTTGACCTCGTCGTAGTGATCAACCTTGGAGACGCCGGTGGCGAAGACCTGGTGCCAGAAGAGGGCCATCTTCTCTTCCAGGGGCCGCTGGGTGTTGATCATGAAGTACAGCCACTCGGCGGCACCCATGCCCTGGATGGTGCCCGGCCGCCAGGTCCACGGCTGAAAGCGGATGAGGTCGAAGCGGTCCACCGCCTCGTGGTTTTCCGGGTGCAGCAGGTCTTCCACCGTGGCCTCATACCCCTGCCGGGCGCGGGCCTCAACCTCATCGCGGGTTGCGCCAAAACCGGCGCGGCGCATCAGGTGGGCCATCAGGGCAATATCTTCGCGGGCCATCACTGTACCTCCCGTGGCACGGAGCTTACCATCATACCTGGCAGGTTATCCAACCCTGCGCAACATGTCAATAGATTGTGAACGATGGCCAGGGTAGTTTCATTCTCGCCACCCCGTAGGGACGCATCTGCGTGTGCGCCCCCGAGACAGACCTTCCACCCGAAGGGCAGACACCCTTCGGCCCGGCTCAGGGCAGGCTCCAGTCTGCCCCCACATTCGGCGACAATGAAACGACCCTGCACGATGGCAGCGGCCCAGTTTACTGGGAGGTTGCATGGGACGGATAAAGGAAGCCCCTCACGCCTTGAGGGCGCCGTCGGCCAACTCCACTTGGCGGGTGCTCAGTTCCGCCAGGGCCAGGTCGTGGGTTGCCACCACCACGGTTACGCCCCGCTCCTTCACAACGCTCCGCAGCAGGGTGGAGATGGACATGGCGGTGAGGGTGTCCAGCTCCCCCGTGGGTTCATCGGCGAAGAGCACCTCTGGGGAGGTGACCAGGGCCCGGGCGATGGACACTCGTTGTTGCTCCCCGCCGGAAAGCTCGTAAGGCCGGTGCCGGGCCCGAGCGCCCAGCCCGACCAGCCCCAAGGCTTCCACCACCCGCCGCCTTCGCTCCCGCCGGGGCATGCCCCGGATGTGCAGGGGCAGCTCCACGTTTTCGTCCGCCGACAGCAGGGGCAGGAGGCCGAAGGACTGGAAGATGAAGCCAATCTTGCCGCGGCGCATCTCCACCAGCTCCGCCTCGGAAAAGGCGCTCAGGTCGCGGCCACCGAACAGCGCCTGACCCGATGTGGGACGGTCCAGCCCGGCCAGCAGGTTCAGCAGGGTGGTCTTGCCCGATCCCGAGCGCCCCAGCACCGCCAAAAACTCACCGGGGAAGATGTCCAGGTCAATACCGCGCACGGCGGTGACCGCCTGTCCGCCGGACCCGAACACGCGGGTCAAGCCTCGCGCGGAGATTTGGGGAAGGCTGGAAGGCGCCGTTTCCTGCCGGGAGTTCATCGCCCAGCCTCTTCCGGGGGGCGAAGGTCTTCCCGGGGTTTAGTTTGCTGGGCGGGGGTCAGGGTCACCTGGTCCCCCTCCAGGCTGGCCCGCGCCAGCGCCGCCAAACCATGGAGGCGGAGTTGGTCCACGTACTCCCTGGGGAGTTGCAGCCGGCCCACCCGGTCCACCACCAAATACTCCTGGTGCGCTGCGGCCCCGGCCCGCTGGAAGGTCGCTTGCAAGAAGCTTTCCGAGCTCATGCGGCCATCCCGGATGTGCACCACCCGGTTCACGTGCCGGGCCACCCCGGGAAAGTGGGTAACCACCACCACCGTCACCCGGAAGACCCGGTTCAGCTCGCCCAGGAGGTCAAAAACCTGGATGGCGTTCTGGGTGTCCAGCTCGCCCGTGGGCTCATCGGCCAGCAACAGGGGAGGCCGGTTGGCCAGGGCCACGCCAATGGCCACGCGCTGCTGCTCTCCCCCCGAAAGCTGATTGGGCAGCCGGTCCGCCTTGTCCTCCAGCTTCAGCGCCGCCAGCAGCTCTCTGCTCCGCTCCCGCCGCAGGCCCCGGCGGGCCCCGGCGATTGCCATGGGCAGCTCCATGTTGTCCTGGGCGGTGAGGTATGGCACCAGGTTTCTGCCGGTGGCCTGCCACACAAATCCCACCTCCCGGCGGCGGTATAGCACCAGCTCCCGGTCTGAGATGTTCAGCAAATCCCGGTGGCCCACCTGCACCTGCCCAGCGGAGGGGCGCTCCAGCCCGGCCAGGATGTTCAGCAGGGTGCTCTTGCCGCTGCCGCTGGCCCCCACCACCGCCACAAGCCCCCCAGACTCCACATCCAGGTCCAGGCCGCGCAGGGCCACCACTTCCAGCTCGGCGCGTTTATATATCTTGAACAGATCGCGGCACTGGATGTAAGGCTGGACTTCCCCCGCCGGCGTCGCGCCATCCGGAGCGTTTGCTGCGCGGGGCCTCCCCTGCGCCTCGGCGACAGTATCCGCCGGCCGTTGGGCTGGACTGGATGCTGGCGCGCCGGGCTTGGGCCGGGCCCACTGCGGTTCTCTCTGGCTCACGCGATGCTCCCTGCTAGGTCTAGAACCATATTAACGACCTTTGTGCGAACTTTGCACCGATATCTGATTCGAACCCACGGAAATCCCCCCAACCCCCCTTTGCATAGGGCGGCCACGAAAATTTCGTCCCGCGCGCCTCAGGCATCTCCCGCCCGGAGCAGACGATGCACTTCCAGTTTGGCCGTCAGCCGGGCCAGCCACCCCGCCGTGCCAACTACCACTCCGGCCAGCAGCAGATACGCCAGGGTCAGATTGCCCC
>SHYG01000098.1 GCA_009692925.1 Dehalococcoidia bacterium
GGACCGGATGGTCACAGCTGGGTTGGTCAAGCGAGAGCCCTACTCTGGTGATCGTCGTGGTTCCTACGTGGTAATCACCGAGGAAGGCAAAGGTGCGCTACAGCGGGCTGCGCCAGGCCATTCGAGGAGAGTTGCGGAGCACTTCATTGGGCACCTGACTGCCGAGGAGATTCGAGTACTCTATCCCGTTTTTGCCAAGGTGCTGCAAAGAGAACGGGAGACCCAGAGGGAAGATGGTGGTAATAGGCAACAACCTGCCGGCTAGCCTTACGCCGCCACGCGCTTCTTGCGGTTGTTGACATAATCTACCAGCAGGTACTCGCCCAGGTTGGAGGCGCTGCTGTAGAAGGCCCTTCCCCGGTTGATGCGGGTCATCCGGTCCACAAAGTTCACCAGCTGGTAGGTGTTCTCCAGCATGAAGGTGTTGATGACAATGCCTTCCTTGGTGCACTGCTTGACCTCTTTCAGGGTCTCCAGCTCGGTGCGGTAGCTGGGCGGATAGCTGAAGTAGGCCTTGCCTCCCTCCAGGTGGGACGTGGGCTCGCCATCGGTGATGACCAGTATCTGGCGGGTGCTGCCCTTGTCCCGGGACAGCAGCTTGCGCGACAGCATCAGGGCGTGCTGCAGGTTGGTGCCCGACACCCAGGCGTTCCAGTTGACCTTGGCCAGGTCCTGCTCCTTGATCTCCCGAGCGTAGTCGGAGAAGCCGATGACGTACAGGTTGTCCCGGGGGTACTGGGTGCGGATCAGGGCGAACAGGGCCAGGGTGACTTTCTTGGCCGCCTGGAAGTTGTTGAACAGGCCCATGGAGCGGCTCTGGTCCAGCAGCACTGCAGTGGCGGCGCGGGTAACGTGCTCGGTGCGGTAAATCTCAAAGTCCTGGGGGCTCATATGCACCGGCACTCCGGCGCCGCCCCGCAGCACCGCGTTCTTCAGGGTGGACTGGAGGTCAACCTGGAAGGGGTCGCCGAACTCGTAGGGCTTGGTCTCGCCGGTCAGGTCGCCGCCGGCGCCGCGCTGGTTCTGCTGGTGGCTGCCCGCCCGGTCCTTGCGCAGTTGGAGGAACACCTCCTTCAGGGCCTTCTGCCCAATGCGGCGGATGCCCCGGGCGGTGAGCTCCAGCTTGTCGTCGCCGGTGACGTACCCGGCATCTTTCAGGAGCTGGCGCAGCCGGTCCATCTGCTCCCAGGCGCGCCGGGCCTCCTCTCCCAGAAGCTCGGCCAACTTCTTAGGGTCCACCCCATCCATCTCCCCCGTGCGCATGGCCCGCTGCAGGGCCTCCTCTAACTGGTCCATGCCCTGCAGTTGGCGCATCAGCTCAATGGCCTGCTCCATGCTCAGCGAGTCGTCCCCCAGGAAGGGATACTGGCGCCGCAGCTGGTCCATGGGCATCATCTGCTCCATGAGGGAGGCGAACTCGGCCATCTGCTGCCGGGTTTCCGGGTCCAGGGCCGCGTTCATCGCGTCTTCCAACTGCCGCCGCATCTCCGGAGACATGCTCTCCAGCATGGACTGCATCTGGCCCAACTGCTGTTGCAGCTGCTCCATCAGCTCCTGGAAGTTCTGGGGTGGGTTGTTCCCAAACATGGGCCCAAACTGGTCCATGAAGCCTTGGAAGTCAGGCTCCCGGCCCGCCATCTTGTCCCGCATCATCTGGTTGAGCTGGCGCAGCATCTCTCGCATGGCGGACATGGCCTCCGGGGACATGCCCTGGGCCTGCTGCTGCATCTGCTGGGACATATTCTGGGCCATCTGCTGCTTCAGCATGTCCAGCAGCTCCTGGAACATCTGCTGCGCCTGGGGGTCCATGAAGTCGTACTCCATGAGCCCCTGAATCTGGCCGGCCATGCTTTCGGGCAGATCGTCCAGCTTCTGCTTATTGCGCTGGGCGCGCTGCTCCAGCAGCTTTTGGAGGCCCTCCTGCTGCGGGCGGTTCGCCTCGCCGGCCTGGCCTAGCTGCTCCTTGGCCTGCTCCAGGCGGCGGTCAATGCCCTCGCGCTCGGTGCGGAGGATGTTCTCCAGCCGCTCCTTGAGGTCGTCCACCACCGAGTCCATGTTGTAGTTCTGGAGCTGCCTCCGGCGCTGGTCCTTGAGCTGCTCCATCATCTCCCGCAGGCCGGTCATCCGCTGGCCCTCACGGTTCTGCATCCCATTACGGAGCAACTCCCGCAGGGCGCGCATCACGTCGCCCTGCTTCAGCAGCTCGTCGGAGAGTTGGTCCATGAGCTCGTCGGCGTCAAGGTTGATGAGCTCCTGAGTGCCGTCCCATCGGGAGTAGCGATAGGTGCGGTAGAGCATGGACACCTCCACAAGGGCAACCTGGCGCAATCATACTCTGTTCCCTGTTGGCCGAGCAAGGCCGCGGGGGACACATTTACCGCTGCCGCAGCCGGGGGTCCAGCGGAAGAGCAGGTTGTAGCTCAGTTGCTCGCAGAACGCCCGCTCGCTGCGCACCGAGTACAGCGCGATGAGCAGGGAGGATTTCAGCAGCCACTCCGGAGGGATGGACGGTCGCCCGACTTCCGCATACATGCCGTCGAAGGCAAAGGACAACTCCCTCAAGGCCTCATCGGCCAGAACCTTGATGACACGCAGCGGGTGACCGGCAGGCACCCGTGCCTCCAGGTCCATGAAGGCCAGCATGCTCACTTGGGGGTCCTGTCGTCCACGCATCGGGTAGCCTCCGGGACCGTTTCCGCCAGGATACTCCATACATATTCCCGCCGGATTACAAAACCGAGTTTTTCAGCAGCCTGCTAGAGTCTTTGGGAGTGGTCGAGAGACTGACGGGCGAGCAGGCCCTGACCAGCGAAGTCACGGCCATACCCACTCCAGGGCATACTCCAGGAACCATGAGCTTGGCAGTGGCTTCCCGCGGACAGCGGGCCCTGATCCTGGGCGACGTGTTTCACAGCCCCAGCCAGATAACTGAGACCGGTTGGGAGTTCAGCTTTGACATGAACCCGGAACAGGCCATTAACACGAGAAGGCAGGTCATTGACAAGGCCGAGGCGGAAAGGGCCGTCGTAGCCATATGCCATCACACCGGATTCGGCCGCATCATCCGTTCTCAAGGGAAGCGCTACTGGCAGGGGATTTAATCGACTGAGGTGGACCCAAAATTCAGACAGATGGCTAAGGGAGAGTCCTGCCCTCGTAAAACCGTTCCTTTGTTCTTGGTCGATCCGGGGTAGCTAACGGAGTGGCCCCTATGGAACCCCGATTATTTACTTGGCCCACCGCCTTGTCTCGAAAGTGTTGCAAGCGTATCTGAATTTGAGAGCAAGGTCGGGCACTTTACTTTCAACTTCATGACTTTTGAGACAAGGTCCACCCATGCCAGGAAGGTTGCTGACAGGGTCCGGTTTAGGTACACTTAAGCGGTCTCATTGAGGAGGGCGTCATGCAACCAGTCATGTTCTGGAAGACAGTCATGTCCGGCATGGTGGCAATTTTGGTCCTGGCCGCGATTGCCTGCGGCGCTTCGGCCACCCCCACATCGGCGCCCAAGGCCACCACCGGCCCAGCCGTTACTAATACACCGGCACCGGCCGTGGTGGCCACGCCGGGACCCACGGCCATGCCCAAGCCCAGCCGCATCGTCTCCGCCAGGAACAGCATTACCCTGGTTATCGGGCTGGAGCCGGTCTCATTGGACCCGCTCCAGAGCGGCGCAGGCACTACTGGCTCCATTTACCAAGACAACGTGGTGGATCCCCTGACCTGGCAGTCCGGTAATGACCAGCGTATCGTGGCCACCACCGCCGCCACCGGCTGGCAGCAGCTATCCCCCAGCCAGTGGCGTTTCACCCTGCGGCAAGGGGTCAAGTTCCAAAACGGCGAGCCGTGGAACGCCCAGGCCGCCCTGCCTAGCCTCCAGCTCCAAGGCCAGGCTGGCAAACCAAGTAAAAGCTACGTCTACACCGGCGGCTATACGGCCCAGGCGGTAGACGATTACACCGTGGACATCCTCTGCGCCCAGGCCTGCCCAATCTTCCCCAACACCGCCATCTTCCTTACCTTCGTGGCCCCGAACTTCCTGGCTACTACCACCGAGGATCAGCAGGGCCGGACGACCGTCGGGTTTGGCCCCTACAAAATCTTGCGGTGGCAGCCAGGGGTTTCCGTTTCCGAGGAGGCCTACGATGGCTACACGCCGGCAGGGGACCACTATGAATTCCAGAAGCCTATCATTAAGAACGTCACCTGGACCTGGCGGGGGGAGCCTATCGTGGCTGCGGCCATGGTCAAGACCGGTGAGGCCGATAACGCCTGGGACGTGGGAGTGGAGTCCGCCAAGGCCTTGCCCAAAGAAATGGTCCGCTCGGGCAGCTCCGCCGAGGTCTTTGCTCAGGAAATCAACACCCTTTGGAACCCGGAGCTGAAGAAGCTCAAGGTGCGCCAGGCCATGGCCCACGCCATCAACTGCCAGGAGTTGATTGACAGCCTGTACGCCGGTCTCACCACCTGTCGAGGCAACATTATCTGGCCGGGCGTCGTCGGGGCCACCGAGGCGAATACCGCCCCCTACACCTACGACCCGGCGCTGTCCAGGCGGCTGCTCAAGGAGGCCAACTACGATCCGAACACTACGTTGACCTTCATGGCCCGGCCCAACATCATCCCCAAAGCGACCGAGGTCTACGAAGCCACTCAGCGCTACCTCAAGGAAGTGGGGATTAACGTGAAGGTCCAGATGGTCGACGCCCAGACCCAGCGCAGCCGCCGCTATTGCCGGGCCGGCGCGGCAGTGAACGACGTGCTGAAGGCGAGCGGCCGGGAGCCCGGCAAAGACAAACCCACCGTTGACGACTTCCAGAAGGCGCTGGCGTCGGGCGGTGCCAGCTGTCCCAGCACTGACATGGCAGAGAGCACTCCCTCCAGCGAGACCCTGGACTTTGCCCGCAACGCCACCTTCTACCTGAACTGCGAGTCCCTCTCGTCGCCGCACTGCGACCCCAGCCCTGGTGGGTTCCAGGAGATGCTGCCCAAGGCCCTGGCGGCCTCCGGTGCAGAGAGGCAGCAGCTGATGCAAGCGATGGCTGACCGAGTGCATAACGAGTTCTTGTGGGTAACAGTGTTCGACGCGCCGGTCTTCTACGCGATCAACCCCAAGCTCAACTGGACGCCACGCTTTGACCGCCGGGTCCGGGTCAACGCCATGTGGTTCAGTCCGTAGCAGCAAACGAAAAGCCGGTGTGGCGCCTTTCGGGTCGCGGTGGTTGGCCAGTCTTGCTAACCAGACGGGCCGGAGGAACAATGGCAGGATGTCAACTTCAGGTTGACCGGGCTTGCCCCCAGGTATACACTGGCATTAAGAGGCCCTCAATGTTTTGCAGGGCCCAGCCGGGAATGGCATTTAATCCTGTTGATTCTGGAGGACCTAGGGATATGGCGGAACCCATTGAGGTAAGTGAAGGCACATGGGACAAGGATGTCCTCAAGTCGGAGTTGCCGGTGCTGGTGGACTTCTGGGCGGAGTGGTGCGGCCCATGCAAAATGATCGCTCCGGCAGTTCATGACCTGGCCACGGAATATGCTGGCCGGCTGAACGTCGCCAAGCTGGACGTGGATAGCAGCCCCGGCATCGCCACCAAGTACGGTGTGCGCAGCATTCCGGCGCTGATCTTCTTTAAGGGTGGCAAGCCGGTGGACCAGATTGTGGGCGCGGTGCCCAAGGGCGCCCTCAAACGCAAGATTGACGCGGTGCTGGCTGCCAAGTAGCCAGTAAGCGTCAATCCGCAGTTGGGAGTGGATGGGGCCCGGTGGCCCTTGCGGACTTCAAATCCGTTATGCCTCGTGATGAGCGGGGTAGGTGGGTTCGACTCCCTCGCACTCTCGCCAACATAACCTTCGGTTTTGTTTACCACG
>SHYG01000021.1 GCA_009692925.1 Dehalococcoidia bacterium
GGGCCAAGGCCCGGTGGAACTGAGCCGGCAAGCACAGAGACTCGGAAAGCTAACAAGACCAGAGAAATGTCGCCGCAGCCAACAATTCAGGCGCCGTCGTCCCGCTCGGTACTGCGCAAGTCAGACAACCAGTCTATGAGACAGGCTCATAATGTCCAGATATGCGCCCAGTTAGAATACCGCGTTGCATAGAACAAGTGACCATCCGTCCGTTGTCGGAAGTACACGAAATCTGGGATTTGCAGTACATCGCAAACTCTAGATAAGTGAGAGGACATCTCAGGATGGCGTAGCTTGATCTTAGCCTCAAGTGTTCTAGCAGGGTGCTGAAAAAGGGGTCGACGGCCCGAAATCGTCCCAATTTTCGTATTTGAGAGTCCGTCCATTTTTCGCAAAATCGGGGTTTTTCAGCAGGCTGCTAGATACTGATACGGTACGCCCCATGTAATCTTGGCACGATACAGGTACACTCGTTACCATTTACCCTGCCCCTAGAAGACTGAACCCCGGTGTTTGAAGTTGTCCTAAGTATACGTCAGCCGACCTTTATGCACATCCCCCAGCGGAATTATGAATAAGGCTCAGACAGTTTGAGCAGAACGATTGTGTAAGGGGCGCCTGCGGGAGTATATTGCCTGTACACTCTGTGCCAGTCTCATCAGGTTCACGCGGGGAGGTAAGCGCCATGATTCTTGGAGCCATCACTAACTCCTGGCGGCAGCAGTTGGAGCAAAAAGACCTGACCAGCCTGGTCAAGGAGGCGCAGCAGCGGGGCGCCAAGCACGTGGAGCTGCGGCAGACCTGCCTGGGCGATTGCGAAACCGGCCAGGGAGACCAGTGGCGGCCGGTGCTGCCCAAGCTGAAGGCGCTGGTGGATCAGTTCCCCAGCCTGACCTTCGACCTTGCCATGGCCTGGCCTTGCCTGACCAAACCCGCTGACCCGAAAGGGGAGCAGTTCCAAGCCGCCTTAGCCGGCGCCAAGCTGGTGGGACGCGCGTCGCCCCATCTGCGCGTGGTGGACTCGGCGCGCTTTGACGCCCCCTGGGAGCGCCCGCAGGATTTGCCGGCAGAGGCTCTGGGCGTGGCCGACCTGGCCCGGGAAGCGGCCCGTCAGGGAGTGATCTTCTCTATGGAGAACTCCGGCCAGCCCATCCGCAGCATGGCGCTGGTGGTGCGCCAGGCCCGCGCCAAGCTATCCCCCAAGGAAGGGAGCTACCTGGGCCTGTGCCCGGACCCTACCAACCAGCTCCGCAGCTACCCCAACAGCGACCCCCTGGCCGAGCTAGAGGCGCTGCCCCTGGATATGGTGAAGCTGGTGCACTTCAAGCAGGCCACCGCGGGCAAGCCCCATCCGGCCCTGGACGCCGGCGATTTGGACACCGCCCGCATGGTACGGGTGCTGGCCACCAAGGGCTATCAGGGCCCGGCCATCATGGAGATACCGCCCCACGTCCAGGTGCTGGACAACCTGTCCGCCAGCTTCCAGTACTTTGGCGCCCTGTCTTAATGGAACCTGAAGCGTGACCAGCCACCGCGATTATACCGTCTCCATCCACTACGACCGCCGCCTCTACCGGCAGGACATCGCCGGGTCAACGGCCCACGCCCGGATGCTGGCGCGTCAGAAGATTATCTCCGCCCAGGACGCGGAGCAGATTGTGCAGGGACTGGAGCAGGTGCGCCAGGAGATTGAGTCGGAGCAGTTCCCCTGGGACGCGGCGCTGGAAGACCTGCACATGAACATCGAGAGCCGGCTGCACCAGATCATCGGCGCCGCCGCCGGGCGGTTGCACACGGGCCGCTCCCGCAACGACCAGGTTGCGCTGGACATGCGGCTCTACACTCGTGAGGCCATCCGGGACGCGGTGAAAGGCCTGCGCGGGGTGCAGGAGGCGCTGGTAGGTCTGGCGGAACGGCACGCCGGCGTGGTGATGCCGGGCTATACTCACCTGCAGCGCGCCCAGCCGGTGCTGGCGGCCCACCACTTCCTGGCCTACTTCCAGATGTTCCAGCGGGACGCCGAGCGCTTCCACGACTGCTACCGTCGCGCCGACGTGCTGCCCCTGGGCAGCGGCGCCCTGGCGGGGGTGCCCTATCCCACCGACCGGGTGTTCCTGGCCCAGGAACTGGGATTCAGCGCCATCACCGCCAACAGCATGGACGCGGTGTCCGACCGCGACTTCCTGGTGGAGTATCAGGCCGCCGCCGCGCTGGCGATGATGCACCTCTCGCGTTTGGCGGAGGAGCTGGTGCTGTGGTCCAGCCGGGAGTTCGGGTTCATCCGCCTGGCCGACGAGTACACCACCGGCAGCAGCATCATGCCCCAGAAGCGCAACCCCGACTTTGCCGAGCTGGCCCGGGGCAAGACCGGGCGGGTCTACGGCCATCTCATGGGACTGCTTACTGTGCTCAAAGGGCTGCCGCTGACCTACAACCGCGACCTGCAGGAGGACAAGGAGGGGTTCTTCGACACGGTGGACACCCTGCTGGCTACTCTGGGCGTGTTTCAGGGGATGCTGTCCGGCATGACGCTGGACACGGAGCGGGTTATGAGCCTGGCAGGAGAGAGCGCTATGCTGGCCACCGACCTGGCCGACTACTTGGTAGGCAAGGGGGTGCCCTTCCGCCAGGCCCACGGGGTGATGCGGGAGCTTTGCCGCCACTGCGAGGCCCAGGGCAAGGAGCTGGCCGGCCTGACCTTGGAGGAGTACCGCCGCTTCTCGCCCCACTTCGATGAGGGCGTATACGGCATTACCGCCCAATCATCAGTCGCCGCGCGGGACAACCCCGGCGGCACTGCTCCCCAGCAGGTGGCCCAGGAAGTGCGCCGGGCACGGCAACTGCTGGAGGCCGCCAGTAATAGTCATGGCTTCTAATCCCCGCATTCTCATCGCGCCATCGCTCCTGGCCGCCGACTTCACCAACCTGGGTCAGCAGGTGCGCGACGCTGCCGCTGCCGGGGCGGACTTGATTCATGTCGATATCATGGACGGCCATTTTGTGCCCGCCATCTCCTTTGGGCCCATCGTGGTGGACGCCATCCGCCGGTGCACCAACCTGCCCCTGAACATCCACCTCATGGTGGAGGAGCCCGATGCCATCCTGACCCAGTGCATTAAAAAGGGCGGCACGGACCAGGTGATTGTTCACGCGGAGGCCTGCCGCCACCTGCACCGCACGGTGTTCCGCATCAAAGAGCTGGGCGCGCAAGCAGGGGCGGCCATCAACCCCGGCACGCCCATCTCCGCGGTGGAGGAGGTGTTGCCGGACCTGGACCTGGTGCTGGTGATGACCGTGAACCCCGGCTTCGGCGGGCAGAGCTTCATCCCCGGCGCGCTGGACAAGGTGCGTCGGCTGGCCCGGATCATCGAGGCACAGGGCTACCGGGCGCAACTGGAGGTGGACGGGGGGATCAAGGCAGACCACACCGCGCAAGACTCGGTGCGGGCGGGGGCCAGCATCCTGGTGGCGGGCACCGCCATATTCAACCCGCAAGAGACTGTCGATGCGGCCATGACTAACCTGCGACAGGCCGTGCAGGGAGTGCGGCGCACGCCCGTTAAAGGCCCATAAACAGAGAACCTCCCCGGTTTGGGGGAGGTCATCGGCGCCGGATTGCTCTTAATTTAGGTTGCCGCGCTGCTTGAGGGGACTAGCGGAGGCCCAATGCCTTGAATATCTTAGGCGACTTGTGGGCCGACCGCAGGCACCGGGTGCACAGCTTGGCCTTGACGGACCGGCCGTTGAGGACCAGGGTTTGCCGGTGGGTGTTGGGCTGGAACTTGGTCTTGGTGCGGCGCTTGGAGTGGCTTACGTTGTTGCCGCTCATCTGGGTCTTGAGGCAGACTTCACATCGCATGGTAGTTGATCCTTCTGGTGGTGGCCCCGTCAATTTCCCGTAACGGTATCATAGTCTGCCTGCCGCTGGCAAGGTTGTGTGCTCGTCCCATAAATGTTCAGAGCGGATGGGATTGGCTCTCCACCGGCGTTCCAAAGCCACGCCGCTAGAAGGTTCCAGCCAACAGTTCGACCATCCCCCTAGCCCCCTTCCTTGCCAGGAAGGAGGAAGAAATGGCATCTGGGGGACACCCCCAGGCCCCCGGCAAGGGGCTAAGCCCCTCTGCACACCCCGTTATTCCCCACCTTGTGGGGAACGGGACATGCCGAGTGGAGGCATGCGGCCCGATTGAGTCCCCTCAAGTCTAAACAGTTACAACTGACTACGCGCACTAGATGGGAACTGGAAAAAGAAGTACCATAGGGGCGACTTTCGTACTCGCCCACATTTGGCACGCTAGGAGCAGAGTATGGCTGGCAAGCTGAATCTAGACTATAAACCCGCCCAGCAGTTTCCGGTGGAGGTACGCGAGGTGGAATACCTGCGCCACCAGGGCCAGGGCTGGACGGCCCTCATCTATCAGCCCCAGGGTAAAGGCCCCTTCCCGGCACTGCTGGATGTCCACGGCGGCGCTTGGAATCAGGGTAGCCGCACCAACGACCAGGTGATGAATCACGCCCTGGCCGCCAGCGGCATTGTGGTGGCGGCGGTGGACTTTCGCCTGGCGCCGGACCATCCCTATCCCGCCCAGGTGGCCGACGTCAACTTTGCCACTCGCTGGCTGAAGGCTCACGCCCGAGAGTTCAACGCCGACCCCAGCACCGTGGGCGGGCTAGGCTCCTCCAGCGGCGGGCATACCGTAATGCTCAGCGCCATGCGCCCCCGGGACTCGCGCTATGCGGCAGTACCACTGCCGGAAGGCCGCGGGGTAGACGCCACTCTGAGCTACCTGCTGTGCTGCTGGCCGGTGCTGGACCCCTTCGCTCGGTACCGGTACGCCCAGGCGGCTGGCGCGGAGCGGTTGGCAGCCTCGTCGGTGGCCTACTTCCGGGACGAGAACGGCATGCGGGAGGGCAACCCCCAGCAGATCCTGGACCGCGGGGAGAAGGTGGAGCTGCCCCCCACGCTGATAATCCAAGGCACCTCCGACAACAACGTGCCCATGTCCATCCCCACCAGCTTTGTGCCGGCCTACCGGGCGGCGGGCGGGCAGTGCGACATCGAGATATTCCCCGGGCGGGTTCACGGCTTCGGCAACACGCCGGGGCCAGATTCAGACCGGGCCGTGGCGCTGATGAAGGGCTTCATCGCCCGGCAGTTGCAGCGGGCGGCGGTGGCGGTGGCGGTGTAGTGGGCGCAAGCGGCATTTTTAGCACCTACAGAATGAGCTTCACGAACATTTCACCCCCATCCTAACCTTCCCCCATCAAGGGGGAAGGGATGAGCCTCCTCCCCCTCGACGGGGGAGGAGCAAGGTGGGGGTGAAATTCTCCGCCAGGCATTTGATCAAGGATTTTAAGGTTTAGTTGAGGAGGAAGGCCCCAATGAACGTTATGGAAGCGGTGGCACGGATACTGAAAATGGAGGAAGTGGAGTGGGTCTCGTGCTTCCCATCCAACAACCTCATTGAGGCGGTGGCCAAAGAGGGCATCCGCACCATTATGTTCCGGCAGGAGCGCGGCGCCCTGATGGCGGCGGACGGGTTCAGCCGCTTGAACGACCGGACCAAGTTCGGCGTGACCATCACCCAGGGCGGGCCCGGCTCGGAGAACTCCATGGGCGGGTTGGCCCAGGCCTTCGGCGATAATGTGCCCATCCTGTACCTGCCCGGCGGCCCGGCGGTGAGCCAGTACAACGTGCGCCCCAACTTCTCACCGACGCGCACCTACGCGTCGGTGTCCAAGGTCGGCGAGGTCATCACCCAGCCTGCCATGGTGGGCGACGTGATGCGCCGGGCATTCCACGCCCTGCGCAACGGCCGTCCTGGTCCGGTCATCGTGGAAATCCCGTCCGACATCGGCACCCAGCAGGTTCCTGAGTCGGTGCTGAACTACCACCCGCCCAAGCGCATGCGCCAGGCGCCGGACCCCGCCGACGTGCGCGACGCGGTGAAGCTGCTGCTCAACGCCAAGAAGCCCCTGATCTGGGCGGGCATGGGCGTGCTCTTCGCCGGAGCCACGGAGGAGCTGAAGGAGCTGGCGGAGCTTACCGAGATTCCCGTGTACACCACCATGCCCGGCAAGTCGGCGATGAACGAAAGCCATCCCCTGTCCTTGGGCGCCGGCAGCAGCTCCACCTCTTTGCCGGCCTACCGGTGGATCCAGGACTCGGACGTGCTCTTTGCCATCGGCTCCAGCATGACCCGCACCAGCTACGGGCAACCCATCCCGCCGGGCAAAGTCATCATCCACAGCGTGGAGAGCCAGGAGGACATCAACAAGGACTTCTCCGTGGACGTGGGCATGCCCGGCGACGCCAAGCTGGCGCTGGCCGCCATGATCCAGGAGGTCAAGAAGCAGGCTGGCCCCGCAGGCCGCAAGGGCAAGACCAAGGTGGCCGCGGAAATCGCCACCATGAAGCAGACCTGGATGAAGGACTGGACGGCGATCCTCAACTCGGAGGACACGCCCATCAACACCTACCGGATCATCGGCGAGCTGGAGCGGGTGCTGGACAAGGACAACAGCATCGTCACCCACGACGCCGGCGCGCCGCGGGACACCATCATGCCCTTCTACACCGCCAGCACGCCCCACAGCTACATCGGCTGGGGCAAGACCACCCATTTGGGATACGGCATCCCGCTGATGATCGGCGCCAAGCTGGCCAGGCCGGACAAGTTCTGCCTGAACTTCATGGGAGACGGCGCCTTCGGCATGTCCGGGCTGGACATTGAGACTTCAGTGCGCGCCGGGGCGCCCATTACCACCATAGTGCTGAACAACGGCGGCATGGCCACCTACCCCGGCGGATATCCGGTCTCCAACGAGCTGTACGGCGTGACCCGCATGACCGGCGACTACGCCATGATTGCGGAAGGTCTGGGCGCCGTGGGCATCCGAGTAACCAAGCCTTCGGAAGTGGCTCCGGCGCTGCGCAAGGCGCGGCAGCTAAACGCGGAGGGCAAGACCGTGTTGATTGACGTCCACTCCAACCTGGAGGCCCGCCGGTCCCAGTTCAAGTAGCACCAGGCCCCAGGCGTGGCTGACGGGACAAATACAGAGGAGCCTCCGCCTTCGGGGGCTCCTCTGTTATGTTATCCCGTGAGTGATGCGGCGGGATGATGTGGGAAGCCGGGTCGGCCCCCACTGGCCGTATCCTCTATGGATTGCGTGGCTAGCCGCCCTGGTTGCCAGGCTGGCCTTCATAGCCCTTCTGGCCCGGAGGCTGGTCGGCCAGTGCAGGGGCCACGGTAGACAGGACTGCCAGAGAGTTGAATCCTCCGCTGGGTAGGAAATCGAGTAGCGTTAGCGTCCCCCACTCCGCCGTACAGGCGGGATGGGGGACTCTCTTTGCCCGCCACCGGCCGGAAGACCAGACATGGCAGTCCACGGGTGACACCCATGACCGGAAGGGGTATACTGCCGTCAACGTCGCGCGGCGGTTCGGCGCCAAGCTGCGAAACGTATTGACTCAACCTGCCGCCGGGCTGCTGGGCCCGCGCTTTTTCTTAGTATAAAGAGGGTGACAATGGACGACCTAACGTCTCTGGCCGCCACAGTGGGCGCACTGCTTAAGGAACGCCAGGAGACCATCGCGGTGGCGGAGTCTGCCGCCGGGGGCCTGATCTCCGCGGCGCTGGTGTCCATACCGGGAGCCTCCGCCTACTACGTGGGCGGCGCGGTGGTTTACACCGGCGTCTCCCGCCAGGGGCTGCTGCGGGTGCCCGAGCGCGCCATGATGGGCCTGCGGGCCAGCAGCGAGCCCTACGCCCAGCTCAACGCCCGGTCGGTGCGGGAGCTGCTGAGCACTACCTGGGGCTTGGCGGAGACCGGCGCCAGCGGCCCCACGGGCAACCGCTACGGCGACTCTGCTGGCCACGCCTGCATCGCCGTGGCCGGACCGGTGGAGCGGGCGCTGACCGTGGAGACCCGGTCGGACAACCGCGAGGCCAACATGTGGGCCTTTGCCCGCGCCGCGTTCCACCTGCTGGAGCAGTGCCTGCGAGAGGCCGGCTGAGGTTAGGCACTCGGCGGGAACGAATTGGCGGGGATTTGGGGATTAAAAAGGTAAACCATCCCTTAATCCCCAAATCCCCGCAGAACCCGGTGGCGTCTCCCAGCAGAACTTTTAAGGGACGGTGAAAAGGTCGGACATGGAGTTTGGCATCTTCGACCACATCGAACCAGTGCCCGGCGTGGGGCTGGCCCAGGTCTACCGCCAGCGGCTGGAGCAGATTGAGCAGTTGGACGCCGCCGGCTTCTACGCATACCACCTGGCGGAGCACCACACCCCCGCGGTACACAGTCTGGCCCCGTCGCAGAACGTGTTTCTGGCCGCCGCCGCGGAGCACAGTCAGAAACTGCGGCTGGCACCCTGCATCTACGTGCTGCCCCTGCATCACCCCCTGCGGCTCATCGAAGAGATCTGCATGCTGGACAACTTGAGCGGCGGGCGCATGGAGATTGGCGTGGGCCGGGGCGGTGTGCTGGAGGCCTACTTCTGGGGCCAGGACTCCGACGTGGAGACCAACTACGCCCGGTACCGGGAGACCCTGGAGATCGTGCAGCAGGGGCTGAGCCACGATGAGCTGACCTACCAGGGGCAGTTCTACAACTTCCAGCAACTGCCCATGCGGCTGCGGCCCATCCAGCAGCCCTATCCCCCGTTCTGGTACATGCGCAACGTGGAGACCGCCGCCGTGGACGGCATGAACACCATCATCGTGGGGTCGCTGGACAGCTTTGAGGCCAACGTGCGGCGGTACCGGGAGCTGTGGGCGCAGCATCATGGCCCTGACTCCCTCACCCCGCAGAACACCATGCCCAAGATCGGCCTGGTGCACCACATGGTACTGGCGGAGAGCGACGAGGCGGCGCTGGCCCTGGGCAAGCCCGCCTGGGAGCACTACAAGTGGAACCTCAGCGCGCCCCGTCACCTGGAGGCGGAGAGGCGCGGGCTGAACCAGTTCCTGGTGCCCAACGAACGCATGCGCCCCAAGGCTGCGCCCGAACGGGAGGCCCGCCGCGACCTGTTCTGGTCCCTGAGCGAGCGCTCCCAAGAGGAGCAGCAGCGGCGGCAGGCCCCCGGCGGCCTCGGCGGCGAGGGCCAGGGCGCCGGCTTCGGCATCGTGGCCGGATCGCCCGAATCCACCCGCCGTTACATTGACGAGTATCTCAAAACTGGCGCCAACTACTTTGTCTGCTCCTTCCAGTGGGGCAGCCTCACCCACGAGGAGGCCATGCGCTCCCTGGAGCTGTTCGTGACGGAGGTGATGCCCCATTACGTGGGGGCCGCGCCAACTGAGGCCACACCGGGGCGCAAAGCTCGCACGGCATGAAGTTTGCCATCTTCACCCACCTGCCCTGGCCGGAAGACGCCAGCCAAGGGGAGGTAATCCAGCGCACCACCGACCAGGTGCAGCAAGCCGAGGCGCTGGGGTTTGAGGGCGCGTGGCTGGCGGAGCACCACTTTACCCGGTACAGCATCGGGGCTTCGCCGCTGGTACTGGCGACATACCTGGCCGCCCGCACCAGCCGGATTCGCCTGGGCACCGCGGTGCTGGTGTCGCCGCTGCACCATCCGGTGCGGCTGGCGGAAGATACCGCCACCCTGGACCTGGTCAGCGACGGGCGGCTGGACGTGGGAATCGGCCGGGGCACCTTCGGCTATGAGTACGGCGGATACCACGTGGACCCCGCCGAGAGCCAGGAGCGGCTTCAGGAATCCATCAAGATTATCCAGGGTCTGTGGACGACACCGGACTTCTGCTACCAGGGGAGGCACTTTCAGGTGGCGCGGGCCAACCTGGTGCCCACGCCGGTGCAGCAGCCGCACCCACCCATCTACATTGCGGCCACGCGCACCCCGGAGACCTTGGAGTTCGCGGTATCCACGGGACACACCCTGTGCGTTGCCGTGGTGCAGGATACGGCCGACGCCTTGGAGCTTTGCCACCGGTTCGTCCGAATGTCGCGGGAGGCGGGCTTCAACGTGCCCATATCGCGCATCCCCTTCTTCCGCTACGTTTACGTTGCGGAAACTGAGGAGCAGGCCCGGCGGGACACCCAGGCACGGCTGAACTGGGTGGTGGACATCATGCAGTGGCGGCGGTTCATCAAGGAGGGCAGCGAGGTGTACCAGCGGATGGACGACTGGCGGCAGCGCCGCACCGAGCTGCCCGTCAGCTACGACTACCTGCTGGAGCACCGGGCCATTGTCGGCACCCCGGACCACTGCGCCCGCCGCATCAAGGAGTTGCAGGCGCAAGGCATCGACTACTTCGGATGCAACTTCGATTTTGGCGGGATGCCGCCCCAGAAGGTGGCGCGGTCCATGGACCTGTTCGCCCAAGAGGTGATGCCCTGTTTCAATTGATACCCCAGTGATACCCCAGATAGTCCGGCGCCCTGGAACCACGGAACGCAATATCGGCAAGGAGGCAGGCAAATCATGACTACCGTAGGCAGCGGCAAGTATACCTACAACGAGGTCCAGAACTGGGCCAAGCTCCCCGCGGGGGAGAAGTTCGCCATGGTCAGCGCCATGGCCTGCGACTCCCAGGACCGGGTCTACGCCTTCCAGCGCAAGGAACCGCCCATCGTCATCTTTGACCGGGAGGGCAAGTACCTAGGCTCCTGGGGCAACGGGGCCTTCCAGTTCGCCCACGGAATCTACATCGAGAACGACACCGTTTACCTCACCGACCGGGACAGCTCGGTATGCCTGGTGTACACCCTGGACGGCAAGCCCCTGCAGATGCTTGGCAAGCACGGGGTACACTCGGACACCGGCTGCGAGAAGGCGGGCGACCTGGTGCCCCATGCCGCCGGCCCCTTCAACTACCCCACCGAGATGATCCCGCATCCCTCCGGCGACCTGTTCGTCTCCGACGGCTACCGCAACGCCCGCGTGCACCGGTTCGACTCGGAAGGGCGGCTGAAGTACTCCTGGGGCCAGCCCGGCAAGACCGGCCGGGGGGAGTTCCATCTGCCCCACAGCCTGGTGATGCACGAGGGGCTGCTGTACATCTGCGACCGGGAGAACCACCGCCTCCAGGTGTTCACCACCGAGGGCGAGCACGTCAGCACCTGGACCGACATCCAGCGGCCCATGGACATCTCCATCGACTCCGAAGGCTCTCTGGTGGTGAGCGAAGGCTCGGTGAACAAGTCTTCCGCACGGGTAAGCGTGCTGGACCGGGAGGGCAATGTGCTGTCCCGGTTCAACTGCCGCGGGCCCGGACACGGGAGCTGGGTGGACTCCCGCGGGGACATCTATGTCGGCCTGAGCGACCCCGGCGGCGTGGACAAGTTTGTGCGCCGCGGCGGCCGGAGGTAGGCTACCCCCTCTGTATCTCCCCCTTCGTAAGGGGGAGATACAGGCATTCAACATCCGAACTAGGGGCTCCCATGAGACCGGAACCCAAATTAGGCAAGGAGGCAACCAAGTCATGACTACTACCGTAGGACGCGGCAAGTTTACCTATACCGAGATTCAGAATTTTGCCAAGCTCCCGGAGGGGGAAACCTTCGGCACCGTCAGCTCCCTGGCCACCGACTCCAAGGACAACCTGTACGTGTTCCAGCGCAAGGACCCGCCCATCGTGATCTTTGATCCCGATGGCAACTACATCGGCTCCTGGGGCAATGCGGCCATCAACCTGCCCCACGGGTTCAACATCGTTGACGACCTCGTATACCTCACCGACCGGGAAGACTCCGTATGCCTCAAGTACACCCTGGAGGGCAAGCCGCTGCAAATTCTGGGCCAGCGGGGCGTCCACTCGAATACCGGCTGCGAAAAGGCGGGAGAGCTGGTGCCCCGCTCTTCCGGCCCCTTCAACTTCCCCACGGAGATGTACCCTGCGCCCAATGGCGACCTTTATGTCTCCGACGGGTACCGCAACGCCCGGATTCACCGGTTCTCCTCCGACGGCCAGCTGATTGCATCTTGGGGCGCGCCGGGCAAGGGCGGCCCCGGACAGTTCCACCTGCCCCACAGCATCCTGGTGGACCAGGAGAGCCTGCTCTACGTCTGCGACCGGGAGAACAGCCGCATCCAGATTTTCACCGGTGAAGGGGAGTTTGTCACCATGTGGACCGACATGACGCGGCCCAACGACATCTCCGAAGACACGGAAGGCAACTTCTTCGTGGCGGAGTCGTCGGTAAAGGGTTCCAAGCCCCGCGTCAGCATCCGGAACCGCCAGGGCGGGATTATGGCCGAGTGGGAGTGCCGCCCAGCTCACGGGCTTTGGGCCGACTCCAAGAGCAACGTTTACCTGGCCCTCACCGGCGCCAAGAGCGTGGACAAGTTTGTGCGCCGCAGCGGGCGGAGGTAGCGCGTAATTTAGCACCCCAACCCTCTCCAGCGGGGAGAGGAGACCCTTTCCCAGCCTCGTTTCCGTTGGGAGCTGCTCCTGGTTCTTTTCAACTGCTGATAGGAGACCGCCATGCGCAGCATTGACATTCACGCCCATTCCACGCCCCAGAGCTTCGTGAAGGCCGTGGCCGCCGGCCGGGACTGGCACGGGATGAAATCCGGCGAAGGCGCCGGCAACCCCCGCAACGCCTGGACTCCGGAGCAGCGCATCGCCGACATGAACTCCCTGGGGGTGGATGTCCAGGTGGTGTCCACCGCCGCCGCCTTCTACCAGTACCACCGGGACCCCCAGGTTGCCACGGCCATCGCCCGGGAGTGCAACGACGAGGTGCGCCAGATGACCCTGGACTATCCCGCCCGCCTGGCCGGCTTCGCCACGCTGCCCATGCAGGACGTGCCGGCGGCCATCGACGAGCTGGAGCGGGCCGTGACCCAGCTGGGGCTGAAAGGCGCCATGATCGACGACAAGGTGCGGGGCCGCACATACGACGAGCCGGAGTTCCTGCCCTTCTGGAAGGCGGCGGAGCAAATGGGCGCCGTCATATTTATCCACCAACTGGGCGGCGACACCAGCGTTAAGGGCCGGGCTGACCGCTACCATCAGCCCAACACCATCGGCAACCTGGTGGACCGCACCGTGACCTTTGCCGCCCTGGTGCTGGGCGGTGTCATGGACGCCTGCCCGGACCTGAAAGTGTGCCTGGCCCACGGCGGCGGGTACACCTGCTACGCCATTGGCCGCATCGACCGGGGCTGGCGCACACGCCCCGATGCGAAGGGCCACGCCAGCCAGCCGCCCAGCAGCTACCTGCGGCGCTTCTACTACGACTGCATCGTCTACGACGAGCGCGCGCTGCGGTTTCTCATCGACTCGGTGGGCGTGGACCGGGTGGTGCTCGGAACCGACTGGCCCGCCGACATGTGCCTGGACTGGCCGGTGTCCTGGGTGCTGGGCATGGAGAGCCTGACCCAGGCGGAGAAGGAAGCCATCCTCTACAAGAACCTCGAGAAGCTACTGGGGCTGTAAGGGAGGCCGCCGTTGCGCACCATTGACGTTCACACCCACCTGATGCCCCAGTGCTTCTGGCACACCGTGAACCAGGGCAAGGAGTGGTACGGCGTAAAGACCGAGGCGGGAACGCCGGGCTTCACCGTGAACCAGGGCCGGCGGGACCCCATCTCCTCGCCCAAGCTGCGGTTCACCCCGGAGCAGCGCCTCCAGGACATGGACGCCCAGGGTGTGGACCTGCAGGTGGTGTCCATTGCCCTGCCGCTGGTGGGCTACCATCTGCCCGCCGCCCAGGGCCGCCAGCTGGCGCGGGAGGTGAACGACGAAATCTCCGCCATGACTCGGCAGTGGCCCCAGCGCTTTGCCGGGCTGGCCACGCTGCCCATGCAGGATGTGCGGGCCGCGGTGACGGAGCTGGAGCGGGCGGTGCAGATGCTGGGCCTGCGGGGCGCGGAGCTGGACACGGTGGTCAACGGCAAGGGCTGGGACGAGGCGGAGTTCCTGCCCCTGTTCCGGGCGGCGGAGCAGATGGGCGCCCTGCTATTCTACCATCCCCAGCCCAACAACAACTTCCTGACCAAGTTCATCAACCGCTACGCCCTGAGCAACAGCCTGGGGGTGATAGTGGAGGACACCCTGGTAGCCTCCGCCCTGATCTCTGGCGGGGTGCTGGACCACTGCCCAGACCTGAAGGTGTGCATCGCCCACGGCGGCGGGCCGGCGTGCTACGGCATGGGACGCCTGGACCGGGGCTGGCAGGTGCGCCCGGAGGCCCGCGCCCACATCCTGCAGCCGCCCAGCCGGTACCAGAGCCGCCTCTACTACGACTGCATCACCATGAGCGAGCCCGCCCTGCGGTTCCTCATCGACACGGTGGGCGCGGACCGGGTGGTGCTGGGCAGCGACTGGCCCTACGTGGGCTGGGACCCCTCGCCGGTGTCCTGGGTGCAGGGGCTGGCCAGCCTCACCCAGGATGAGAAGGACGGCATCCTGTGGAAGAATCTTGAGGCCCTGCTGGGGCTGTAACCAGCGCGGGGACGAAATCCCCCCAACCCCCCTTTGCGAAAGGGGGGCAAGCCTCAGCCGCCTGCATAATCTACTCCCATCCAATGGATGCGTGATGCCAGTCAGACCATCGAAGTCTGGAGTGCATATCGAGGCCACAAGAATGTCATTCTGAGCCCCTTCGCTAGGCTCAGGATAAACTCCGCGAAGAATCTAAAGTAGGGGGCACAGCAACACCCCAGATTCTTTAGATTCTTCGCCTTCGCTGCGGCTGCGGCTCAGAATGACATCCGTAAGATTTGGATGTCTGACACCTGGCATCAGGCATCCTCAATGGGGTGCCGCCACCGCCGCGGCGCTGGGCTGCCACCCTCTCCCCAAACCGCGGCCCGCCTCACAATAGAGTCACAACTCTATCGTGGAGTTGGAGGCCTACCTGAAAACGCACCTGAAGCTTTACACCTTTCTGGCCGTTCTGACCGGTCTGATGATGGTGGGGCTCCCGTTGACGCTGGCGGTGACGCAACGGGCTGGCCGGGCCCCTGAGCTGAGGCCTGATCCCCCCGCTGCCATACGGGCCCAACCCGCCGGGGTTTCTTCAGGGTTGCTGCTGACAGTAGCCGGCCCGCCGCCGGAAGCCAACGCCTTGGCCCTGGTGATCCCCGCGGTGGTGCGGGTCACCGGCGCGGCCTTTGCTGGTTCAGGAGTAATAATTGACCCCTCGGGCACAGTGCTGACCAGCGCCCACATCGTGGGGAATGCCACGGAGGTCGGCGTGGTGGTGGAGGATACCTGGCGCCTCACCGGCCGGGTGGTGCGCACCGACGCCAAGCGAGACCTGGCCCTGGTGCAGCTCCCGCCGGGCGCCTACCGCGCGGCATCGCTGGCCAGGGGCGCCGCGCCGTCACTGGGGGCCGCGGCCGTGGTCATCGGGTATCCCCTAGGCCTGCCGGGCCCCGCCAGCGTAGCTATCGGAGTGGTGTCGCGCCTAGTCCACGAGCCCGAGCTGGGGCGAACCGTGCTGCAGACCGACGCCGCCGTCAACCTGGGCAACAGCGGCGGCCCCATCGTTGACTACCGGGGGGGAGATCATCGGCGTCGTGGCCTCAGTGATGGGGGAGTACCAGTCGGTGCCTGCCCGGGGCATCAGCTTCGCCGTGTCGGCGGAGACCATCCGGCAGGAGTTCCTGACGGGTTAATAACCGCGGGGCGTCCCGATTCCATCGGGACGCCCCCTGCACGACCTCCCACCCCCCCCTGCTAACCCTGCGTCTCCCGGCCCGCCGGCGCCACCGGCGTTGCCCGCCGGCGGGGCCCCCGGGTGACTGCGAAGGCGATCACACTCAACGCGAAAACCCCGGTAAAGACCCACAGGGGCAGCGTGTAGCTCTTGTGATTGTCGTACCACAGGCCAACGAAATACGGGGCCAGCAGCACGCCCGGAAAGTTGGCCATCTGCACATAGCCACGGAGCTGGCTGAAGGTCTTGGTCCCGAAGTACTCCCCCAGCAGCGCCCAGTTGGTGGGAGCGCTGGAATCGGCAATGGCGAACAGGATGATGAACCCAAAGACGGGCCACACGGACTGGATGGGCAGGGCCAGCAGCGCAAAGGACGCGGTGCCGGAGGCGCAGCACAAGGCCATCATCCGGTTCTTGGGGCCGCGGTCCGACAGCCAACCCACGGCCAGGTACAGGGGCACGCTGATGAAGAGCAGCAGCCCAAACACCCCGGCGGCGCCCTGCTTGTCCATCCCCCTGCTGACCAGAATGGGGATGATGTGAACCGTTACGGCGCTCTTGGCCACCAACCGCAGAGCGGTGGCAGTGGTGAGCACCCAGTAGGAGGGCGTGCGCATGGCGTCGCCCACGGAGTACTCCTCCCGCGACCCGCCGACGTGACTGACGTGGCCGCCGGCAGCTGCTCCGTCGCCTGGCGTGCCCGTGCGTCGTGGCGCCGGCGGGTCACCATCCATGGTCAGGCCCATGCTCTCCGGGCTGTTGCGGATGCCCAAGGTCAAAGGCAGGATCAGCACCAGCAGGGCGATGCCAATTACCCAGGAGGTGGTTTCCCACCCCCAGCGCTCAATGGACCTCGCCACCACCGGCACCAAAAGGGAAGGCAGCAGAGAGTCAATAGCCTGGTAACTGGACATGGCCATGCCTTTCTGGCGATGGAACCAGTTGTTGACCAGGGTCGAGATGGAGTAGGAAAAGCCCAGGTTGCTCCCCATGGTGATTACGCCCATGTAGACCAGGGCAAACATCCAGACATTGGGCACAAAGGCAAGGAGAATGAACCCCAGGCTCACCATCAGGGCGCCCACAAAGACGGTTGTGCGGGGCCCAAACCGGTCCACCAGCCAGCCCAGGGGGCCGGCGACCCCACTCTCCGCCCGGGCCAGGGAGAACAGCAGCGACACGTTGGCCCGGCTGATGCCAAAGGCTTCCTCAATGGGCAGGACAAACACGGGGAAACCCTTGTTGACGGCGGTCTTGTTCAAAGAGCTGATCAGCCCGCCCAAGCCCACCATGCGCCAGCCATAGAAAGCCTGGCTGGGATGCCGTATGTACGCTGCCAGACTCAAGCCACTCTCCTCAAGAAAATCGCCCCGGTCGCACCAGAATGATCGATGCGGCTGGGGGCACGTTACAAGCTAAACCAACCGGCAGCCGGGTGGCCGCATGACCACTGCGAAGCCGCGGCCAGCTATACAAAGTCCAATTGCGGGAAGTTCCCGCCCACCACGGGCGCCGCGTCTAGGCCCAGCCACGGTGGGCTTGGGCACTGCGGTGGGCTGCGCGGCAGGCTGTGCCGTCGGCGTGGCAGCGGCGCCGCAGGCGGCCATTAAAGCAGGAGTAGCACCAAGGGGATAAGGGCAATTGCTCTGCCTGGGGAACGAGACCGAAACATGGACACCTCCTGGAATTTTGGAGCTTGCCTGCGATCCCGGATGAATACTCGGCTCCCAAGCGGGCGGCCGCCTTTCGTCGGACTGGGAGCGCCGGGACGCAATCCGCCTACAATTGCGAAACCACCTTGGTGACAGAAGCAATTATCCACAGCAGGGGGAGGATGTCAAGCTGATTCCGCAACACGCGCGGCCCCGATTCGTCGGGACCGCTAAGTCCTGAACAGCGTAGGGGCGACGCATGCGTCGCCCCTACGCTCATGGTGCTCGGGACAGTTAGAGAGTTACAAGTCCACCGCCCGCAGCACCGACATCTCGGCGCGGCGTTCCAGGTAGCCGGCGCGCTGGGCGTGGCCGTGGGAGAACACTAACAGCCAGCCCTCTCGCAGGGCCTGGCGCAGCACTTCCCCTTTGCGCTCCAGGGTGTGCTCCGGCGAGTGGTCGAAAGCCGAGAAGGCGATGGGGTTCAAGTGGTGCGGAGTAGGCACCAGGTCGCCCAGGAAGGCGATGCGCTCGCCGCCGTGCCGGAACATGACCATCTGATGTCCCTTGGCGTGGCCGTCGGTGACGATCACGTTCAGCCCCGGCAGCACTTCCACATCCCCGTCCAGCAGTTCCAACTGACCCCGGTCGGCGATGGGCATGAAGTTGTCGGGCCGGTAGTGGGACGTGTAGCGGACGCTGGGCTGGACTGCCTCGTCCCAGCAGGCGCGCTGCACGTAGTAACGGGCCTTGGGGAAGGTAGGCACAATGTTGCCGGTGCGGTCCATGCGGGTGCAGCCGCCGCAGTGGTCAAAGTGCAGATGGGTGAGAATCACCACGTGGATGTCCTTGGGACTCAGGCCCACCGCCTTCAGTCCCTTTAGGAGCCGGCTGGGCACCAGACCCAGGGTGTCGCGGTCCTTATCGTTGTCCTTGGAGCCTACCCCCGTGTCCACCAGCACGTTCTTGCCGCCGGCCTGCAGCAGCAGGCAGTTCAGCCCCAGGGTAACGCGGTTCCGCCGGTCGGTGACCACGCTGTTTTCCCAGTCAACCTTGGGCACCGGCCCAAACAGAGACCCGCCATCGATTTTGACGATTCCATCGCTGAGCACTTTCGCCGATGTTGTGACCATGCTCTCCGCCGTGCCTCCTGCCAAATTTTGCTGCAGCTACCCTCCGCCTCCAGTCAGCACGGCGAATTATCAAAACTAGAAATATGCCACTTCTGCCGCCTGGCAACGCCCACCGCTGGGACGGAACCCCGGCCCCACCGCCGGGAACTGATCTGACCTGGGCTGGCTTCGTGAGGGTACACCAAGGACACCCGACCCCTGGCTCCAGTCCACCTCCCCGGCTGGGGCCACCGCCCGTCTGTCCACCCACTGGCTACCCAGCACTGCTGCAAGAATAAGTGTCCCCGGCGGGGACGTGTCAAGGCAATTTTATACTATTTTTAAGACTAATTTAAGAACTAACCGAAATCACATTTTGTCCCCTAATGGCGAACCGCAACGTGGCGGGGCCTCCGTGGGCGCAGGTTCCCCAAGGCGGTGGTATACCTGCGCGACTATAGGGGAACCGGAAGGTGGGATGCCGGCCGTCGGCACGGGATGGTTGGGGCCCCGAGGATTATATACAGAAACCTTAAAATTATCAAAAAAGAGTTACAAATTAAACCGCCTCCGTGGTTCGATAAGCCGGTCTTGAGCTTGACGAAAGGCGCACCACGAGCGGGATTTGTCACCCACCCTCTTTGGGGAGAGGGCGAGCACCCGCACCCCGCGTCAGGCGGGCGAGAGGCGCCCGATGGCCTCGTGCAGCCGGCCCAGCACCCGCTGGCGGCCCAGGACTTCCATAGTCTCGAAGAGGGGAGGCGTGGCGGTGCGGCCCGTGACCGCCACCCGCAGGACGCCGAAGAACTGGCGCGGCGAGAGGCCCAGCTCGGCGCCGGCAGCCCGCAGGGACTCGTCCAGGACACTGTGCGTGAAGCCGGGGGCGGCAGTGAGCACCGGCAGAGCGCGCCGGAAGGCGGCCAGGGTACCCATCTGGTCCATGCCCTTCTGCACCAGGTTGGCGGAGTCGTACTCCAGCTCCGATTGAAAGAAGTAGCTGGTCAGGTCTGCCGCGTCGGACAGCAGCTTGATGCGCTCCTGGATGAGGGGGGCGATGCGCCGCAGGTAGTCCATGTCCACGGGCAGCAGGCGCTTGTCCAGGTCTCGCTCCAGGAAAGGCAGCATCCGGCTGGCCAGCTCCTGGTGGGAGAACTGGCGCAGGTAGACACCGTTCATCCACAGCAGCTTCTCCTGGTCGAAGATGGCTGCCGGCTTGCTCACCCGCTCCAGAGTGAAGTTCTGCACCATGGTGTCCAGGGACATGACCTCCGACTTGTCGTCCAGCGACCAGCCCAGCAGCACCATGAAGTTACGCAGGGCCTCGGGCAGGTAGCCGTTGTCCCGGTACTCCAGGGCAGAGGTAGCGCCGTGGCGCTTGGACAGCTTGGACCGGTCAGGGCCAAGGATCATGGGCATGTGGCCAAAGAGCGGCGGCGCGTACTCCAGGGCGCGGTAGAGCTGGACGTGCCGGGGCGTGCTGGGCAGCCACTCCTCGGCCCGCAGCACGTGGCTAATATCCATCAAATGGTCGTCCACCACGTTGGCCAAGTGGTAGGTGGGGAAACCGTCGGATTTGATGATGATGAAGTCGTCCAGCACCTCGTTCTGCCAGGTCACTTCGCCCCGAATAAGGTCCTGCACCGAGGTCGTGCCGGTGGAGGGCATAGCGAACCGCACCACGGAGGGGGCGCCCTCGGCCTCACGGTCACGGCGCTGCTGGTGGCTGAGGGCGCTGCAGGGATCCTTGGGGCGGGTCTGGACCTTGTCTTCCCGCTGCTGGGTCCGCACCTGCTCCAACTGCTCCCGGGTGCAGTAACAGCGGTAGGCGTTCCCGCCGCGGATTAGCTGCTCCGCCGCCCGGTGGTAGATGCCCAGCTTCTGGCGCTCCGACTGAATGTAGGGAGCGAAAGGGCCATCCACCTCGGGCCCTTCATCCCACTGAATCCCCAGCCACTTCAGGCTTTCCAGGATGTTCTGCTGGGAGCCGGGCACCAGGCGCTCCTGGTCGGTGTCCTCCACGCGGACAATGAACTTGCCGCCGTGGTGGCGGGCAAAGAGCCAGTTGAACAGGGCCGTGCGCACGGTGCCGATGTGAGGCTGCCCGGTGGGGCTGGGCGCGTACCGCACGCGCACTGCCGGAGTCGTCATGGCGCCCTCATCAGACCCGGCCCGCCCGGCCCGACTGGCCTTTGGATGGCTGGCCCTGCTGTTCCTTCTGGACTCGGGCCCAGGTATCCCGCAGGGACACGGCGCGGTTGAACACCAGCCGCTCCCCGGCGGTGTCCGGGTCAACGCAGAAGTAGCCCAGGCGCAGGAACTGGTAGCAATTCTGGGGCGCTGCCCCGGCCAGGCTGGGCTCCACCCGGCACTGGGTCAGCACCTCCAGGGAGCTGGGGTTCAGGCCCTGGGTGAAGCCGGCGCCGCCATCATCCGCGCCGGGGTCGGCGCTGAGGAAGAGGTGGTCGTAGAGACGCACCTCCGCGGGCAGGGAGTGGGCCGCCGAGACCCAGTGCAGGGTGCCGCGCACCACCCGTCCATCGGCGGAGCGGCCGCCCCGAGTCTCCGGGTCGTAGGTGCAGTGCAGCTCCATCGGCGCCCCGGTCTGCTCGTCCTTGACCACGCCCACACAGGTGACGTAGAAGGCGTCCTTGAGGCGCACCTCCCGGCCGGGGGAGAGCCGGAAGAAGCCCTTGGGCGGATCCTCCTGGAAGTCCTCCCGGTCAATGTACAGCACCCGGGAGAAGGGGATAGTGTGGGAACCCATGCTTGAGTCCTCCGGGTTGTTGACGCTGTCCACCTGCTCCACCTGGTGCTCCGGGTAGTTGTCGATGATGACCCGCAGGGGGTGCAGCACCGCCATCACACGGGCCGCCCGCCGGTTCAAATCCTCCCGCAGGCAGTGCTCCAGCAGGGCGAACTCCACCACGTTGTCCCGCTTGGCCACGCCAATGCGCTCGCAGAAGTCCCGCAGGGCTTCCGGGGAGTAGCCGCGGCGGCGCAGGCCGGAGATGGTGGGCATGCGGGGGTCGTCCCAGCCGGAGACGTGCTTCTGCTCCACCAGTTGCAGCAACTTGCGCTTGCTCATCAGGGTGTAGCTGACGTTCAGGCGGGCGAACTCAATCTGCTGGGGATGGCTGGGCACGGGAAGTTGCTCCAGAAGCCAGTCGTACAGGGGCCGGTGGGCCTCAAACTCCAGGGTGCAGATGGAGTGGGTGATGCCCTCGATGGCGTCGGAGATGGGGTGGGCGTAGTCGTAGGTGGGGTAGATGCACCAAACGCCGCCGGTCCGGTGGTGCTGAGCGTGGAGGATGCGGTACAGCACCGGGTCGCGCAGGTTCAGGTTGGGCGAGGCCATGTCAATCTTGGCCCGCAGCACGTGGGCGCCCTCGGGAAACTCCCCGGCCCGCATGCGCTGGAACAGGCCTAGGTTCTCCGCCACGGTGCGGGTGCGGTGGGGGCTGTCCCGCCCCGGCTCGGTGAGGGTGCCCCGGTACTCGCGAATCTCCTGGGGGCTGAGGCTGCACACGTAGGCCTTGCCGTCCTGGATCAGCTGCACCGCGTACTGGCAGAGCTGCTCAAAGTAGTCCGAGGCGTAGTACAGGTGGGCGCCCCAGTCGAAGCCCAGCCAGCGCACGTCCTCCTGGATCGACTCCACATACTCCACCTCTTCCCTGGCGGGGTTGGTGTCATCGAAGCGCAGGTGGCAGACGCCGCCGTTCTCCTGGGCGATGCCGAAGTTGAGGCAGATGGACTTGGCGTGTCCGATGTGCAGGTAGCCGTTGGGCTCGGGCGGGAAGCGCGTGGCCACGCGTCCGCCGTGCTTGCCGGTGCGCAAGTCCTGGGCGACGATCTCGCGGACGAAGTCGGTGGACGCCGGGGCGTTGGTGGTCATGTCATGCCTGCTGCCGGGAGTACGCTGCTCTATCTACCGACAGCTATTCTAGCACATGGCTGAGAGGTGGCGGAATTGGCAACCCAGTCCGCCAATACTGTCTTCGCCTGGAATCAACTCCGTGCAACGGGTCATAGCCATGTAGGGGCGCACAACTGTGCGCCCCTACGCCACGGGTGCAGCCGCGTACCTGCTTCCCAACTGCTCCAGCACCCCCTGCAAATCCTCCGGCAGCGGCGCGCGGAAGTCCAGCGCCTGGCCGGTGACGGGGTGCTGGAAGGCCAGGTGGCAGGCGTGAAGGAACTGGCGAGCCAGCAGCGGAGAGGCTTTGCCGTACACCGCGTCGCCCAGCAGGGGGTGGCCCAGGTAGGCCAGGTGCACCCGAATCTGGTGGGTGCGGCCCGTCTCCAGGTACATCTCCAGCAGGCTGTGTCCCTCTGCCGAAGGGCTGCGACCGGCCAGGCGCTCCACCACCCAGTAGCGGGTGCGGGCCTCCCGGCCCCCCAGCACCACCGCCATGCGCTGGCGGTGGTGCGGGTCGCGGGCGATGGGCGCGTCCACTACGCCTTGAGGCGAGTCCAAGTGACCCACGCCCAGGGCCAAATACCCCTTGGTCACCTGCCGGTCTTTAATCTGGGCCGATAGCGCCAGGTGAGCCCGGTGGGTCTTGGCCACCACCATCAGCCCGGAGGTGTCCTTGTCCAGCCGGTGGACAATGCCTGGACGCACCGCGCCGCCTACTCCCGGCAGGTCGGGACACAGGGCCAGCAGGGCGTTGACCAGCGTGCGGTCGGGGTGGCCGGGGCCGGGGTGCACCGCCAGCCCCGCGGGTTTGTCCACCACCAGCAACTCGGCATCCTGGTACACCACCGTCAGGGGCATGGCCTGGGGCACCAAGTCCAGCGTCCGGGGGGGCGGGATGGTGAGGGTGACGCGGTCGGCAGGCTTCACCCGCTGGGCGGGCCGGGCGGGCTGCCCGTTAAGCTGGACGTGGCCTTCCTCAATCAGCCGCTGCACCTGGCTGCGGGTCAGCTCCAGCCCTTGGGCCGCCAGGAACTGGTCCAGGCGCTGGCCGCCCTGGGCCACGGTGAACTGGTGGGGCTGTCCCTCTGCTGCCAATAGCGCCTCAGTGATCTTTTGGGCAGGGCAAGCCCTGCCCCTACGGGGCTAGACAGTCTTGTCTCCCGACGGCTCGGCGGGAGCGACGCCGAGGGTAGCTTCCGCAGGTGCGGTGGCCGTACTGGCAGCAGGAGTTGCCGGCACCGGGGTGCGCCGGGCCGCGCCGCCGGATCGCAGGAGCAGCCACGCCAGCAGCAGCAACCCAATGACGATGCTGGAATCCGCCAGGTTGAAAACCGGCCAGGGCCCCACGTCGATGAAGTCGGTGACGTGGCCCAAGCGCAGCCGGTCCAGCAGGTTGCCCGCGGCGCCGCCAATCTGCATGCCCAGGCTCAGGCGCAGCAGGCTGGTGACCTGGGGCTGGCTGCGGTACACCAGCACCAGCACGGCGATGCCCACCACCGACACGAAGATGAGGGGGGTGTTTTGTCCCTGGAACATTCCAAAGGCGCTGCCGGTGTTGAAGGTGTGGGTGATACGGAAAAACCCATCCTCGGGGAAGGAGTTGCGGAAGGGGATGAAGGCCCGCACTGCGTACTTGGTGAGCTGGTCCAGCAGGAAAACCAGCGCCGCAAGCTGGAGGAGTATGAAGTCCCGATAGATGGGCGCCGGGCGCGCCGCCGGCTGCGTGGTGGAACCGCCAACCTGGGCCATGAAGGACTAGCCCAGGTGCCGGGACAAGAACTGGGCCACCTTCTCGGCCATCAGTACCTCCTGCCCCACCCAGAAGTGGTCGGCGCTGGGCTCCACGTGGCTGCCGGGACGCAGGGCGAAGGTGTCCAGCACCGAGGGCCACGCCTTGGACTGGACCAGCTTATCACGTCCGCCGGTGATGAGAAAGGAGGGCCGCTTGTCCTTCGCCAGGGGCGAGCCTTCCAATGCCTCAATGGCCGGGGATACCAGGGCGATGGCCTTGGCGCGCTTCTGCAGGGCCGGGTTGGCCAGGATGACCCTGGTGCCAAAGGAGTAGCCCGCCAGGCCCAGTCGACGACGATCCACCCCCGGCCAGGACTGGAGGAAGTCGAAGGCCGCCAGCGCCTCGTGGTGCTCCCGCTCCCCCTTGGTGTGCTGCCCCTGGCTGTTGCCCACGCCCCGGAAGTTGAACCGCAGGGAGGCAATCCCCTGCTCCGCCAGCGTGAAGGACACCGCCAGCACCACGTTGTTGTCCATGTTGCCGCCGTGCAGCGGGTGCGGGTGGCAGATGACCACTCCCGGCACTGTGGTGGGGGCATCGCTGGGGCAGGCCACAATGCCCTCAAAGCTCAGACCATCGGCGTTGAAGGAAACCGCGCTCTGTCGCATTGCTCCACCTCCAGTCTATTATCACCCATATTAGGAGACCGCCCTGGGTTTGGCAAGAACCAGCTGTCAGCCTATCAGCTTTCAGCCATCAGCCCGTCAGCCGTCAGGAGCACGCCCCCCTCCGAGTTGGGAGGGAATGCTGATAGCTGACAGGCTGATGGCTGACTGCTAAAATGCCTTCAACTTGTTCCAGCACGGAGGACTTGATGAACCCCATAGACCTGCGCAGCGACACCTTCACCCTGCCCACCGACGAGATGCGCCGGGCCATGGCCCAGGCGGAGGTGGGCGACGACGTTTACGGCGAGGACCCGTCCATCAACCAACTCCAGGAGCGCGCCGCCCAGCTCATGGGCAAGGAGGCGGCGCTGTTCATGGCCAGCGGCACCATGAGCAATCTGGTGGCCACTTTGACCCACTGTCACCGGGGCGACGAGGTGGTCATGGGCGAGCAGGGGCACATGTTCTGGAACGAGTCCGGGGGCGCCGCCGCCCTGGCCGGGGTGCAGATCCGCTTGGTGCCCAACGACGACCAGGGCCGCATCAGCCCCGACGACCTGGCCAAGGTCATCCGGCCCAGGGGCAACATCCACTTCCCGCCCACCACCCTGGTGTGCCTGGAGAATACCCACAACCGCTGCAGCGGCGGGGTGCAAACCCCCGAGGACACCAAGCGGGTGGCCGACGTGGCCCACGCCGCCGGGGTGAAGGTGCATCTGGATGGCGCTCGCATCTTCAACGCCGCGGTGGCCCTGGAGGTGCCCGCCAGCGCCCTGGCCGAGGACGTGGACGACGTGAGCTTCTGCCTGTCCAAGGCCCTGAGCTGCCCGGTGGGGTCGCTGCTGTGTGGGCCGCAGGAGTTTGTGGAGGAGGCCCGCCGCTGGCGCAAGATGGTGGGCGGCGGGATGCGCCAGGCCGGGGTGCTGGCCGCCGCCGGGCTGGTGGCCCTGGACACCATGATTGACCGCCTAGCCGACGACCACGCCAACGCCCGCCGTTTGGCCCAGGGTTTGGCCAACATCCCCGGTCTGCGCCTGGACCCAGAGCGCATGCCCACCAACATCGTCATCTTTGAGGTGGACGAGGCGGTGGCCAAGGGGCCCGAATTCATCCGCGCCCTGCTCCAGGCGGGGGTCAAAGTGACCTACCCCGGCCAGCAGTCCATCCGCATGGTCACCCACCGTCACGTCAGCAGCCAGGACGTGGACGAGGCGCTGGCGCGGGTGTCGGGGGTGGTGCGGGGGCTGCGGGGAGCGCGAAAAGCCGGATCCTAAGGACGAATTCCAAACCGCAGAGACGCAGAGTACGCAGAGAATACCGTTGTCTAAAACCTCAGCGGTCTCTACCCCTCTGCGGTGAACGTCTGATTGGCTAATCAGGAGAAAACCAATGCCAAACATCACCCTGGACAAGCCGCACACTGCGCTGCTCATCGCCGACTTCTACGCGGAGGTGATGGGCACGCTGCCCCACGCGGTGGACCGCCAGGTGGTGCAGCACACCCAGGCGCTGCAAAAAGCGGCGCGGGCCGCGGGCGTCCTGGTGTGCTACTCCGCCACGGTGTTCCGGCCCGGCTACCCGGAGATAAGCGACCGCAACAAGACCTTCAGCCAGCGCAAGCAGTCGGGCCAGCCCGCGGTGGCCGACCCCCTGCGGGTGATCCACGCCGCAGTTAAGCCCGCCGAGGGAGAGGTCGTTGTGGGTAAGCACCGGGTCAACGCCCTGTTCGGCACCGACCTGGACATGGTGCTGCGAGCCCACAACATCGAGACATTGATCATCCTGGGCTACGCCACCAGCGGGGTGGTGCTCTCCACGGTGCGCTACGCCGCCGACGCCGACTACCGGCTGGTGGTGGTGGAGGACTGCTGCGCCGACCAGCAGCCCGACGTGCACGACTTTCTGACCCAGCGCATCTTCCCCCGCCAGGCGGAGGTGGTTACGTCGCAGGAGGTGGTGCGGGCGCTGGCGGGCTGAGGGATCCTCGCTGGTATAATAGAAAAATGCTGACCCAATACATTGGACAGGCACTGGCCCAGGCCTTGGTTGAGAAGATGGAGGATGGGCGCTATTTTGCCTCCATCCCCCACTTCAAAGGGGTTTGGGCTGACGGCGACACTCCCGAAGAGAGCCTGAAGGAACTGCACAGCGCTCTAGAAGAGTGGCTGGTAATTGCCCTGAGGGAGGATGACAAGCTGCCAGACCTAGCCGGAGTGAGTCTGAACTTTGGGGGCAAACGGTGGCGCCGACGTTTAGCCGCCGGGAGCTAATTCCAAACTCCGCAGCTTGGGATTCGAGGGGCCTTTCCCCGGCGGCAGGCACGAGTTCATGCGCAGAGGCAGAGTCCGCCTGATTCTTCCAAACCCACATCGCGGAGACATTGATACCCCTTTGTTGCGCCGCATGATACGGCAAGCGGGCATCAGCCAAGAGGAGTGGGACGAGGCTTAGGTTCCCTCTTTGCCACCCCCCTCCCCCCACAACCGCTTCATCCGCTCCCCAATCTGACCCTCCGCGCCTTCGGTGCCCGGCTGGTAGTAGCGGCGCTCCTTCAGTCCAGGCGGCAGGAACTCCTGCGCCACAAAGTGGCCCGGAAAGTCGTGGGCGTAGCGGTAGCCCTTGCCGTAGCCCAGGTCCTTCATCAGCCCCGTGACGGCGTTGCGCAGGTGCAGGGGCACCGGCTCCTGGGGCAGCTTGCGCACGTCGTCCAGCGCCCGCTCCAGCGCCAGGTACGCGGCGTTGCTCTTGGGCGCGGTGGCCAAATACACCGTCGCCTCCGCCAGGGGGATGCGCCCTTCCGGCATGCCCATGAAGTGCACCGCCTGCTGCGCCGCCATCGCCACCGCCAGCGCCTCGGGCTGGGCCAGCCCGATGTCCTCCGCCGCCAGCACCACCAGCCGCCGGGCGATGAACATGGGGTCTTCCCCCGCCTCGATCATGCGCGCCAGCCAGTAGAGGGCGCCATCGGGAGAGGAGCCGCGCACCGACTTGATGAAGGCGGAGATGGTGTCGTAGTGGCCCTCCCCGGCGCGGTCGTAGAGGGGCGAGCGGCGCTGCAGGGCGTCGGAGATGGTCTCCAGGTTAATGATGCGCTGCCCTTGCGCGTCAGGCTGGCAGGCCGCCGCCGCGGTCTCCAGGGCATTCAGCGCCACCCGCGCGTCGCCGTTGGAGATGTTGACCAGGTGGTCTAAGGCCGCCGGCTCCAGCACCACTTGCAGCTTGCCCAGCCCGCGCTCGTCATCCGCCAGGGCGCGCCGCACAATGGCGCTCACCTGCTCCGCCGCCAGCGCGGTTAGCGTGAACACGCGGCTGCGGGACAGCAGGGGCGAGATGACCTCGAAGGATGGGTTCTCCGTGGTGGCGCCGATAAAAGTGATGGTGCCGTCCTCCACGTGGGGCAGGATCACGTCCTGCTGGGCCTTGTTGAAGCGGTGAATCTCGTCCACGAAGAGGATGGTGCGCCCCGATGAATCGAGGTGCATCCCCTGCCGCTCCCGGGCCTCGGCCACGATGCGGCGCAGGTCGGCCACGCCGGAGGTAACGGCGCTGACCGGCTCGAAGTGGGCCTGGGTGACGCCGGCCAGCAGGCGGGCCAGGGTGGTCTTGCCGCTGCCCGGCGGCCCCCAGAGAACCAGGGAGGGCAGCCGCCCGGCGGAGATGGCCCGGCGCAGCACCCGCTCCGGCCCCAGGATGTGCTCCTGGCCCACGAACTCGTCGAAGCTGCGGGGGCGCATGCGCTCCGCCAGGGGAGCATCCTCCCTGGCCCGCTGCCGCCGGTGGTGGTCGAACAGGGTCATGGAATCTAGCTTACAGCCGTCAGCTTTCAGCCCCCACCCCTCGGGGAGGTGGAACCTGATGGCTGACAGCTGACCGCTCGACCTGCTGGAAATGGGGCATGACCTTCTCGGCGAAGAGGCGCATGGAGCGGGCCACCTCGTCGTGGGGCAGCATCCCGCCGATGTTGAACCAGCCCATGAACTCCTGACACCCGAACATCTCCCGCAGGGCATGAATCCGCTCCACGCACTGAGCCGGGTCGCCGATGACGGAAAGCTGGTCGTAGATTTCGCGGTAGTTCAGCTGCATGGCCCGGTCGGCGCCCCGGCCCCGGCTGGTGCTGCGCAGGGTGTCCAGGTAGTTGTTGATCGTCGGCTCCAGCCCGGCGCGGGCCTTCTTACCGTCGGCGGCGACGTAGGCCGGCAGAGTGACCACCACCTTCACCGACGATGGGTCGTGGCCGGCCTGCGCCAGGTGCTGGCGGTAGACCTCCAGCCCGGCCTGCACGCCGCCGTTGCCGATAATCAGCGGAGTGGTCAGGATGCTGTGGCCCATGTCGCCCACCAGGGGGAAGGTGTCGGCGCTGTTGGCGGCCACGTACACCGGCGGGTGCGGCTGCTGGCAGGGCTTGGGCACGATCTGGAGACCTTTGGCCTGGTAATACTGGCCCTGGAAGTCCAGGGAGTCGCTGGTCCAGGCCTTGAGGACAAACTCCACCGCCTCCTGGAAGCGACCGCGGCCTTCCGCCATCGGGATGCCGTAGCCCTCGTAGTGGCTGGGGTTGGAGCCGCGCCCGATGCCGAAGACCGCCCGGCCGCCGGAGAGCACGTCCAGGGTGGCCACCTCTTCCGCCAGGCGGATGGGATGGTGCAGGGGCGCCAGGTTCACCGCAGTGCCAATGCGTATGCGCCGCGTTGCCTGGGCGATGGCTGAGGCGGCCAGCAGGGGCGAGGGCATTACGGAGAAGCGCGGGTTGAAGTGCAACTCGGCCAGCCAGGTGGTGTGGAAGCCCAGCTCGTCGGCCAGCTTGGACTGGGCGATGAGGTCGCGGTAGCGGCCCGCGGGGGACTGGCTATCTGCGCAGGGCAACTGGTCAAAGATGCCAAATTCCATCGTTAACCCCTTCTTTGTCCCTCTAATTTCTCGCGGGGATTTGGGGATTAGGGGATACGTCCATTGTTTATCGCCTAATCCCCAAATCCCGGCCATATGGTTGTCACAGCGGTATATTACCGTGTTTCTTGGCGGGCAGGCTGTCGCGCTTGTCTTGCAGCATCGCCAGGGCCTGGATCAGCCGGGGGCGGGTCTCCGCGGGGTCAATCACGTCGTCCAGGAAGCCCCGGCCCGCGGCGATGTAGGGGTTGGTGAACTTCTCCTGGTACTCGGCCACCAGCTTGCGGCGCAAGGCCTCCCCCTGGTCGCCCGCCTTGGCAATCTCCTCACGGTAGATTATGTTCACCGCACCCTCAGGGCCCATGACCGCCAGCTCCGCCGAGGGCCAGGCCAGGTTCATGTCAGACCGCAGGTGCTTGCTGCTCATGACGATGTAGGCGCCGCCGTAGGCCTTGCGGATAATCACGGCGACTTTCGGCACCGTTGCCTCGGCGTAGGCGTAGATTAGCTTGGCGCCGTGGCGGATGATGCCGCCGTACTCCTGGTCCACCCCCGGCATGAACCCCGGCACGTCCACCAGGGTCACCAGGGGGATGTTGAAGCAGTCGCAGAAGCGGACAAAGCGCGCCGCCTTCACCGAGGCGTCGATGTCCAGCACCCCGGCCAGGTGGTCGGGCTGGTTGCCCACCAGGCCCACCGGGCGGCCCGCCAGGCGGCCCAGACCCACCACCACGTTGGGGGCAAAGCTCTGGTGCACCTCCATGAACTCGCCGTCGTCCACGATGCGGCGGATAACCTCCCGCATGTCGTAGGGGCGGTTGGGCGCATCGGGCACGAGGCGGTGCAGCTCCGGGTCGGCGCGGTCCGCAGGGTCGCCGGTGGGCGTCAGCGGGGGGTCCTCCAGGTTGTTGGCAGGCAGGAAGCCCAGCAAACGCCGCACCTCGGCCAGGCAGTCGTCCTCGCTCTGATACACGAAGTGGGCCACCCCGCTGCGAGTGGCGTGGGCCGCCGCGCCGCCCAGCGCCTCGTGGGTGACCTCCGCGCCGGTGACGGCCTTCACCACGTCGGGGCCGGTGATGTACATCTGGCCCGCGCCCTGCACCATGAAGATGAAGTCGGTGATAGCGGGAGAATATACGGCGCCGCCCGCGGAGGGGCCCAGAATCACCGATATCTGGGGCACCACTCCGGAGTAGAGGGTGTTGCGCAGGAAGATGTCGCCGTAGGCCGCCAGGCTCAGGGCGCCCTCCTGGATGCGCGCTCCGCCGGAGTCGTTGAGGCCAACGAGAGGGCAGCCGGTCTTGCCCGCTAGGTCCATCACTTTGCAAATCTTTTGGCCCACCACCTCGGACAGGGAGCCGCCCAGCACGGTGAAGTCCTGGGCGTAGGCGAACACTTGCCGACCTTCAACGCGGCCCCAGCCGGTGACCACCGCATCGCCTAGGAACTTGCGGTCTGCCAGGCCAAAGTCGGCGGTGCGGTGAGTGACGAAGGGGTCTAGCTCCTGGAAGGTAGCGGGGTCCATCAGCCGCTCCAGCCGCTCCCTGGCGGTGAGTTTGCCCCGCGCGTGCTGCTGCTCGACGCGGGCTGCGCCGCCGCCCTGGCGCGACTGCTGGCGCATCTGCTGGAGGGTCTCCAGCTTCTGGTCCATTGAACTTGCACTCCCCGGACGCGGGGGCCGTTTCTTGGCAGGCACAG
>SHYG01000022.1 GCA_009692925.1 Dehalococcoidia bacterium
CGTAGTAGTTCCACAAGGTGCGGTGGAGCGGTCCCAGTTAGGTCTTGAGTTCCTGAAAACTGCTATTTTGGAGCTTGCTCAGGCGAACCCTGAAGGCATCACCAATGCTGACGCTGCAAGCCTCCTTGGACTTAGGAGTGATTACCGCGGCAAGCAAAAGGACTACCTTTCTTACAGTGTCATGGGTCTGCTACTTCGGGAAGGCAAGATCAAACGCGCTCCAAATACGCATAGGCATACTGCAAGCACCTGACCAAGTAGCCGCTTGAACAATTTGGTAGTAGGGGCGCACAGCCATTCGACCCTGCAGATTTACCTCCGTCACCGGGCGTCGGCACTAACCGTCGAAGCAGCCGCCGCTTTTGACGCCTTCTCCTGGAAGTGGGGGATGACGTGCTTGCCGAAGAGCCGCAGGGAGTTCATTACTTCCTGGTGGCTCACCGGCCCCACCTGGAACAGGGGCATGATCTCGTCCACGCCCAGCGCCTGGTACTGCTCGATGTAGCGGATGCAGTCGTCGGGGTTGCCGATGCAGAAGCGCCCGCCCTGCTCCACCAGCTTCAGCGAGGAGGTGTCGTCCCGGCGGGCGGTGTCAACCTGGGAGCGCTGATAGTGCCACTGGTAATCCTCGGGCACCTTGGCGGGGTCGTAGCCCTGCCACACAATGGCGTCCCGCAGCCGTTGCTGCTCACGGTACCAGTCCACCAGCTCGGCGCCGCGCTGGAAGGCCTTGCGCCGGTTCTCCATGCACAGCCCCACCGTGTTGCCCGACACCCGGTCGTACACAAAGCTGCCCGGCCTGGGGCGCGCCGCTCTGATGGCGTCGCGGTAGATGCCGATGAGCTTTTCCGCCCGCTCCGGCCCAATGCTGGTCTGGGCCAGGCAGCCCAGGCCCAGCTCGCCCACCCGCTGGGCGGTGTCCTCCTGGCTGCACGCCTGCCAGATGGGAGGATGGGGCTTTTGCACCGGCTTGGGAATGACGTTGCGGGGCGGAATCTGGTAGTGGACGCCGTTGTAGGAGAACTCCTCCTGAGTCCATGCGCCGGGGATGATGTCCAGGTACTCCTGCACCATGCCGGAGACGTCCTTCAGGTCGGCGCCGTAGGGCAGCATTTGGTAGGGGTAGCCGGAACGGCCCAGGCCCAGCTCCACCCGCCCGCGGCTGAGGATGTCCAGGGTGGCCATACGCACCGCCACGTTCAGCGGGTGGTGCAGCGGCGCCAGCACCACGGCGATGCCCAGGCGCATCTGGGAGGTGCGCTGGCTCAGGGCCGCCAGGGTGATGTCCGGGGCGCTGGAGTGGGACCATTCGGAGCGAAAGTGGTGCTCCACGAACCACACGCTGCGGAAGCCCATCTCCTCGGCGAAGGTCACCTCCTCCACCATCTCCCAGAAGCGGTTGGACTCGCTGTCCGCGGTCCAGGGCTTGGGGACCTGAATCTGGTAAAAGAGACCTAGCTGCATTGGTACCTCCCTACGAGTGGTACGAAATCTCATCACAGAGGGCGCAGAGATCGCAGAGGCGGACAAATTATCCTACCTCACAAATCTCTGCGTGCTCCTTGCTCTCTGTGGTAAAGCCCAAGTCGCCTAGCGGCGAACGCACTTGTCCACGCTCTTGTCTCCGGTGAGGGCCAAATAGCAGTTGGCCTGGGAGTCCACCCAGCAGCCGTGAGCCGACCGGCTGTTCCACCGAGACAGCACTTTGCCGTGCTTATCCACCACGCTGCACCGGGACACTTTGCCCCCGGCGCCCCCGGCAGCGCCCTCGCTGATGAGGAAGTTGCCGTCAGGGAACTCGGCGATGTCCATGGGCTGCTGCAGGTCCGTCCACATCTCCTTGAACTCACCGCCCGGGGAGAAGACCTGCACTCGGTGGTTCTCCCGGTCGCAGACGTACACCATGTGGGTCTCGTCCACCAGGATGCTGTGGGGCAGGTGGAACTGGTTGGGCTCGGTCTTGCCCCAGGTGCCCCAGGACTGGATCAGGTGTCCGCCGCTGTCAAACCGGTGCACCCGGCAGTTGCGGTAGCCGTCGGACACGTACAGGTCGCCCCAGGGACTGGGCACCATCTCGCTGGGGTAGTTGAACGGAGCGCCGGGCCGCAGCACCGGGTCCATGGGCTTCATCGCGCCGGTGTCGGAATGCACGCCGTGCTTGCCCAGCATCTGGATGGGCTTGCCGTCCAGGGTGTACATTATGCACACGGAAGTGTTGCGGTCGGTGAGGTACACGATGTCGTTGGCGATGTAGAAGCCGTGGGCGTACTCAAAGGCGCCGTTGCCCCAGCCGTTGAGGTAGTTGCCGTCGGGGTCGCAGACGACCACCGGTGGGTCCTTGCGATGGAAGATATACACCCGGTCCTGGGAGTCGGTGGCGATGGCGCTCACCGGGCCCAGAGTCATGCCCCGGGGCAGCTTGGGCCAGTCTTTCACGTACTGGAAGGTATAGGCGCCGGTGCCGACGTTGGTAGGAGTAGTCATGGGGAATTCCTCCTTCAGTGTAGTTATGAACTCCGGGACGGGCTGATTGCCCAGGCCTACTTGCGATTAACCAGCCCCTGCACCGCTTTCACCACCCGCGCGGCGTTGGGCACGTAGTAGTTTTCCAACGCGCGGCTGTAGGGCACCGGGGTATGGGGCGCGGTGACCCTGGAGGGCGGCGCGTCCAAGTGGTCGAAGGCTTCTTCCGCCACCCGGGCGCAGATGTCCGAGGCGATGCTGCAAATGGGGGTGTCCTCGTCCACCACCACCACGCGGTGGGTGCGCCGCACCGAGTCGATGATGTGGTCGTAGTCGATGGGGGAGACGCTGAGCAGGTCAATCACCTGGGCGCTGATGCCCGCCTTGGCCAGCTCCGCCGCCGCTTCCGTGCAGACCCAGGTCATGCGGGAGATGCCCACCAGGGTAACGTCGGTGCCCTGGCGCACGGTGCGGGCCTTGCCCAGGGGCAGGGCATAAGGTTCTTCGGGCACCAGACCCATATCGCCATAGAGACCCTTGTGCTCAAAGTACACCACCGGGTCATCGTCCCGGATGGCGGCGATGAGCAGGCCCTTGGCCGTATATGGGTCGGAAGGAACTACTCCCTTCAGGCCGGGGATGTGGCTGAAGATGGAGTAGAACGACTCGGAGTGCTGGGCCGCGCTGCCAAAGCCCGCGCCGATGCGGGTGAGCAGGGTGAAGGGGACTTTCACCTGCCCGCCGAACATATAGCGCATTTTGGCGGCGTTGTTCAGAAGCTGGTCCATGCACACGCCCACAAAATCCACAAACATCAACTCCGCCACCGCCCGCATGCCGGTGGAGGAGGCGCCGATGGCCGCGCCCACGAAGGCAGCCTCCGACAGGGGCGTGTCCAGCACCCGCTGGTTGCCGAACTGCTGGATCAGCCCCTGGGTGGTGCGGAAAGCGCCGCCCCAGGAGTCCACAAAGCCCAGGTGCTCCCGGCCCGCGGCGCCGGCGATGTCCTCCCCCAGAAGGATGACCGTCTCGTCCCGCTCCATCTCCTGGCGCAGCGCCTCATTGATGGCGTCCCGGTAGCGGATCTGCCGGGTGACGCCCACCGGGGACATGGGAACTGGGGTGGCGGTGGTCATGGTTGTCTCCTTCAAACCATTAGCTGTCAGCCTGTCAGCCATCAGGCTCCTCCCCCCGGTTGGGCGGGGTTGCTGACCGCTGACGGCTGATAGCTGAACGCTAAATCTCCATATTCGCGCCGCGCTTCATCATCTCCTTGGGGTAGTTGACGTATACATCCTCGTAGAGCTGGGGTGCCTCTGGCAGCGGGCTGTCGTCGGCAAACTTGATGGCGTCCTCCATCAGCTGGTCCGTCTCCCGGTCAATGCGGTCCAGCTCCTCGGCAGTAAGCAAGCCTTCCGGCATCACCCGCTCGCGGAACAGCTTCAGCGGGTCGCGGTTGCGCCAGAACGCCTCCTCCTCCTTGGTGCGGTAGGTCAAGGGGTTATCGAACACGGTGTGGCCGTAGTAGCGGTAGGTGCGGCACTCCATCAGAGTTGGCCCCAGGCCGGCTCTGGCCCGCGCCACCGCCTGGCCCGCCGCCTCGTAGACGGCAAACACATCCATGCCGTCCACGTGGAAGCCAGGCATGCCGTAGCCGGCGGCGCGGTCGGCCACGTTGGGCACCGACAGGGCGTACTCCACCGGGGTGGACTCGGCGTAGCCATTATTTTCGCAGCAGAAAATTACCGGCAGCTTCCACACCGCTGCCAGGTTCATGCTTTCGTGGAGCACCCCCTGGTTGGCGCCACCGTCGCCGAAGAAGGCCACCGCCACGCGGCCCAGCTTCTTGAGCTTGGAGGTCAGCGCCGCGCCCACTGCCAGGGGCACGCTGGCGGCCACCACGCCGTTGGTGCCCAGCATCCCCTTGCTCATGTCGGCGATGTGCATGGAGCCGCCCTTACCCTTGTTGGTGCCGGTGGTGCGGCCAAACAGCTCGGCCATCATCAGCTTGGGGTCCACGCCCTTGGCGATGGCGTGGCCGTGGCCCCGGTGGGTGCTGGCGATGTAGTCTTCCTTGGTCAGGTGGGCGCAGATGCCGGTGGGCACCGCCTCCTGCCCGGCGGAGGAGTGGACCGAGGCGGACATACGGCGCTGGCCGGTCTCCGGGATACCCCGCTCCTCAAAGCGCCGGATAGTGACCATGGTCCGGTAAAGCCATATCAGGTTGTCCCGGTCCAGCTCCATAGTGCCTCACTACAACTCGGCGGGGGGCAGATTGCCCACATGGTAGCACGCACCGGAGCGATGTCAAGCAGTATCTGCCCGTGCGGCAGGTGGGGGCGCGGCAAGCGGTGCCCCTACGGACCGATGGCGCGTGGAACTACATCCACCCGCACCGGCTCCCCGGCTTCAGCCCCCAACAGGGCAGCGGCGTTGCCGTTGGGCAGGGCAATCTCCAGGTAGCCGTGGCTGCCGATCAATGCTACCAGGGCGACCAATGCGCCCGGCAGCGCATCGCCATCGTGGTAGGTGCGGCTGAGGCGCGGAATGCTTCGGCCCTTGATCTGGACCTGCCCCACCGTCATGTTCGCCAGGTCCTGGGCGGAGATGCTGGTAATCAAGTTGCCGAAGTGGTCGGCGTGGAGCACTTCCCCTCGCACGGTGTTGCCTTCTCGCAAGGCTCGGAGGCCGGGCAGCCATACCAGGCCGGCCACCGGGGTTCCCAGGTACTGGGGGGAAACCCCCCGCGAGAGGTGAGCCGCCACCGGGGCGAAGATGTCCCGGCCGTGGAAGGTGTTGCTCACCGGGCTAAGCCAATGGTCGGGTTTGTTGAGGTGGTAGGCGGCGCAGCCCGGCGGCGCGGGACTAGGGCCGGTGGCAGTTGGAGGTGGCCAGCCGCAGCGCTCCAGCACCTGGCTGAGGATGCCGTTGTCCGGGGCCAGGAACCGTGCCTCAGGGGTTACCACCAGCACCGCGCGGCGCTGGGTGCCCACGCCGGGGTCTACCACCGCCACGTGAATGGCGCCCCGCGGGAAATAGGTGTAACTGGTGGCTAGAACAAAGGCCGCCCGGCGCAGGTCCTGGGGCGGAATTTGGTGAGTCAGGTCAAAAACCACCGCCTCGGGGTTGATGACGTGAATGACCCCCTTCATGACACCCACCCAGGGTTCCGCCATGCCGAAGTCGGTGGTCAAGACGATTAGCGGCGATAGCTGGCCGGGGGTCATTGTAGGGACTCCGTGACGCCGCGCTTAGCCCAGGCGGGCGCTAAAGATGGACACCGACACGAACACCACCGTCAGGACGATGGTGAACTGGAACAGCGTCTTTTCCAGGCCGCGCCGGGTGCGCGCAGTGTTTTGGGCGGCGCCGAACATGCCGCTGCCCGACTCGCGGACCTGCACCAGGATAACCAGCACCACCAGGATGGATATGAAGATTTGAGCAATGTCGAGATACGACAACCTTAACCTCACTGAACTGTATGTAGGGGCAGACCTGTGTGTCTGCCCTGGGCGCTACGGCTCCATGCCGCCGGACAGGCGCTGCTTCACCAACTCGTTCACCAGCTCCGGCTTGGCTTGGCCCTTGGTAAGCTTCATCACCTGCCCCACCAGAAAGCGGGCCGCGGTTTCCTTGCCGCTGCGGTAGTCGGCCACCGCCCGGGGGTTGGCCTCAATGGCCTGGGCCACCGCCGCTTCCACCACGCTGGAGTCGCTAATTTGGGTGTAGCCCTTGTCCCGCACGATGTCGCTAGGCCGTTGCCCGGTCTGGAAGGCCTCCTCCAGCACCGTCTTGGCCAGGGTGGTGCTCAGGGAGCCCGCCTCAATCAAGCCAATCAACTCTATCAGGTGGGCCGGAGTGACCTTTATCTGGGTGATGTCCTGACCCGCCAGGTTCATCAGGCGGGTCAGATCGCCCAGCATCCAGTTACTCGCCTGCTTGGCCAACGCCGTGGCCGGGCTGACTGCCGCCCTAAGCTCCACCACATTCTCGTAATAATCGGCCAAGTCTTTCGAGCCGGTCAGGAGCCCGGCGTCGTACTCGGGGATGCCGTACTCCTGCACCAACCGGGTCTTGCGCTGGGCGGGCAGCTCCGGCAGGCTCCGGCGCAGCTCTTCCACCCACTTGGGACTGATGACTAAGGGCGGCAAGTCCGGCTCCGGAAAGTAGCGGTAGTCGTGGGCCTGCTCCTTGCTGCGCTGGGACACCGTGACCCCACGCTCCTCCACCCAGCCGCGGGTCTCCTGCACCACCCTGCCGCCATCCTCCAGGACTCGGCGCTGCCGCTCCACTTCGAAGTTCAGGGCCATAAACACGGAGCGAAAGCTGTTCATGTTCTTGACTTCCGTGCGGGTGCCGAACCGCGCCTCGCCTCTGGGCCGGATGCTGACGTTGGCGTCGCAACGAAAGCTGCCATCCTGCATGTTGGCGGTGGAAACCCCCAGGTACTGGACTATGGAGTGCAGCGCCACCAAGTAGGCGCGGGCCTCCTCTGCCGAGCGCAGGTCCGGCTCGCCCACCACCTCCAGGAGGGGCACCCCGGAGCGGTTCACGTCCACCAGGGAGTAGCCGTCGCCCCCCGGCGATGGGAAGTGCTGGAGCTTGGCCACGTCCTCCTCCAGGTGAACCCTGGTGACGCCGATGCGCTTGGACTGGCCCTCCACCTCAATCTCCAAGTAGCCGCCGGTAGCCAGGGGCAGGTCAAACTGGGAGATTTGGTAGCCCTTCATTAGGTCGGGATACGGGTAGTTTTTGCGATCGAACTTGGAGTACTCGGGTATGTGGCAGTGGAGGGCCAGGCCCGTCATGATGGTGAACTCCACCGCCCGGCGGTTGATTACCGGCAGGGTGCCCGGCAGGCCCAGGCACACGGGACAAACGCGGCTGTTCACCGGCGCGGTCTGATAGTCCGCCCCGCAGGCGCAGAACATCTTGCTGCGGGTCTGGAGCTGGACATGTACCTCCAGCCCGATGACCGTTTCATATTCGGCGGCCGCGGACTGCCGGAAGCTGACCAACTGGATGCAACCTCCACTGAGTTTGCCCATATACTATAGCAAATCCAGCCCGCCGCGCCACTTGGCCTGCGGCGGCGGGCTGGGGGCGGACTGCGATTTTCCACCTGCGCCGCTCCGGTTGACCCGCTCCAGGCCCGCTGCTAGACTCCACCTGCCAAGGCTTGCATAAATAACCAATTCGGTTGGGAAGAATCTGGGACGAAATCCCCCCAACCCCCTTTGCGAAAGGGGGGCGACAGGGACGTCCTTCGCCACGATTAAGAATTTGATGCAAGGGTCTGCAAATTCCCCCTGGGAGAGTTGCCATGACCGCACAGTCCCAGCCCGCCTCGGTCGGCGCGGAACCCACCAAAGTCATCGTCTGGTACGACTACATTTGACCCTGGTGCTATATCGGCCTGGAGCGGGTCGAAAAGTTGGGACAGGAGTACAAGATTCAGGTGGTGGGCCGCGCCTACCTGCTGCGCCCGGACACCCCCAAGGACGGCCTGCGCCGCCAGCCCCGGCCCGGCGAATCGGACGGTTTGCTGTCCGAGCCGCTGCGCAGCCGCGCCCAGGAGGCGTCCCTGGTGATGCGCCCGCCGCCGGTGACTCCCAACACCATGTATGCCCTGGAGGCCACGGAGTACGCCCAGCAGCAGGGCAAGTTCCTGGAGTTTCACCAGGCGGCATACAAGGCCTACTGGTCTGAGGGCCAGGACCTGGGCGATTTGGCGGTGCTGGAGGCGCTGGCCAACGCCACCGCTTTGGACGGGGCTGAGATGCGTCAGCGGCTGGAGAGCCACCACTACAGCGCCGCGGTCATGGCCCAGTACCAGGAGGCGTTGCAGCACGGCATTCAGGGCATCCCCACCTTCGTGGTGGGCAACCTGCTGTTCACCGGCGCCCACCCATACCCGGTGTTCCAGGCGGCCATGCGCCGGGTGCTTGGGCAAGAGGGGTCAGAGGGGCAAAAGTGAAGCCCCGCATCACGGTCATTACCCTGGGCGTTGACGACCTGAACCGGTCCCTGGCGTTTTACCGCGACGGGCTGGGCTTGCCCACCCAGGGGATCATTGGCACGGAGTTTGAGTTTGGCGCAGTGGCGTTCTTCGACTTACAGCCGGGGCTGAAGCTGGCGATCTGGCCTTGCGACAGCATCTCCCGGGACGCGGGCATCGGCAAGTTCCGGCACAGTCCCACGGAGATTACCATCGGGCACAACGTCGCCACCACGCAGGAGGTTGACGCGGTGATGGCCCAGGCCGGGCGCGCGGGCGCCAAAATCGTCAAGCCGGCGCAGGCAACTTTCTGGGGCGGTTATGCCGGCTACTTCCAAGACCCCGACGACCACCTGTGGGAGATTGTGGAGTAGGCTTTACTGCGGCTTCCGGCCTCCCAAACCGGCCTGCTGCGCCCTCTTACCGAGACTTGCAAAAATATCTAATGCGGTTGTGAAGCGTTGGGACGGAATTCCCCCCAACCCCCCTTTGCAAAGGGGGGTTGGGGGGAATTCCGCAGCTTCGGTTAACAGCTTTATGCAAGGAGCAATGACTACAACCGCCTGCACCCTCAAAACCCGCCTGCGACGCGGCCTAAACTCGGTTGAACCTCAACCGGCCTTGTGCTAGGATTAGCCCCAGATTGTTACTAAATTCACGAACCTTCTGCCGCTGCTAGGCGGCGAGAGTTTCGACAGTGGGCTAGGCCCAGGACGCGGCGAATGGACGGGCTGAGACAGCGGATAATCGAGGCGGTCCACCATCAACCCCAGCCCACGGTCACTGTCCTCTCTTCCCTGCTGGCGGTGGAAGACGAGTTGGGCTACATCCCCAAAGAGGCCGTGGAAGAGGTGGCCACCTTCACCCGCTCCACCATCAACGACGTGTGGGCTGTCGCCTCCTTCTACCCCAACTTCCGGTTCTTGCCACCCTGTGAGCACCGCGTGGAGCTTTGCTGGGGCCCCACCTGCCACCTCAAGGGAGCCATGCCCCTGATTCAAGCGGTGCTCCAGGCAGTGGGCCTGCCGGAGGAGGGGGATACCCCCGACGGCCGCCTCTCTCTGCGGTACAACACCTGCCTGGGGGCCTGCGCCCAGGCGCCGGTGATCTCCGTGGACCACCACCTCATGGGCCGCCTCTCGCCGCAAGCCGCGCAAGACGCCGTCACCCAGGTGTTGCGTTCAGGGGCCAACGGAACCAGTCACAGCCGGAGCGGGCATGGCCATTAACCACCCGCCAACTTTTCCCGAGCTGCAGGCGGAGGCCCAGCGCCGCTGGCAAGGCCTGACCGGCGGCGGCCGCCCGTGGATTCGGGTGGGCGCCGCGCTGTGCGGCAAGGCGGCTGGCGCCGACGCGGTGCTGGAGGCCATCGACGCAGCCCTGAAGCAGCATGGCGTTGATGCCCAGGTCAGCAAGGTGGGTTGCCTGGGCTTGTGCTATGCCGAGCCGCTGGTGGACGTGCAGTGGCCCGGCGGCCCGCGCGTGTTCTACGGCAATGTAACCCCCCAGATGGCCGGGGAGATTGTGGCCACCCACGCCGCCAGCGGCACGCCGGCAACGCACCTGGCCCTGGGCGCCCTTGGCGGCCGCGACGACGACGGTCTGCCGGACTTGAACCGCCTGCCCATGCGCGCCCGGGAGGTGCGCATCGCCCTGCGCAACGCCGGCAACATTGACCCTGGAGACATCTACCACTACATTGCCAACGGCGGGTACGGCGCGCTGCACAAGGCCCTGACCCAGATGACTCCGGAACAAACCCTGGAGGAGGTTAACGCCTCGGGTCTGCGGGGCCGAGGCGGCGCCGCCTTCCCCACCGCCAGCAAGTGGAAGTTCCTGGCGGGGTCCAAGGCCCCGGTGAAGTACATCCTCTGCAACTGCGAGGAGGGCGACCCCGGAGCCTTCAACGACAAGGCAATCCTGGAGAGCGACCCCCATACCGTGGTTGAAGGCATGGTGCTGGCAGGATACGCCACCGGCGCCAGCAACGGCTACATCTTCATCCGCCACGGCCACGAAGGCCCCATTCGCCGCGCCCAGGACGCGGTGCGCCAGGCCCAGGAGCTAGGGCTGGCGGGAACGAACATCCTGGGGAGCAAGTACAGCTTCCAACTGGAGGTGGCCCTCACCGGGGATTCCTACGTCGCCGGGGAGGAGACCGCCCTCATGGACGCCATCGAGGGAAAGCGCTCCATGCCCCGGTTCCGGCCTCCCTTCCCGGCCCAGGTGGGGCTTTTCGGCAAGCCTACCAACATCAACAACGTCAAGACCCTGGCCTACGTGCCGGAGATCGTGGCCAAGGGCGGCCAGTGGTTCGCCGGCATCGGCCATGAAAAGAGCACCGGCACCGCCATCCTGTGCCTCACCGGGGCGCTGCAGTGGACCGGCATGGTGGAGGTGCCCATGGGCATCACCCTGAAGGATGTGGTCTACGAGGTAGCCGGGGGCATCCCCAACGGCAAGAAGCTCAAGCTGCTCCAGACCGGCGGGCCCCTGGGGGGCGTGCTCAGCGCCGACAAGGTAGACCTGCTCCTGGACTTTGAGGTGCTGCGCGCTGCCGGGGCCATCATGGGGTCCGGCGGCATCATCGCCGCCGACGAAGACGCCTGCGTGGTGGACCTGACCCGGGCGCTCATCGCCTTCTGCCAGTACGAGTCCTGCGGCAAGTGCTTCCCCTGCCGCATGGGCATGGGCCACCTGCTGGAGGTGCTGGAGCGCATCTGCCGCCTGGAGGGATCGCCCGAAGATCTGGCGCTGATGCGCTCCATTGGCGAGAACATGCAGGCCGGCTCCCTGTGCGGCCACGGCCAACTGGGGTTCAACCCGGTGTCCTCGGCGCTGAAGTTCTTTGGGCCGGAGTTTGACGCCCATATCAAGGACCACTGCTGCCCCACCGGCCGCTGCCAAGAGCCCCGCTTCTCGCCGCGCAGCAGCCGGAGGTAGGGCGCATCCAGGCGGACTATTCCCACGGGAGGAAGACCCATGCCTGACGACATCACCATCTCCATCGATGGCGTGGAGATCAAGACCCGGCCCGGCAAGATGGTGCTGGAAGCCGCCATCGACGCCGGAATCTACGTCCCCTACCTGTGCTACCACCCTGGGATGAAGCCCTACGCCGCCTGCCGCATGTGCGTGGTGGGCGCGGAGCGCAAGGGGCGCGACGGGACCATGCAACGGCTGCCCGGCCTGCCCGCCTCCTGCACCCTGCCCGTGGAGGATGGCATGGCCATCCGCAGCGAGGCCGCCGACGTGCGGCAGGTGCGTAAGTCGGTGATGGAGATGCTGGTGGCGGAGCACCCCAACGGCTGCCTCACCTGCCACCGCGTGGACATCTGCGGCCCCAACGACGTCTGCCTGCGCCACGTTTCCGTCAACGACCGGTGCATCACCTGCCCCAAGAACGAGCGGTGTGAGTTCAAAGACACGGTGCGCTACCTGGGCATGGAGCTGGAGTCGCCCCTGAACTACAAATACCGCGGGATTCCCCTGGAGGTGGCCGACCCCTTCTACGACCGCGACTACAACCTGTGCATCGTCTGCGGGCGCTGCGTGCGGGCCTGCCAGGAGCTGCGGGGCGACGACGCCATCTGCTTCACCGACCGGTCTGGCATGGCCCTGGTGGGCACATCTTTTGGGACATCTCTGCTGGAGTCGGGGTGCGAGTTTTGCGGCGCCTGCATCGACGTCTGTCCCGTGGGCGCCCTGGTGGAGCGGGACCACAAGTGGGAGAAGGCCCAGCGGGTTATGCCAACCATCTGTCCCCACTGCCCGGTGGGGTGCCAGCTAAACCTGGAAATCAGCGCCCAAGGCCGCCTGGCCCGGGTCATCCCGGAGCTGAACTCGCCGGTTAACCGGGGCCAGGCCTGCTTCAAGGGCAAGTTCGGTCTGGAGTTCCTGAACCAGTCCGCCCGCCTGCGCCAGCCCCTGGTTCGCCACGACGATGAGCTGGTGGCCACCTCCTGGGATGAGGCCCTGGACTACGTGGCCCGCCGCCTGGCCGAGTACCGGGGCGGCGCCAGCTCCTTCGCGCTGCTCACCTCGCCCAACAGCACCAACGAGGAGCATTATCTGGCCCAGAAGTTCGCCCGGCTGGTGATGGGCACCAACAACGTGGACCAGACCTCCAACCTCCAGCCGGAGTTGGTGGCGGGCCTGCAGGAAGCCCTGGGCTACGCCGCCGGCACCAACCCTATCTGGGATTTGGAGCAGGCCGGGTGCATCCTGGCCTTCAACGCCAACCTCACGGAGGAGCACAACGTGGTGGGCGTGCCCATCAAGCGGGCGGCTCGCGCCAACGCCAAGCTGGTGGTCATTGACCCCCGGGAGGTGGAGCTCACCCGCTACGCCCACCTGTGGCTGCGGCCCGCCCCCGGAACGGAGCTGCTGGTTTTAGGGGGCATCCTGAAGTCGCTGCTGGAGCAGGGGCTGGAGCGCAAGGAGTGGCTGGCGGAGCGCTGCGGCGACACCACCACCCTGCGGACTGCGGTGCTGGCCCTGGACCTGGATCAGATTGCCCAGGCCACCCATGTCTCCAGGCAGTCTATGGCGGAGGCCGCCAAGCTCTTTGGCCAGGCAGGGGCCGGGGCCATCGTCTACGCTTTGGACAACGTGGCCCAAGAGTCCCGGCGGGACTGCGTGGCCGCCCTGGTGGATTTGGCTTTGCTCACCGGCAACCTGGGCAAGGCGGGCGGCGGCCTTTACCCGCTGCGCCAGGGCAGCAACGAGCAGGGCGCCTGGGACGCCGGCGCCGTGCCCCACCTGCTGCCTGGCTATCGCCCGGTGACCGACGCCGCCGCCCGCCGGGAGCTGGAGGCCCTGTGGGGCGGGTCGCTGCCCGCCGCTCCCGGCCTGGGGGTGGCCCAGGCGCTGGCCGGCGGCGTGAAGGCGATGCTGCTGGTGGGCGACAGCGCCAACCTGGACAACGGACGGCTGGGGGACGGCCTGGCGGCCCTGGGCAGCCTGGAGTTTCTGGTGGTGGTGGACACTTTCCTGGGCCCCGCGGCCCAGCGGGCCCACGTGGTGCTGCCCCGCAGTACCTTTGCCGAGAAGCACGGCACCTGCACCAACCTGGAACGCCGAATCCAGCGGCTGCAGCCCAGCATGCACCCCAAGAGGGGTGAAGCCAAGGCAGAGGGCTGGGTGTTGGGCCAACTTGCCCGGCGCATGGGCGTCACCGGCCTGGACTTTCCCTCCGCCGCGGCGGTGATGGAGGAGATGGCGCGGGCCATGCCCATCTACGCCGGCGTGTCCTACCCGCGGCTGGAGCCGGCGGCGGTCCAGGTGCTGCGGTCGGACCTGTTGATCCCAGCAGCAACGGGCCTGGTGCCAGGCCAAGGCGCGGGCGCAGTGGCCGTCAAGGACCCCAAGCCCACCCAGGCGCTGTACACCGGCAAGGAGCGCCGCGGCCTCCAGTGGCCCTGCGCCGCGCCGGACGGCGCATCTACGCCTATGCTGTATCGGGACGGGTTCCCCAACGGCAAAGCCCAGCCGCCGGCGCCCCAGTTCCGGGCCGTTGCGCTGCCCAAGCCTGCGGAATACCCCCTGTGGTGGGCGCCGGGCCGGGTGCTGCTCCAGTCCCAGCGGGAGGTGCAGGTGGTCAAGGGCAAGGTCAACCGCATCCAGCGGGAAGAGTGGGTGCAGCTGAACCCCGCCGACGCCGCCGCCCGGCGCATCAGCGAGGGCGACCTGGTGGAGGCCAGCGCTTCGGGCCGGCGCTTCACCGGAATCGCCAAGCTGGACGGCGCCGTCCCGCCAGGGGTGGTATCCACCACCTACCTGTTCGGCCAAATGGCGGTGGACTTGCAGGCCAGCGAGGACCTGGACCCCATGTCCCGGGCGCCGGGCCTGGACATTGTGCCGGCCCAGGTCACGAAAGTGTGAGGCAGGCCGGGTGCGGCTCGTCGTAAACTGAGGGGCGGATACCCTCCAACCCAGGGCCGAAATGAGTAACGATTTAGAAACATGCTCATGGCATACTGGTGGCGCCAAGTAGTGCCGATAATGGTTTGCAGGGAGTCGAGTTAGCGAGATATGGCAACGCAACAGGAACAAGGAGCGCGGGCAGACCGCACCGCCGGCCTGCCCAGGGCCAAGCTGGTGTCGCGGCGGGAAATCACCAACGACCTGATGGTGATTAAGCTGGAGCCGGAGCAGGGGCCCCTGAAGTTCAAGCCCGGCCAGTACTGCACCCTGGGCCTGGACGGCATAGAGCGCGCCTACTCCATCGTGTCCGCGCCCCACGAGCCGTGCCTGGAAATCTTCGTGGAGCTGGTGCCCGAGGGGGAGCTAACCCCCCTGCTGTGGAAGCTGAAAGTCGGCGACACCGTGTCCCTACGGCCCCGGCCCAAGGGCATCTTCGTCATGGACACCAAGGTACACCACCACCTGATGCTGTCCACCGTCACCGGCGTAGCGCCCTCGGTGAGCATGGTGCGGGACTACCTGCACCGGGGCAGCCCCGGCCACCATCACTTCTACATACTGGAGGGCGCCAGCTACTACGACGAGTTGGTCTACGACCAAGAGCTGGCCACCCTGGCCGCGCAGCACCCCCAGAGCATCCTGTTCGTGGCCTCGGTTAGCCGGCCCAAAGAGGCCCGCAACGCCGGCTGGACGGGAGTCACCGGGCGGATTAACGCCATCGTTGAGGAGTACCTGGAAAAGTTCCAGCTGCCCAAGGATGACACCCTGATCTACGCCTGCGGACACCCCGGCATGATCTCCGACGCCAAGGAGCGCGTCACCCCCAAGGGGTGGCGGTTCACTGAAGAGCGCTTCTGGAAGGGTTAACCCGCTCGAGCAATTCCTCTGCTACGCCGTAGGGGCGGGTTTAAAACCCGCCCCTACCTGCATCTGCCCACAGCGTAGGGGCGAGGCATGCGATCGGGACGCACCTGCCTCTTGTTCCAGCCCCTGAATCAAGGGGGGAGAAGGTCGCCCCACCCCGTCCCCCGTAGGGGCAGACCGGAGCCTGCCCTGAGCCGCGCCGAAGGGTGTCTGCCCTGGGCGCTGCACCCCAGCCAGGGCGCACACGCAGGTGCGCCCCTACGGGCTGGCCGAGATTGAAACACACTGTCAATCATCGGTTCTCCCACGGCGCTGGGTAAGGTAGAATGGCGTCAGCCGCCAACAAGCCGGGGTTGCCTTGACGCCCATTCGCCGCCAATACCTGAACATCAAGCACTCCTACCCCGACGCCATCCTCCTGTTCCGCCTGGGCGACTTCTACGAGGCCTTTGACGACGACGCCCGCCTGGTGGCCCGGGAGCTGGAGATTACCCTCACCGCCCGCAGCATGGGCAAGGACGCCAAGACGCCCATGGCCGGGGTGCCGGCTCACGCCCTGGAGCCGTACCTGGCCCGGCTGATTCGCAAGGGCCACAAGGTTGCCATCTGCGAGCAGCTCAGCGACCCTGCCACATCTAAGGGCCTGCTGGAGCGGGACGTGGTGCGGGTGGTGACCCCCGGCACGGTGCTGGAGCCCGCCCTGCTGGAGCAGAAGACCAACAACTACCTCACCGCCGTGGTGGAAGAAGAGGCTTGGGCCGGACTGGCCTACGTGGACATCACCACCGGCGAGTTCGCGGTCACCCAGATGGACAGCGATCATCTGGCCCTGGAGCTGGAACGCATCGCCCCGGCGGAGGTGCTGGTCCCCGAACACAGCGCGGGGGCGAGGAATGCCTCGCCCCTGCCTGGCGCGGACCGGTCGCCGTCGAGTTACCCAATCACCCCAGTGCCAGACTTGGACTTCGCCCTGGCTGCGGCCCAAGCGGCCTTGCTGGACTACTACCAGGTGCTGTCCCTGGAGGGTTTCGGATGCGCCGGGCTGCCCCTGGCGGTGCGGGCTGCCGGGGCCATCATGGCCTACTTGAGCCGCACCCAGCGGGCGGGCCGCACTCAGCTTGCGCCCCCGAACACCTACTCCACCGCCAGCTACATGACCCTGGACGCGCAGACCCGCCGCAACCTGGAGCTATTCCAGGCGGGGCGCAGCGAGGGCCGTCAACTGTCCCTGCTGGCGGCTCTGGACTTGACGAGCACCCCCATGGGCGCGAGATTATTGCGCCGATGGCTGGGCCAGCCGCTGCTGGACCTGGCGGCGCTGGAGCAGCGGCTGGACGCCGTGAGCTACTTCTTCAACGACGCCTTCTGCCGCACCGAGGCTCGGTCGTTGCTGGGGCAAGTGCCCGACCTGGAGCGAATCCTGGCCCGCATCCAGGCCGCCACCGTGACACCCCGCGAGTTGCTGGCGCTGCAGGCGGGTCTGACCGCCGCCGGTCACCTAGCAGCACGGCTCGGGAACGGCGACGGCCCCATGGCCTGGCTGTGCCGGAAGATGGCCACCGTGCCCCAGGCGGCGCACCTGATTCAGCAGGCCATCGCCCCAGAGCCAGGGGGGCAGGTGGGCGAGGGCACCGTCATCCGGGAGGGATTCTCTCCCGAGCTGGACGAGCTGAAAGCCGCCTCCCGCAACGCCCGCCAGTTCATCGCCAGCCTGGAGGCGCGAGAGCGGGAGCGCACCGGCATCAAGAGCCTCAAGGTGGGGTACAACCAGGTCTTCGGGTACTACATTGAAGTCAGCAAGGCCAGCCTGGCCCAGGTGCCCCCGGACTACATCCGGCGCCAGACCCTGACCGGCGGGGAGCGTTACATCGTCGCGGAGCTGAAGGAGTACGAGTCCCTGGTGCTCAACGCCCGGGAGCGGGTGGACGAGCTAGAGCGGTCTCTGTACCGGCAGGTGTGCGGCCAGATCTCCCAGTCCGTCGCGGCGCTCAGCCAGCTGGCGGTTGCGGTGGCCCAGTGCGATGTGTTCGCCGCCCTGGCGGAGGTGGCGGTGCGCCACGGCTACGTGCGGCCCCGGCTGGATTTGGGCAACGCCATCGTCATCAAGAACGGGCGGCACCCGGTGGTGGAGCGGGTGCTTCCGCCGGGCAGCTACGTGCCCAACGATATCTCCCTGTCCAACGACGATGCCCGCCTCATTGTCCTCACCGGCCCCAACATGGCAGGCAAGTCCACCTTCATCCGCCAGACCGCCATCATCACCCTCATGGCCCAGGTGGGCAGCTTTGTCCCGGCGTCGGAAGCGACGGTTGGCCTGGTGGACCGCATCTTTACCCGCGTGGGTTTGCAGGACGACCTGACCACCGGCCAGTCCACCTTCATGGTGGAGATGGTGGAGACCGCCGCCATCCTGAACCAGGCCACGTCCCGGTCCCTGGTGATTCTGGACGAGATTGGCCGGGGCACCAGCACTTACGACGGACTGTCCATCGCCCGGTCGGTGATTGAGCACCTGCACAACCACCCGCGGCTCGGCTGCAAGACCCTCTTCGCCACCCACTACCACGAGCTCACCGACGCGGCGGCCACCCTGCCCGGCGTGCGCAACTTCAGCGTGGCGGTGGCGGAGGAGGAGGGGCGGGTGGTGTTCCTGCACCGCATTATTCCGGGCGGCGCGGACCGCAGCTACGGGGTGAACGTGGCCCAGCTGGCGGGACTGCCCCGGTCGGTGGTGAACCGCGCTTGGGAAGTGCTGGCCGAGCTCGAGCAGCGCCCGCGAGCCGACGCAATTGCCGGAGTTGCCGGCAGCAAACGGCGGCGGCACGGCGCGGCGGCGGCCCAACTGAGCCTGTTCCGCGCGGCCCCGGCGGGGGAGAAGCTGCTGGAGGCGGTGCTGGCCCTGGACGTGGCTAACTTGACGCCGTTAGAAGCCATCAACAAGCTGTACCAGCTACAAGAGCAGGCCCGCAAGAGCGACGAAGCCGGCTAACCCACTCCCCGCAGCCAGGCGGCAGCATCCCGTAGGGGCGGACCGCGGTCAGCCCCTACCCTTGCGTTGACAAGCTGTCATATATATGTAACGGGGCCTTCCTCCCATCCCCGGCAGCCGGTAGAATAGCACCGGCATCCGGTACCGGAGGCAGACGCACATGGCGCAGCAGGCGGCACTCTACTGGTGGGCCCGTTGATCCTCCTGCCGCAAGGTAAGAGAGTTGCTCTTACAACGGGGCGTGACCGTGCAGGAGCGGGATTTCTTCAAGGAACCCCTTAGCGAGGCGGAGGTGCGGGAGCTGGCGACCTTGGGCGGACTGGCCCAGCTTTTTGCGCGCCGCAGCCCCAGCCTGAAAGAGTTGGGGCTGGCGGATCAGGAGCTGTCCGAGGCGCGGATGCTGGAACTGATGCTGAAGGAGCCGCGGCTTATCCGACGCCCGTTAGTCCGCATTGGCGGCCAACTGCTGGTGGGGGCCAGCCCCAAGGCGGTGGAGGCAGCTCTAACCCAAAGCTAGCTGGCATTTGGGCTTTATTCGTTGGGTGTGCTACGATATGTGTTAGGTACATTTACGGTTTGGCGAATCTGCGGGAGGGACCGACCGGCCGCTCATGAAAATCTTTTTCGACTGCGACTACACCATCCTGGGACTGGATAATACGCTGAGGCACGGGACTCTTGACACCCTCGACAAGCTGAAGGCCGATGCCCACGAGCTGTACCTATGGTCCGGGGTGGGCGAGCGCTGGGAAGTGGTGGAGAAGCACAAGTTGCAGGACTACTTCAGCGGCGTGTACCGGAAGCCAACCGACCACTTTCACGAGCGTCTGGCGGAGCTGGGCGTGCCCTTTGAGCCGGAGTTCGTCATTGACGACTACCCGGAGATTGTCGCTGCCTTCGGCGGAGTGTGGGTGCCCCCGTACTTTTTCCAGCGCACCGTGGATCAGGAGATGGACCGCATCTACCGCGTCGTCTGCGACTTCGCCCAGTCCGGCAGCTCGGAAGACCGCCAGTACCGCGCCAAGGGGACCGTCCTGCCGCTGTTCTAATTGGCGTGCCTGAAAACCCTGGCGAACTGCCCTGGCGGGGCTTTTCATCCCCACCTTAATCCTCCCCCTTCGAGGGGGAAGGTTAGGATGGGGGTGCGTCTCGGTCAACTTCGATTTTGTTAAGCGCTCTAACAGGCTGCTGAAAAACCCCGATCTTGCGAAAAATGGACGGACTCTCAGATACGAAAATTGGGACAAGTTGGGGCCGTCGACCCCTTTTTCAGCACCCTGCTAAGAAGTCCCTCCCTTGGTAAGGGGGAGAAACCGGATCCAGGTGTCGCTCATGCCCATCCAGGTCTTGCCTTCTGCCCTGGCCGCCCAGATCGCCGCCGGCGAGGTGGTGGAACGCCCGGCGTCGGTGGTCAAAGAACTGCTGGAGAACTCCCTGGACGCCGGAGCCTCCCAAATCACCGTCGAGCTGCGGAGCGGCGGCCTGGAGCTGGTGCGGATCACCGACGACGGCTCAGGCATTCCCGCCTCTGAAGTGGAGCTGGCCTTTCAGCGCCACGCCACTAGCAAGCTGCAAACCACTGAACAGCTGGGCGCCATCGCAACCCTGGGCTTTCGGGGCGAGGCCCTTCCCAGCATCGCCGCGGTCTCCCGGCTGACCATCATCAGCCGGACGCACCACGACAACACCGGCTACCGGCTGGAGCTGGACCGGGGGCATAAGCTCCGCGACGGCGCCCAGGGCAGTCCGCCCGGCACTTCCGTCACCGTGGAAGACCTCTTCGGCAATGTGCCCGCCCGCCGCAAGTTCCTGCGCTCCGCCTCCGCGGAGGCTAGCCGCGTTCACGAGCTGGTGGCGCACTACACGCTGGCCTATCCCGCCATCCGCTTTCAGCTGGTGGTGGACGAGCGATCCAGCCTGTCCAGCCCCGGCAACGGACGTCCGGCGGAGGCCCTGCTGGCGGTGTACGGCGCCGAGGTGGCCGCAGGGATGCTGGAGGTGCGCGGCGAGGATACGGAGGCCGGGTACCAAGTAGCGGGGTTTGCCAGCGCCCCCAGCCTGCACCGCGCCAACCGCAGCTACATGACCTTCTTCGTCAACCGCCGGTGGGTGCAGAACCGTCTGCTGGCCTTCGCCGTGGAGGAGGCCTACCACGACCTGCTGCCGGAGCGGCGCTACCCCGTTGCCGTGCTCAACCTGACCCTGCCCTACGACCAGGTGGACGTGAACTGCCACCCCTCCAAGCGGGAGGTGCGGTTCCACCAGGAGCGCCGCGTCTACGCCGCCCTGCAGCGGGCGGTGCGGGCCGCCCTGGTGGCCCAAACGCCGGTGCCCCTGGCCGGACGATCGGCCTTCGCCGCAGGCCGCCAGTCCCAGGCCGTGCCGGCGGCGGCCTCCGATTCCTTCTGGAGCCGGGCTGGGAATGGACCTGGCGAAGTCCCTCCAGCCCCCCTTTCGCAAAGGGGGGACAGGGGGGATTTCCCCCCTCCCCCCGGCGCCGCCGGCCCGCGCCAGGACCTGCCCGCCCTCAAAGTGGTGGGACAGGTGAAGCAGACCTACATCGTGGCGGAAGGGCCCCAGGGCCTGTACCTGGTAGACCAGCACGCCGCCCACGAGCGGGTGCTCTTCGACCAACTGCGGCGCCGTGCCGATCAGGTGCTGTCGCAGTCTGCGTCTCCACCAATGGAGGGGCTGCTGGAGCCGGTGGTGGTGGAGCTGACCCCCCAGCAGGCGGAGCTGATGCGCGCCAGCGGCGACCGGCTGCGAGGCTACGGGTTCCAGGTGGAATCCTTTGGGGAGGGCAGCTACCTGCTGCGGGCGCTGCCCAGCGTCATGGGGGGCAAGGACCCCGCCCAGTCGCTGAAGGATGTGCTGGACCTGGCGGCCCTGGACGGCGCAATGACCGCCCAGGAGGACGCCCTGGCGGCGTCCATCGCCTGCCACAGCGCCATCCGGGCGGGCAAAACCCTGAGTGAATCAGAGATGCGCGCCCTGCTGGAGCAGCTAGAGGCCACGGACAACCCCCACACCTGCCCCCACGGCCGCCCCACCATGATTCACCTTACGGAGTACCAGATGGAGCGGGAGTTTCGGCGGCGCTAGCCGGACTAGCCGCGGCGGGGGTCCTGGCGGGGGTCCTGGGCCGGATGGAAGATGGAGTCTGGGCCGGGGAACTCCGGGGAGGCCTCCGCAGGCTTGTGGCGGCCCCGCCCGGCCAGGGGCAAGGCCAGCGCGCCGAGCACGCCGGCGCCCAGCCCCAGCTTGAGCAGAAAGCCCCGGCGGGACTGACCGGCGGCTTCATTGTTGGACGAGTTGGGGTTGGTCGAGTTGGACAATTTCTTGGACACAGTCTGTTCTCCCACGGGCGCCAAGTTAGGTACGGCCCTCATTTTAGCCATCCCCCCGGATTTTGCAACCTTGCCGGCGCTCACCCCCCGGCGTGGTCCTCCAGAACTAGGCGGGCCACCCGCCGTCCCAGGCGCACCGAGTAGTTGGTGCCACGGTCCTCCGGATAGATTTGCGTGGTGTTGGCCAGGTACAGATTCTTGATGGGAGTACGTAGATCAGGTATCTGCTGGCTGTAGTTGACGCCCACTATCGGCTGGGCGGCGTCCACCCGGTGATGGTACTGCTCCAGGATCCAGGAGGCATCAAACTCCGGGTTAATCTTCTTAAGATGCGGCGTGAACTCCGCCACCAGCTCCTCGCCGCTCTTGCGGTACAGCTCGCTGTCCCGGTCAGGATAGTTGGTCAGGTAGATGATGTGCCGGCCCCCGTACAGCGCCGAGTCAATCAGGTTGGTATGCTCGATGATCCCCACAAAGGGAATGCTGCGGTCGGCGATGTTCATCCAGTAGAAACGCGACAGGGGGCGGTCCAATACCAGCACCACCACCACGGCGGCCAGGTACCGGGCGCGCTCCAGCCGCTGCTGGTACTCGGCGGGCAGCGGCGGCGCCAGGCGCGTGAACACGTAGGACGGCGTGGTAGCGATGACCGCGTCGTAGTCGCGCCGCTCCGCGCTTTGGCCGGGCAGCGTCACCTCCAAACCCCCGGCCACGCCATCCTCCACAACAATGCGCTGGACTCGCGCCGAAAGGTTCACCTGCCCGCCCTGCTGCACCACGCGCTCCCCCAGCCGGTCAAACACCTCGCCGAAGCTGCAGAGGGGGTAGCCCAGCTTCTCGCGGCCAAAGCGGCTCTCCCGCGAAGCCACCCGCAGAGCGAACTTGCCCCACAGCCACACCATGCCCACCTGGTCGAAGTGCTCCCCAAACTTGCCCCGCAGCAGCGGATCCCAAATCACCTGGCAGGCCCGGCGCCCCATGTGCTGCTCCAGCCAGACTCGGGCAGTGACACCCTCGTACTTCTGCCAGCGGGCGGTCTTTTGCAGCGCCATGGTCCACAGCCCCACTCTGAAGCGTTGCAGCAACGACAACGGGCGAAACCGCAGCAAGTCCCCCGGCGTGCTGAAATCCCAGACCTTGCCGCCGTGGTATAAGCCCACCCGCGACTCCAGCCAGGCCAGCTTGTCTCCCAGCCCCAGCTCCTGGATCAGCTCCACCATGTCCCGGTCGCTGACAAACAGGTGGTGATAGCCGCGCTCCAGTCGTCCGCCGCCCACGGGGAAGGTGGAGGCCTGGCCTCCCAGAAAGGGCGCCTGCTCAAACACCTCCGCCCGGTGGCCCCGCTTGGTCAGCTCGTGGGCCGCCGCCAGTCCCGCCGCGCCGCCGCCAATTACTCCGACTTTCATGCGTCCTCCCAAAGCCTCACGGCGCATCTCCCTTGGGATGAAGAACTTCAGCCGAAGGACGCAGCAGGCGGCCCAGGGACAGGTTCTGCTTCCACAGCAAAGCCAGCCCAACCAGGTTCACCGGCAGCCACAGCGCCACCAGGTGCAGGAACCCGGCGTAGGCGGCGGCCACCGATGCGCCCACGCCCAACGCCACCAGGGTTTGCTGGGCCACCACCTCGAAGGGGCCGATGCCGCCTATGGATGCAGGCAGCGCCGTGGCCAAGTTGGAGGTGGCGGTGACCAGCGCCGTCACCAGAACCAGGACTGCCACGGACGGAAAGGCGTGCTGGATGCCAAAGGCGTAGATGACCAGGTAGTATACCGCCCCCTCCAGCAGCCACACCGGCAGCGACAGCAGGAAGACCGCCAGGTGTTTGCGCGGGGAGTTCAGCACCAGCAACCCCTGGATGAACCGCCCGGCCAAACCCGCCGCCTTGGGCCTGAAGCGGCCGGGCGCCAGTCTCAGTGCCAATTGGAGCAACCCCTGGAATCGGGGAGAGGCTGCCATGGTCAGGAACACCAACGCCGAAAGAAATATGGCCACGGTGATGGCGGCCAGCGCCAATTCCGGCTTGCCCAACCCGCCGGCAGGCGCCGCGCGGAACGCTCCCAGCAGCACCAGGGCCGGGCCCGCCACCGCGGCAAAGGCCAGCAGGGTCAGCCCGTCGTACAACCGCTCCACCGCCACGGTGCCCAAGGCGGCGCCGGCGCTGCACGCCTCTCGCTGGGCCAGGAGGTAGGCCCGCACCAGCTCGCCCAGCCGGGCCGGCAGCAGGTTGTTGGCCGCATAGCCGATGACCACCACCGGGTAGAGCCGGCCCACGGGAAATACTCCCACCGGAGTAAGGAGGTAGCGCCACCGCAGCGCCCGGAAGTACACCGCCCCAAAGTAGAGTGCCACGGCGGGCACCACGTAAAGGTAGTTGACCCCCGCCAGGGCGGCGATGACCTCTGGCAAACTAACTTGAACCACCAATAGAACGAGCAGGCCAACGCCAATGAGAATCGCCGCCAAAGCCCGCCAGTTATACCAGCGCAATAGACCAAACCTCACAGCAGAATTGCTGGCCACCAATTATAATGCATATCATTCTTAGCAGGCGGGGCGAAATGTCAACTTTAGCTGAACGCATCACAGGGGACCCCCAGCAGTGCGGCGGCCGGCCGTGCGTCCGTTCCATGCGAATCCGTGTGACCGATGTACTGGACCTCCTGGCCAGCGGCCTCACGGCAGACCAAGTTCTGGCGGAACTGCCCGATCTTGAGCCCGAGGACATCTCAGCATGCCTGCGGTTTGCCAGCCAACGGCTCGACCATCCAGTGTGGAAATCAGTGATGCCCTAGAATAGTCAAGCCTGCTACTCCCGCACGTAGGTGAAGTACTCGGAGAAGAACCAGTCCTGAGTCAGGCGGCGGAAGAGCAGATAGTCCAGCACGCTGCGCCAGGCGCGACGGCTGACCGCCGATTGCTGGAAAACCTCCAAGTCCCGGTCCAGCTCCTGCACCGGGCCTTCCGACTGCCGGTTCTCAGCAGGACGCCGGTAGGTCTCGGGGAACCACAGCAGGTTCCGGAAGGGCCCTGCCATCCGGTATCCTTCCAGGCTGCCCAAACTGCGCTGGTGGTCCGCGCTGACCAGGAACCCAGCCACATCGTCTGCCGCTTTGGGCGGGCTGCATCCGGCTTCATCCTCTGGTTTGAAGCAGGCAAACCGCACTAGGCCCGCCTTCTGGGTGTGCCGGACGTACCACTGTAGCGGGAACCACAGATCGTAGTCCATCGTCACTACCCCAGCCTGGCCCGGCTGGAGCAGCCCCTGCTCGGTTAATTCCCTCACCGTAGCCTGCAAATCCGCGCTGCCCTGGGCGTAGAACATGACTTCCTTGCTGGAGTCGTCCACCGTGTAAACCACCCGCACCGCGGCCCAAACACCGTAGCCCAGCAGCAGCGCCGCCATGCCCAGCCCAATCAACGCAACACCACGCCTGGGCGCCGCCAGCAGCCCCAGCAACCAGGCCGACGCGATGGCCAGCACCGCCGCCGCCAGCAGCGCGCCCCAGGAAACCAGCCCCAACTCAGCAGTGGCGCCGGTGAAGGCGTAAGCGAAGTACACCAGGCACGCCGCAGCCAGGGGCGGCAGCACCAGCAGGAGCGCCTGGCCCCGCCGCAGCACTGTCCGCCACCGCGCTTGCTCCACCAGGTCGCCCAGATACTTGCCCGCCAGCAGGATGAGGGGCAACGTTACGTTAACCAGCAGCCAGGGCATCTTCTCGCTGGCCAGGGTGTAGGCCATCAGGGTCAGCCCCGACCAGGCCGCCAGCGCCAAGCCAAAGACGTCGCCCTTCTTCAGGAAGTGGAACGCCCCCAGAGCGCCAAACACCGCCGGCAGCGCCTCGTACACCGACAGTCCCACCAGATAGTAGTACCAGGGCTGGTTTCCCCGGGCCACCTCCTGCTGGGCGACCCAGTATCCCATCCCCTGCCATGACCCGGTGAACAGGCCAGCCCAGTTGGAGAACCCGGTGGTGTACAGGACAACCCAGACGCCGTAGAAGATGGCGGCGCAGATCAGCCACACGCCGCCTCGCCAGGCCACGCCCAGGCCCACCGAGACTAGAATCGCTGCCGCCAGCACGCCGCCGGCCACCAGATAGTTCACCGGCAGCAGATTGCCGGCGGTGTCCACCCGAACTCCCGGGGGCAGGATGTTGTTGACCAGCCCGCTGACGTTCAGGAGGGGCGTGAACAGCGCCGCGTACAGTAGTGTCAGGAGCGGCGGCGCCAACACCAGGGCAGCTCCCCATTTCCAGGGGCAGCGGCGACGAACCAGAACCCCCAAGCACGCCGCCGCCAGCAACGCCGCCACCACCCAGTCGAGCCGTCCTGCGCCCGGCCAGGACAGGGTATGTCCCAGGGGGCGAAACAGCGCCCAGGCCGCGGCGGCCGCCGCCAGCAGGGGCGCCATCACCGTGGCGGCCAACACCGCCGGAGTCAACCCCGGCCCGCGCCGTCGGCTCGCCAGCACCAGCCCGGCGGCCAGCAAAGCCACCGCCAGCGCGTGGGACCACCTGGGCAGCGCCAGCACCGGCAGGGATATAAAGGGCGCCCCCCACTGCGGCCCTCCCACCACGCCCGTGCCCGCGCCTTCCGCCATAGCCAGGGTGAGGCCCATCAGGCCCTGCAACAGGGCCACCAGGGCAGACCACTGGGGCAGCGTTAATGTGACCATCAGCACCAGGAATCCCGCGGCGCCGTCCAGCTCTGCCAGGCGACGCCGGCGCAGGGCCAGCGGCGCCAAGTCGGGCAGGGCCAGGACGAAGGCCACGGCTCCCAGGCTCAGCGCCACGATGTACGCCGTCTCTTTGGTGGCAAACATGAACGCCAGCACCGCCGCGGCCAGGTAAAGGTAGCGGTCCTTGCCTTCGACCGCATACCGCCACAGGAGGGTCAACAGGGCCAAAGCCCAGAAGGCCATCAAAATGTCGTTGCGGCCAAATCGGCTGAAGTAGAGCAGGGCCGGCGACACCGCCAGCATCGCCGCCGCCATGAGGACGCCGGCCCGGCCCAGCTGTTCTCGCAGGAACCAGGGCAATCCCACCAGGGCGGCGCCAAAGACGACGTACAGCAGGCGGGCGGTGAAGTCGGTGTCGCCCAGGACGCGGAAGATGAGGGCGACGGTTTCAATCTGGAACGGGCCGTGCATCCAGGGCGAGTGGATGTACCCCTCGCCGTTGGCCAGACGCCAGGCGTACTGGATGTGGATGGCCTCGTCGTAGTGCATGGTCCGGTCGCCCAGCTCCCACAGCCGCAAGGCCAGGGCCAGCAGCATCAGCCCCAGCAGGCTCAGGCCGAACCAGTCAGGCCGCGCTTTCATCAGTAGAAAACGCGGAAGTCGCAGAGGACGCGCACGTCGTTCAGGGCTGGCAGTCAAAGGGCTCGGATACTCCCACCGTTTCGTAAACTACTACGCTCCCCTGGGCAAAAATGGGTCTAAGCAAGCCAACCAACCCTCCCAGGCGAGGGCTGCCATAGCTGGCGCGCTCCCGGTCTCCCAAATAGACGTACCGGACTCGGTACTCGTCCAGCAGCCCGCGCACCTCAATGGCATCGCCGCTCTGGTAGATCCGGGCCACCGCCGCCTCGCGGCCCGCGAGAAGCCGGCCGTCGCCGCGCCACTGCAACTCGTGGCCTTTCCAGCCCAAGACCGTGGGCAGGCCGGTGCTGGCAGAGATGCGTCCATAGTCCGAGTAATCGTCGCCCACTGCCTCCACCAAACGCCCCCAAGGCGCCTGGTCGCGCAGGCATTGGATGGCCTGGTGCTCGGCAGGGTCGGCACGGCGCAGAAACGCCAGTCCATCCAGAGTTCCGGCCAGCGTTCCGGCGCCCTCTGCCCGGTCCAGCGCGGCGCCCACGGGATAGTATAGTGACACCGCCACCAGCAGCGCCACCGCGCCAACCCAACTGTAGTGCGGGAGCCGCAGGCCCGGCCGGGCCGGAAGGTGGGCCTGCCAGTAGTAGATGCCGTAGGCCCCGGCCAGGGCCAGCAGCAGCCAGGACTGATAGTAGAGCTTGAACACCGTGTTCATGCGATTGCCGAAGAAGTCCACCACCCGGAACAGCTCGGCGCCGGCCAGCAGGCAGAAAGCCGCCGCCGCCAGCAGCAGGGGGAAGGCGGCAGCCGGCGACAGCTGGCCGGGGCGGGCGCGCTGAAAGGCGTTGAAGCCGGCAACCCCAGCCAGGGTCAGCGCAGGCAGTATCAAGAAAGCCCGGCCCGCCACCCGGAGGCCCCCGTCCCCAGAACCGTTCGTCAACAGGGTGAAGGGAAACACCAATCCCGCCCACATCACCAAGGGGGCGAGCAACGCTACCAGAAGCAGCAGCGCCACCGGGGCGTCGGCCAGGACAGGTCGGGCGCGGCGCCCCATGTGCCGCAGCACCAAAGACGCCGCCAGAAGCGCAGGCACACCCATGACCAGAAGGAAGTGCCAGGGCCGCGTGCTAACACCCACCACCGGCAGAACGCCGCTGGCCTGGCTGCTTAGGCTCTGATAGAAGGGAAGGAATAATAACACTGCCACGGCCAGCACCAGCACAAGCACTACTCCGGTATCCAAGACCGCGCCGGTGAAAAGAGCAACGGCCTGCCTGATGACCTGAGGCGTGGCCGCGTCCTGGACTCGATGGGCGTGGCTCCGCACCAACACCACTGCGCCCAGGATGCCAGCCAGCACCGGGAAGTCCCAGGCGTTGATGAATGCCAGCGCCCCCAGGCTAAGGGCCAAGAGTCCCAGCTCCCACCCGCCGCGGCGCAGCCAGCCCAGACCTGGCGCATCTTCTCGAAGGAACAAATTCAGGATCATCGAGAGCGCCAGCAGCAGGAAGGGTAAGGCCATGACGTGGGCGTGCAGATCCCCCAGGAGGAAGCTGAAGAAGGGGAACTCGGTGATGGTGTAGTCCAGACTGCGACCCCCGTCCAGGGCGTCGATAATCCGGGTGGCCCGCCACCACCACCAGGAATCGTCGGGGAAAAGCGCGCCGCCTGACCCGCCCAGCGGCGGCGCGGCTAAACCCTTGACGCCGGCCCAGTCCCAAAAGCCCTGGCTGCCCCAGCCCTGGACATGGACGAACTCCAGCACTCCCTCCAGGTTGCCCATCAGCGTCACCAGCAGCGGCGCCAGCAGGCCAAAGGCCACCGCCCGCACCTGGCCCGCGCCGGAGAGGCGCACCAGGTTGTACAGCAACCCGAAGGCGGCGGCGGCAGTCAGCGCCGGGATGGATGCCACCGCCAGGTTGTAGCCCACGCTGGAGGGCACGGCGGTGAGCTTGACTAGGAAGGCCATCATCAGATGTCCGAAGTAGTAGTAGCTGATGGGTTGGCCTGCCAGCCACGGATCCTCCGGCGGGAAGTGAGCGCTGCGCAGGATGGCGTTGAGGAAGGCAAAGTCCATGGGCTTCTCGGTGTGGTTGATGGCCGGAGACTGGGACACCAAGAGCAGCCACAGGGCCAGGAATCCAAGAAACACCGCCTCCGCCGCCAGCAGGGTGCGCCAGTGGGCCAGCAGGAAGTGCCGTACCTCCGCGGCGTGGCGTCTCAGCAGCCAGCCCGCCGGCAGGGCCGCCGCCGCCAGGATACCCGCAATGGTCCAGCGAGAAGCGGGCACAATATGCGTCAGCCCCAATAGCCAGAAGACGTAGGCGAAGAGCAGCAGCGCCAGGGGCTTGGCCAGGGTGAAGCCCCGGTCGGGCAGGCGACGGAAGAGGACGAAGGCCAGGGGGAAAGCCAGCAGGCCCAGGAGCTCAAGGGCCAAAAGCCAGGTGACTACATCTGCCACTGGTTAATGGCCGGCTCAGGCCACGGGGGCCAGCAGCGATTCCACGAAGTCCCGGGCATCGAAGGGCGCCAGGTCGCCCAGACCCTCGCCGGTGCCGATGAACAGGATGGGAAGGTCCAGCTCCTCCTTGATAGCCAGGATGATGCCACCCCGGGCGGTGCTGTCCAGCTTGGCCAGGAAGATGCCGGTGCAGCCCACCGCCTCTTTGAATGCCCGCGCCTGGGCCAGGCCGTTGAGGCCAGTGGTGGCGTCCAGGGTCAGGAGCACCTGATGCGGCGCGGCAGGGTCCAACCGCTGGATCACCCGGTGGACCTTTTTGAGCTCCTCCATCAGGTTGGACTTGGTGTGCAGCCGGCCCGCGGTGTCGATAATCACCACGTCGGCCCCCCGGGACTTGGCCGCCTGCCAGGCGTCGAAGGCCACCGCGCCGGGGTCGGCCCCTGGCTGGTGGCTGATGACGTCCACGCCTACACGCTGGCCTAAAATCTCCAACTGCTCCTCGGCGGCGGCGCGGAAGGTGTCGGCAGCGCCCAGCACGACCTTCTTGCCCGCCTGCTTGAAGTGGTGAGCCAGCTTGGCGATGCTGGTAGTCTTGCCCACGCCGTTGACGCCCACCATGAGCACCACGTAGGGGGTGGTCTGCCCGGCCACGTCCTGCCACACATCCGGCGCCACGCCCGACTCAAGGGCCGTCACCAGGGACTGCTTCAGCCGCTCAAAAGCCTGTTCCGGATTGTCAATGCGCCCGCCCTTCACCTGGGCCTTCAAGTCCTGGATAATGCGCTCCGACGCCGCCACGCCCACGTCGGAGGACACCAAAATCTCCTCCAGCTCCTCCCACACCGCGTCATCCAGGCGGGGGGAGCCCAGCAGGCCCAGGACGCGGCCAAACCACCGCTCCCGGCTGCGCTTCACCGCTTGCACCGTCTGCTTCTTATTCTCGTCCCGGTTGCGTTTGAAAAGGGGGAACATTATTTATCCTGAACCTGATTTGCCAGTAGCATACGCCCCTTCCTCAATCATGCAAAGCTGACTACATCCAACGAGCGTTCAACAGCAAGGCTCTTTCGGTGTAGTTTAATTCGCTCAATTTCGTGCAGGGTTTCTGCCGTCAGGTAGCTCTCTCCGCAATGAGGGCAACTCACCACCGGGACATTCTCTATTACCAGCAAATTCTTTCCCTTGCCATAAGTCCTGGCAACTTTGCGGATGCGCGCACAATCCTGCCCACAAATATCACATACCATCTCTAACTCCCAGGCGTTCACAATGTGTATGCAGTGATGATAACCAGTTTGCCCATCAAACTTATCTTAGCAATTACGTCCACAGCACTCCCGTCAAATGCCTCCCCCCTGACGCGGTATTTCCACTCCGCGGTTACTCTGTCGCGCTGACGCTCCTGTATCTCTCCTATGAGGATCGCACGTTCCACATCAAAGACAGTTAAACCATCCTCATCCAGTTCTTCCGCTGCGTGGAGGGTCATCACGTACTGGCGTGTACGAATGTCCTCCCGCATACGCCTGAGAATACCGGGGAACACGGAAATCTCCTGCTTGAGATTGCGAGTAATGCATCAGTAGTCAGCTCAAACCGCCACCGACGGCCCGCCTGGAAACAACTGGAGAAAAAACCAAAGCAGCGACTTCGAACTATAACAGAGGCGTAGCCCTCAAGGCACCAGGAAGCGGCCAGTTGAGGTGGTCCCCATCGTCAGGACAGCGATGAGGCCAAAATAAGAGAGTCTACCGCGCGAAAGTCCCGTGTCCCTGTCACGTATGATAATGCTGCTGGGTGTTCCAGTAAACCCCTCTCCGTGCTCCCCTCTTGGAACACCTGCCCA
>SHYG01000023.1 GCA_009692925.1 Dehalococcoidia bacterium
GGGGGGGGCTGGGGGCGTCCCCCAGATGCCATTTCTTCCCCCTTCCTGGCAAGGAAGGGGGCTAGGAGCATGGTCGAACTGTTGGCCAGCACCTATTAGCGGCCTGGTTTGGGACGCCGGTGGAGAGCCAGTCCCATCGACTCTGAACAGTTACTGGATAGGGAGCATTGGCGGAAGAGGCACGCGATGCGGGGTATTCACCTTGACAGGGAGCACCGCCTAGCCTAGAATCAACCGACGAGGTAGATATGGATTACGCAATTTTTCGAACTGGCGGCAAACAGTATCGCGTTAAGCCTGGCGATGTGCTGGACGTGGATAAGCTGCCGCTGGATGTGGGTGCGGTGGCGGAGTTCGGCGAAGTGCTGGCGGTATCCGACGGCGGCCAGGTGACTTTCGGCGCCCCCCAAGTGGAGGGCGCGCGGGTGTTGGCGGAAGTCCAGGACCAGTATCGGGACCGCAAGATCATCGTCTTCAAGTACAAGTCCAAGACCCGGTATCGCAAGATGCGGGGACACCGCCAGAACTTCACCCGACTGCTGATTCAAGACATTCAGGTCGGCGCGGCGACCCCCGCGCGGCGCAGGAGATAGGCAGCAATGGCGCATAAGAAAGCCGGCGGCAGCACCACCAACGGGCGCGACAGCGTCGCCAAGCGTTTGGGGGTGAAACACTACGGGGGCGAACACGTCATCTGCGGCAACATCATCGTGCGGCAGAAGGGCACCAAGTTCCACCCGGGCCATAACGTGGGCATGGGCCGGGACTACACCCTCTTCGCCTTGGTTGAGGGTAACGTAACATTCGAGTGGGCGCCGGGCGCCAAGCGCCGGGTGAGCGTTTACCCGGTGGGCGCGGGCGCGTAAGTCTAAACAGATTAAAACAGGTAAGCTGGATTAACTATGAAAGCAGAGATTCATCCCAAGTTTTACACCGCAACGATAACCTGTGCCTGTGGCAACGTGTTTCAGACCGGCGCCACCAAGCAGGCCATGCGCGTGGAGATTTGCAGCAAGTGCCATCCCTTCTACACCGGCGAGCAGCGCATTGTGGACACTCAGGGACGAGTGGAGCGCCTGCGGCGGCGGTACAGCCTCAAGTAGGTTCTGCGGCCTGGACTCTCATTGAATCTGGAAGTATCGAGGGCGCCAAGCCCTCGATACTTTTTTGCCGGAGGCGGTGTTGGCTCAACTTCCCAAGTTTGCCTACGGCGGTCAGGCCGTCATTGAGGGCGTCTTAATCCGGGGCCGGACCAACTTCAGTCTGGCCGTGCGTCGCCGGGACGGCAGCATCACCGCCTGCCAGGAGACGCTTAACCCCCTGTACACTGGTCGAGTTCGCCGTTGGCCTCTGCTGCGGGGCACGCTGGCGCTGGCGGAGACCCTCACCCTGGGCATCAAGGCGCTGCATCGTTCTGCTCAGTTGGCAATGACCGACGCCCCATCAGATCAAAACCAGGGCGAAAGCCCACAAGATGAGATGTCCTCCGCAGCGCTGGCGGTTACTCTGGCGGTGTCCCTGGTATTAGGAATAGCCATATTCTTCCTGGTTCCCCTGCTAGTAGCCCGCGCGCTGGATTCTTTTGTGCCTTCTGACCTGGCCAGCAATCTGATTGAGGGCGCCGTGCGGCTGGTCATGCTGCTGGGGTACATCTGGGGCATCGGCCACATCCGGGACATCCGGCGGGTATTCGCCTACCACGGGGCGGAGCATATGGTGGTGCATACCCAGGAAGCGGGCCTTCCCCTCACCGTGGCCAACGCCCGGAACTTCCCTACCCCGCACCCACGCTGCGGCACCGCCTTCCTGCTGGCCGTGGTGCTGGTCTCGATTGTCGTATTTTCCCTGGTTGGACGGCCATCCATTGAGTGGCGGATTCTCTCTCGAATTCTGCTCCTGCCGGTCATTGCGGGCATCAGCTACGAGATTATCCGCTTCAGCGGCGCTCACCAGAGTGGGTGGCTTGGCATAGCCCTGGCGTATCCCGGACTGTTGCTGCAACGCCTGACCACTCGCCAGCCCGACGACGGCCAGGTAGAGGTGGCCATCTGCGCCATGCAGTCGGCTATCGCGGCAGACGTGGGGCAACCGTACCAGCCCAGCTTCCCGGCGCGCCCGGACGCGGTGGCAAGCCAGCCCGCCGGCGAGACGCGGGGGAAGTAATACCGAGTTTGCGGACATGTGGGGGCGACGCATGCGTCGCCCAGTTATGCGCTGAGGTGCAGGGATGGCCACTGGACACCACCGGTGCGAGAGTTGCGGCAGTGAGTTGGGAGCCAGCCAGAACGGTTCTGCGTTGCGCGCCAGCGGGATTCCCTACGATGCCCGGAGGGATGAAGGAGACCGCCGCCTGCGGGAGTATGCTGAGGCAATGGACCAGGTTGCGGGCCAGTTGGCGGCGCTGCGGCAGGCGGTTCAGGCAGGCGTCGCCGGCGGTGAGCAGGTGCTGCAAACCCTGGATGCCCTAAGCCAGCAACTGCGGCAGCGCCACGGCCTGTGCATCCAGCGCGAGTGCATTGTGTGCCGCGCGCAGGAGCAAGCGATTAAGGATCACGTAGTGCTCTACATCGACTGGAAGGTGCCGGGCACCATGGAGAAGCTGGAGCAGGCGCGGCGCGGGACGTAACCGCCGCGTCTCAGGTGTTGGCAACAGTTAGGGGCGCCCCACCACACTGGGGCGCCCCTAACTGTTGCCCTGCGAGTTGCCGGAGTTTGCGACTAAGGAATGGCGGCCCTAGCCTGAGCCAGCAGATCCTCCGTGGAGTCCTCCAGGTTAATCAGGTCGCCGTGGGGCTGGGGCACCGGGAAACCGGTCTTGTAGTAAAGCTCAATGCGGTTGCCCTCCGGGTCAAAGAAATACAGGCCCAGGGCGTTGCCGTGGCTTACCACCCGGTCGATCTTCACCTTCTCCTTCACCAGCCGGCGATGGTAGTCCCGCAGGTCGTCCACGCTGGGAACCTTGAAGGAGATTTGCTGGATTATCTTGGCGTCGGCGGGTGCGGCCCGGCCCTTCATCAGCACAAACTCATGGTGCTCGTACTCGGGGTTGGCGCTGAGGAAGGTCATCCCCCGGCCTTCCAGGTCCTCGTCGGCAATCTTCAGCCCGATTACCCGGGTGTAGAAATCCCGCATTTTCATGAGGTCGTTGGCGTAAACCCCCACGTGGCCCAGACCCTCAACTCGTGGCATGGCGGCTTCCCTCCTCGCTAAACTTCCTGTTAACGTCCCTGGTTTGCCACATTATAACATCCCCAGCTGGGCGTCCGGCGGCCATCACAGGATAAGGGGCCGTTTGCTTATCTGGGCTGGGGCGACGATGCCTCCGGAAAGCACAATCCGCACCGCTTCCTGCACTGACATCTCGGTGTCGTAAACCTCCGTGACGGGGAGGATTGCTACCCAACCCGACTGGGGAGTGGGCGCAGTCGGGATATAGACAATGGCCAGCGGGTTGTCGTGCTCATCCTTGGTGACCCCAGTAAGGAAGCCGATGCTCCACAGGCCGGGCCGGGGATACTCGATGATCACCACCCGCTTGAACCCGGTGGTGGAGCTCCCGGAAAACGATTCGATGAGTTGCTTGGCCGCGGAGTAGACGGTGTTGATGACCGGAACTCTCAACAGGACGGCCTGGCCCCAGCGGATAAGCTGCTTGCCGACAAAGAAGGCGCCCAACAAGCCCACCACGTAGACTAGCAGAACCATGGCGACTGCGCCCAACCCTTGGATGCGACGGCCCAGCAGCGCCTCAAGGCCAGGCTGGAGAATGCCGTCCAGCGTGTCGAAAAGGAGCTTCAGGATGAAGTAGGTGATGCCGATGGGCACCAGCAGCAAGAGACCCGCGCCCAGGGTCTTGGTGAAGTGGCCAACAATTTTGCCCTTTAGGGTCCGGCGGCGTGGCGTTGCCACGGGCTAGGCCTTCGTTCGGCGCAACGCCTGGTGCACCTTTTCCGCGGTGATGGGCAGCTCTCTGATGCCCACGCCCACGGCGTCCAGCACGGCGTTGGCGATGGCCGGCGCCACCGAGCTAATGGGTTGCTCCCCGATGGCCTTGCCGCCGTAGGGAGTCGGCCCGCCGCCGTGGCTCTGCACCAGTACCGTGCGCAGCTCGGGGATGTCGGCAATGGTGGGCATCTTGTACTCGCCAAAGGTCAGAGTGGAGGCCTTCCCGTCCTCGTACTTGATCTCCTCCATCAGGGCGTAGCCGATGCCCTGCATAATGCCGCCCTCAATCTGGCCCTGGTGGGCCTGGGGGTTGAGCACCGTGCCCACGTCCTGGGCGGTGGTGAAGCGCAGCAGCTTAACCTGTCCCGTCTCCCGGTCCACCGCCACCTCGGCCACCTGGGCGGTAAAGCAGGTCAAATCCTCGTCGCGTTCCGATTCATAGGTGGATTCGCCTTCCACCGGGCCGCCGGACCGGGCCACCAAATCCGCTAATGCTACGGGCCGGTGGCGCGGCGCCCTGACCTGGCGGTCCTTGAAGGCAATCTGGTCCTCCGGCCAGCCGTAGAGGTCGGCGGCCAGGGCCGTCAGCCGGGCGCGCACCTCCCGGGCCGCGCCGTAAACCGCCTGGCCGCCCACGTGGGTCACCCGGCTGCCGCCCACTCCTGAATCGAAGGGGGCGTCGTCGGTGCTCCAGGGCACCAGGCGTATCTCGTCGTAGGGGACGCCCAGCTCCTCGCTCACCACCTGACGCAACACGGTGTAGAAGCCGGCGCCGGTGTCCTGCAGGGGAGTGAACAGGGTGACCGTGCCTTCCGTGTCCACCGATACCTTGGCGGTGGAGATGCCGGCCCCCACATGCCGCTCGCACACGGAGATGCCGCGGCCTACCTGCCAGTCGCCGCCGTCGCGACTCAGGCCGGCAGGCAGGGTCTTGGGACTGGGGTATCCCGACTCCTGGATAGCTGCTTCCAGGGTGGGCAGCCCCATGAAGTGGTGCCAGTGGTGGCCCAGGGGCGACTCCTCACCGTCCCGCACCAGGTTTTGCCGCCGGAACTCATAGGGGTCTATGCCCATGTCTCGGGCGATGAGGTCGATCTGGGCTTCTGAGGCGAAGATAGACTGGGGCCCGCCCGGCGCCCGCATGTTCCCGCAGGGGGTGCGGTTGGTGTAGACCATGTAGGTGTCCACCTGGCAGTGTTCCATGCGGTAGGGCCCGATGCCGCCCACGCCGAAGGCGGTGCCTTTCTGGGGCCGGAAGCCGCCGGAGCCACCGCTGTCGAAGATGAACTTGGCCTGGCGGGCAGTGATGACGCCGTCCCGCTTCACCCCGGTCTTGAAGGTCATCACCGCCGGGTGGCGGGGGTTGGCGGCCATCAGCTCCTCAACGTAGCTCATCACCATGCGCACCGGGCGTCCCGTGGCCTTGGACAGCCAGTAGGCCACGTGGGTGTCCATGAAGGAGCCTTTGCCTCCAAAGTCGCCGCCGATGTTGATGGGGTTGATCCGGATCTGCTCTTGCGGGACCTCAATCCCCTCCGATATTTGGCGGCGCAGGAGGAAGGGGGTCTTGCTGTTGGCCCACACCTGCACCCGCCCTGCGTCGTCCAGGTACACCACCGTGGCGTGAGGCTCAATGTACCCCTGGTGCTGGTGTTGCGTGCGAAACGTATGCTCGAAGACACGGTCGGCCTGAGCGAACCCTTCTTCAACTCGGCCCTTGCCCCAGGTGGCGTGGGCCAACACGTTGGGGTGCATCTGGGGATTTCCGTCCCGCCCGGCGTAGCGCATGAAGTCTGGATGCAGCACCGGCGCGCCGGGGGCCATGGCCTCCACCGGGTCCAGCACCGCCGGCAGCTCCTCGTACTCCACCTCGATGAGGTTCAGCGCCTCCTGGGCAATGTCGTTGTCGTCGGCGGCCACCGCGGCCACCTTCTGGCCCACAAAGCGCACCACGTCCTGGGCCAGCATGGGCAGGTCCCGCAACATGCGGCCTACCAGGTTGTTGGGAATGTCCCGGCCCGTGAGCACGGCGTGCACGCCCGGCAGCCGGCGGGCGGCCGCCACTGAGTTGGGGTCAATGGACTTGATGCGGGCGTGAGGGTACGGGCTGCGCAGGCACTTGCCCACCAGCAGGCCGGGCAGGTTCAGGTCGGCGGTGTAAATGGCGGCGCCGGTGACTTTATCCGGGCCTTCCGCCCGGCTCACGGGCTGACCGATGCTCTGGTAAGACGTAACCACGCGGTTACCTCCTAGTTGAAGATTTCCCGCAACTCAAGGGAGAAGCCGGGCAAAAGCTCCTCATCTTGAATGGCAGTGTCCTCGCGGTACCCGCGGGATGTTCCATCGGGGGAGTAGACCTCGATGCGGCGGCTGTCGGGATACACCACCCACACCCTCTGCGTGCCGTTCCTGAGGTACTCCTGAACCTTCTGCTCCATGTCGCTGGCGGTATCTGAGGGTGAGACCACCTCCACCGCTAGGTCGGGCGCACCTGAGAAGAATCCCCGCATACCACCCACCGGCACTCGCTCCCTTCTCACGAAGGCCACATCGTGGCCCCTTACCGTGTCGGGCTGCGATGTCAGCCGGAAGCCCGTTTCCACTACCACGCGTCCCAGGTTATGCCGGCGTGCGAAGGTTCGCAGCGCGCTTGCGATGTTGGCCGCAGTCTCGCCGTGGTCCCAACCTGGTGGCGCCATCTCGACCACTTCTCCCTTCACCAGCTCAAAGTCGCCGTCCTTGCTGCTGTAGAGGCGGAAGAACTCCTCGGCGGTTAGGAGAGTGCGCTGCTCGGTCATAGCCCTCCATCCTTGGGTGGTCTGGCTACTGCGGGATGTGGGCAACATTATACCTCATTGCCAGACGGCTTTCGGTGGGCGATAATAGCCGCAATTCAACTTGTAGATTACTGGAGGCAGCAATGCGCGTCCTGCTGATTGCCACCAACCGCCACCACCGGCTGATGAGCCGCATGGATGCCCGGCCCTTGCCCATCGGGTTGGCCTACGTGGCCGGCTATCTGGACCGGGAGCGGCATCAGGTGAAGGCGCTGGACTTGATGTTCTCCGAGGATTACCTGGCCGACGTGGAGGCGGTGGTGCGGGAGTTCCAGCCGCAGATGGTGGGCATCTCCCTGCGCAACCTGAGCAACCACAGCTACCTGGACCCCCAGTGGGCGCTGCCGACTACCAAAGAAGTCATTGACCGGGTGCGCAGCCTCTGCGACGCCACTATTGTCTGCGGCGGCCCGGCCTTCAGCCTGCTGCCCAAGGAGTGCTTCAGCTACCTGGAGCCTGACCTGGGTATTGCCGGCGACGCGGGGGAGACCTTCGCAACATTGGCCGACCGGCTGGAAATGGGCGAGTTGGGCTACCGTGATCTGACGGGGATGGTCTACCGCGAGGACGGTCAGGTGGTGTTTGAGGGGAGCCGCTGCGCCTCTTCTTTCTCCATGCCGCCCCGCCTGGAGGACCTGGATCTGCAGAAGTACGCCCAGGCTGGCTTTGGCCTGGGGGTGCTCACCAAGCTGGGCAGCTTCAACTACCCCTCGTCGGCCTCCGAAGCACAGAAGGAGGCGGCGGCCTGGCGGGTAATCCGGCCCATCCCGGAAGTGGTGCGGGAGGTGAAAGACTTATACCACCGCCTGGGCCTTCGCAAAGTTTTCTTCATTGACAACGGCTTCAACATCCCCCTGGCCCATGCCAAAGACCTGTGCCGCGCCTTGATTGACGCGGACATGGATTTGCACTGGAATACCCCGATGGCGCCATACGGCTGCGACGCTGAGCTCATCGGCCTGATGAAACAAGCTGGCTGCGCGCTGACGTTGATGGGCGGCTTGCGGGGCGACTCCCACGAGGGCGGTTCTCTGGACGAGCAACTGCAGCCGGTGGCGGAGACCTGCCGCATGTGCGAGGGCGGCGACCTGCACTACACCATTACCATGATGTTTGGTGAACCGGGGGACACCCGGCAGACGGTGGAGAAGAAGCTGGCCTTCCTGCGGGGGCTGAACCCAGCCATGGCCAACCTGCGCATCGGCGTCAGCATCCTGCCGGGCACCGGCGTGGCGAAGCGGGCGGTGGAGGAGGGGCTGGTGCAGGACGAGAGCGAACTGATCCGTCCCACGTTCTACATTGAGCCGGGGATGCGTGACTGGCTGGTGGACCACCTCATGGCCGAGGCCGCCGGGCATCCGCGGTGGAACGTGCTGTGAGGTGGCATGCTCGCCGGGGCGAATACACTAAAGCGGTCAATGCAAAGGCGTAGTAGGGGCGGGTTTCAATCCCGCCCCTACATTGATCTCTACAACGTGGTTACGCCGGCGCCCGCGCTCCCACAAACTCCCTGACCGCAGCTTCCAGCAGGCGGTTGAACGTGCCGGGGTCTTCCATCATCACGAAGTGCCCCGTGCCGGACATGAGGCGTATCTCCACGCCGCAGCTCTTCGCGGCCGCTACGTCGTTGGGGCGGTAGTCCGAGTTGATAGCCACTACCGGAACGCGCAGCGCCCGCAGGGTCTGCTTCAGCGTGTCGTGATAGCGCCGGCTCCCCTCTCGGGCGCCGATGCCTACCGCTGGCGGGGCCGCTGCCATGTCCTGGATAATCCAGTCTCTCTGCGCCGGGTCGGAGGCGGCGATGAACATGTCCGGCACATACTTCCGGGCGGCCCCCGCGAAGTCTTGCCGGAAGGGCGCCATAATCTGGGTTATCTCGGCGTCGGTGAAGGTGACTCCCAGGTCGCGGTAGGTGTCCGCGCCCACCACGCCGATGACGCGCCCCTGAAGTTGGCGCGCCGCCTCCGCCACCACCGGCCCGCCCATGGAGTGGCCCACCAGCACCACCTGCTCCAGCGCCAGAGGCTCCACCACGGCGGCCACGTCGGCGCCAAAAGCGGGCGCGGTCCACGCCCGGCGCGCCTGCCCAGACTCGCCGTGGCCGGCCAGGTCGATCGCCACCACTTGGTAGCGCTTGCTCAGGGGGCCAATCTGCTTGGCCCAGTAGGTGCGGTCGCAGCACCAGCCGTGGACCAGCACCAATGCGGGAGACCCACGGCCGTGAGTCTCAAAGTGAATGGTGACGCCATCCGGGGCGACTACAGTGCCAAGCATATCCACCTCAAAACTTAAACCTCCGGGGCGACTTCCAGTGTGCTTGTGGATTTGCCCTTGCTGCCCGCCTGCACCCGTTGGGCAATCTCCTCCACCACTGGGGTGATGTCCTGGGAGGTGTCCACGGCGTAGTGGGGCCGGGCGATGGGTTGCTGCATGGGGCGCAGGCGGCAGTAGATGCGCCAGTCGGCGTCGGAGAAGCTGCTGTCCGATTCGCCGTTGGCCCGGCCAGCCAGCCGCTGGCGGATGACCTCGTTGGGCGCGGTCAGATGCGCCAGGATCAGGGGGACATCCAGGCTGCCGGTAATGTCGTATAAGGGCTGGCGAAATCCCTCGTTCAGATTGGTGGCGTCGAAGAGCACCTTGCGCCCTTCCCGCAGCAGCTCCTCGATGAGCTGGTGGCAGGCGGCGAAGAGGCGAGAGCTTTCTAGGGCGGTGTACTTGGGCTGGCCCGCTAGGGCTTTGCGCAGGCGGTCGCTGCTCAGCACCGCCATGGGGACGCGGCGCACCAACTCCCGGGCAATGTGGGATTTGCCGCTGCCGGGCAACCCGCAGAGCACCACCAGGAAAGCCTGGCTGCGACTGCCGGTGGGGACGCCTTCCAGGTCAGAGGCCAGGGCTTGGCGCAGGGTGTCCAGGTCTTGCAGAAGCTGGCCGGGGTTGCCGTTGGGTGTTGGCATGGACCGCTTGGCCCCTTTGGGGAAGGTGGCCCAATACTATCACAACTCCACCACGGCGGCGCTGGGGGTTATCCGCCCTGCAGCACCGATACCAGAACGATGCGGATAACCCCCAGCAGGATGAGAACCACCATCGGGGTGAAATCTAAACCCCCGAAGCTGGGCAGCACCCGCCGGATGGGCCCCATAATGGGCTCGGTAAGCTGGCCGGCCAGTTGGTAAATGCTGACTAAGACCGGGTTGGGGCGCGGGCCGGCCATGGGCACCAGGAATGACAGAATGATGCGGGCCAGGATCGCGATGTAGAAGACCCCGAAGATTACATTGACCAGGGCTATCAAATTCAAGCGTCTCCCCCTACCCCTGGCCCAGCTTGATGGACTTCTGGTAGGCGGCGTTCACGGCCTCCACCACCGCGCCGGGCACCGCGCGGTGCTCCAATATCTGCAGGGCCTCGGCGGTGGTGCCGCCGGGGGAGACCACCATGTCCTTCAGCTCGCCGGGGTGCTTGCCCGTTTCCATCACCAGCCGGGTGCTGCCCAGCACGGTTTGGAGGGCCAAAGTGCGGGCCATGTCTCGCGGCAGGCCCACGAAAACACCCGCGTCAATGAGCGCCTCGATGAACAGGAACACGTAGGCCGGGCCGCTGGCGCTGAGGGCGGTGGCCATGTCCAGATACTTCTCGTCCTCCACGTGGATCTCGACACCCACGGTGCCCAGAATGGCCTTGGTGGCGTCGCGCAGGGGCCGGCCCACCTCTTTGGAGCAGGTCCACAGGCTCATGCCGCAGCGAATCTGCGCCGGGGTGTTGGGCATGACCCGTATTATCGCGGGGTGCCCCAGCCCCTGGCTGAGGGTGGACATCTTGGCCCCGGCGATGATGGACAGCGCCGCCTGCTGGGGGCTGAGATGCCCCTTGAGCTGGCGGAACACCGAGGGCAGGTCCTGGGGTTTGATGGCCAGGATGACGAGGTCGGCGTCGTGGGCGGCCATGAGGTTGTCCGAGAAGGCATGCACGCCATACTGCTTGGTCAAGGCCTGGCGTCGCTCGGGGCGAGGCTCGCCCATGTGGATGGCGCCCGGCTCGGCAATCTTGGCGGCCAGCACGCCGCCTAGAATCGCCTCCGCCATCACGCCGCCGCCGATAAAGGCCAGCTTCATATATACCTATCTCTGTGGACTTTGCGTTCTCTGTGTTGCATGGCGGGCCCGGCCCTAAAACCCCGCCAGGCCGTTGCCCTGGGCTAGGGCCACCGCCAGCCGGATGGACTCCAGCATGCTGGTCTGATCGGCGACGCCCTTGCCGGCGATGTCGAAAGCGGTGCCGTGGTCCACGGAAGTACGCACGAAGGGCAGCCCCAGGTTGGCGGTGATGCTCTCCTCGAAGCCGTAGACCTTCACCGGGATATGGCCCTGGTCGTGGAACATAGCCAGAACCACGTCGTAGCGGCCTTGAATAGCCTGGTGGAAGACGATGTCGGCGGGCACTGGCCCCACGGCTTGGATGCCCTGGACTCTAGCTGCCGCCACCGCCGGGGCGATCTCCTGCGCTTCTTCGCTGCCCAGCAGGCCGCCGTCGCTGCCGTGGGGGTTCAGCGCCGCCACGCCGATGCGCGGCTGGGGGAAGCCCCAACGCACGAAGCTTTCGTGGGTAATTTGCAGGTACTCCAGGATGCGGCCCTTCTTCACATAATCGCAGGCCACCCGCAGGGAGCGATGGGTGGTGAGGTGGACCACGCGCAGGTTTTTGGCCAGGAGCATGGTGGCCACGGTCTTGGCCTGGCACATCTCCTGGAGCAGCTCCATGTGGCCGATGGACTTGTACCCCGCCAGGCTGGCGGCCTCCTTGTTCAGGGGCGCGGTGGCCAGGCCGTCCACCACGCCGGCCAGGGCCAGCTCCCCGGCCTTGGTGACCCACTCCATGGCGGCCTTGCCGCAGGCGGGGCTAATCTGGCCCACGGTGATGTCTTCCGGGTTCAGGTTGTGGATGTCCACCACGTCCACCACCTTGGGGTCCCGCCCCGCGGCAGACGGGTCTTTCACCTCGTGGATTCGCAGGTGCAGGCCGGTGAGCTTCATCGCCTGGCGCATGGCGTAGATGTTGCCCACCACCAGCGGGCGGCAGGAGGCGTAGACTCGTGGGTCGGCCAACGCCTTGACCACCACCTCCGGCCCGATGCCGCAGGGGTCGCCCATGGTGATGGCGATGGCCGGTTTCCTGGTGTCGGTCATGAGCACGCCTCCCAGCGCGGAGTCCTTGGATTATAGCATGGGGCCGAGGCTACTTTACCTGGTCCAGGGGTAGGCCTTGCCGCAGTTGTGGCAGTAGCCGGGCCGGGTATACTCGCCGCGAGGGGGCGCCGCGCCGCCGTCGTGGAACACGCCGCGGATGGGCGCGGTGCAGCCCGGGCAGGCGGTGATGGCCGCCTGCCCGCACTTGTCGCAGAAGCGCTGGTTGTGGGCCGGGCTGCCCACGGAAGCGGGGTTGATGACGTGGCCGCCCTGGCAGATCTGGGCGGTGTCGTACCAGGTTTCAGGCATAAACCTCTCAGCTATCAGCAGTTAGCGGTCAGCAGACGGCCAATGAACTGCCTCGCCATCCGCAACGGAGTAGACGTTCTCTTCCGGCGCATCCAGGCAGTCAAAACCGCCGGATGCCACCACCAGCTGGGCCAATTCCTTTGATGAAACGGCTTCAGTGACGAGGTGGAGTTTCCGCAACCGACGGCGGGCCAGCACAAACAGGGTGAAGGTCTCCACCTCCGCCTGCTCCGCAGAGGTGAGTTTCTCCAGCAACCGGACAAGACCAGTGTTCATGAGAATACTCTCCTGGCTAAGATCTTAGCACAGGAGGCAGGCTTAACCCCAGGCCGAAGCAAAGCCCCCGGCGGGCGTCGGGGGCTGGGGGGGAAGACTCAAAGTTCAGGCAGGCTCTATTAGTTGCGCTTACCGTCTTCCCTTTCCCATGTCAAGCCAGCCTCACGAGTGGTCCTGTTGCCTATTTGCGCTATGTGACTTGCCGGCCACTTTTGCAGGTGCTCCTGCTCACGGCGATCCAAATCATTGGTGACTCCCCTGTGAACCACTTTGTTTCCTATTTTGAGGTGGTACTTATAGGTATCTCTAGGGTTACTCATCTGTACCCCCTCTCATCATTTTTCGGAACCGAGCCAGCCACCGGTTCTCACAATTTGGTAGCTGTTGGTGACCGGGTTGGGCCTCGTCACGAAGAATTCCATTCGCCGTTTGTCTGCCAATTCCAGAATTAAGGGACTGTCGCCGCCCATCAACCAGGCTTCGCCTTCAACTACATCAAGGGTACCTCTGGCATCTGTCAGGCTTGGAACCGTGGCAGTTCCTCTGAGGGTTCTTGCAATGAGCACTTCTTGCTGAACACATAAGTTGCATCTAACTTTACAGATTGGGCGCCCTTCCTGATAGACAACACCCATCCCTGACGGAAGTTCCTGAGTCCTCAGTTCCTTATTCGTCATTTCTCTCCCCCTACTCGCACTTGTTCCAGCCGCAGGACATGCACTTGAGGCAGCCCTCCAGGAAGTAGACCTGGCCGTTGCAGTCGGGGCACTTGCGGGCCTGCACCAGCGCCGCGGGTTGCGCCGCAAAGGTCAGCTGCACCGCGCCGGTCCGGGGGGCGGCAGGATTGTCGGTGAGGTGGCGGTCCAGGGCCAAAGCCACCGCGTCGGGGCCGGAGCGCACCAGGGTGCCGTCGTCCCAGGCCGGGCAGCAGGTGATGCCCCGCAGCTGGTCCACCAGCTCCTGGGCGTCAATGCCCGAGCGCAGGGCCAGGGACACCAGCCGGGAGATGGCCTCCAACTGGGCCGAGTCGCAGCCGCCGGCCTTGCCCAGGGTGCTGAACGCCTCGAAAGGCTTGCCTTCCTCGTCGAAGTTAATGGTGATGTACATGTTGCCGTGGCCGGTGCGCACCCGCTCGGTGACGCCGTGGATGCTCTGAGGCCGCGGGCGCGGCGTGCGGTAGCCCGTGTCCGCCGCAATGTCCTGGCCTTGGGCGTCATCGGCGTGCTGGCCGGTCTCGCCGGTGCTCAGCACCTGGCCCGCCTTGCTGCCGTCGCGGTACACGGTGAGACCCTTGCAGCCCGTCTCGTAGGCCAAGATGTAGGCCTTGGCAATGTCCGCCACCGTGGCGTTGTGGGGGAAGTTGATGGTCTTGGACACCGAGTTATCGGTGTGGCGCTGGAAGGCGGCCTGCATCCGCACGTGCCACTCGGGGCTGATGTCGTGGGAGACGCGGAACACGTCCTTGACCCAGGGCGGCACTTCAAGAGTTTCTAAGCTGCCCTTCTCCGCCAGCTGCTCCATCAACTCGGTGGAGTAGAAGCCCTCGTGCTTGGCCACCGCCTCAAAGTAGCTGTTGCCCTCCACCAAACGGGTGTTGTCCATCACGTTGCGCACGTAGGACAGGGCGAACAAGGGCTCGATGCCGCTGGAGGCCCCGGCGATGATGCTGATGGTGCCGGTGGGGGCGATGGTGACGGGCGCGGAGTTGCGCATCGAACCCAGGCCGTCCGGCTGGTTGTAGATGCTGCCCTCCCATGCGGGGAAGGTTCCGCGAAGCTGGGCCAGCTCGCTGGAAGCCTTGTAGCTCTCCTCCTGGATGCGGCGCATGACGGTCTCCGCCAGCGCCAGCGCCTCCTCCGAGTCGTAGCGAATGCCCATCTGCACCAGCAGGTCGGCAAAACCCATGACGCCCACGCCGATGCGCCGGGTCTTGCGGCTCATCTCGGCGATCTCCGGGATGGGGTACTCGTTCATGTCAATGACGTTGTCCAGCAGGTGCACCGAAGTGCGCACCGCGCGGGCCAGGCGCTCCCAGTCCATGGTCACCTGGATGCCGTCGTAGCGGACCATGCGGGCCAGGTTCAGCGACCCCAGGTTGCAGGACTCAAAGGGCAGCAGGGGTTGCTCCCCGCAGGGGTTGGTGCTCTCAATGCGGCCCAGCTGCGGGTTGGGGTTGTCCCGGTTGATGCGGTCCAGGAACACAATGCCCGGGTCTCCGGTCTTCCAGGCCATGTCGGCGATGAGGTCAAAAACCTCCTTGGCGTTGAGCTGGCCGGTCACCTGGCCGGTGCGAGGGTTGATCAGGTCGTACTCCTCGCCGCGCTGGGCCTGCTCCATGAACTTCTCAGTGACCGCCACCGAGATGTTGAAGTTGACCAGTTGGTCGCCGTTCTCCTTGGCGCGGATGAACCGGAGGATGTCCGGGTGATCCACGTTGAGGATGCCCATGTTGGCGCCCCGGCGGGTGCCGCCCTGCTTGACCACGTCGGTGGCGGTGTCAAAGGCGCGGATGAAGCTGACGGGCCCCGAGGCGATGCCGCCGGTGGAGCCTACCACGTCGCCCTCGGGGCGCAGGCGGTTGAAGGAGAAGCCGGTGCCGCCGCCGCTCTTGTGGATCAGGGCGGTCTGCTTGACCCGGGTGAAGATGGACTCCAGGGTGTCTTCCACCGGCAGGACAAAGCAGGCGGAGAGCTGCTGCAGCTCCCGGCCGGCGTTCATCAGCGTGGGAGAGTTAGGCAGGAAGTCCAGGCTGCGCATCAGGGCGTAGAACTCGTCCTCGGTGGCTTGCCGCTCCTGCTCGGCGGTCCGTCCCGTGGCGGCGGGGTAGTTGAGATCGGCCTTGGAGAGGTTGTTGGCCACCCGGCGGAGCATGTCCTCTGGCCCGCGGTCCAGCAGGTTCCCCTCCCGGTCCTTGGACAGGTAGCGGCGCTTCAAAACCACGTGGGAGTTCTGGGTGAAGTCGGGCACGGGGCTGGCGACCTGTCCGGCAATGCCGGCCTGGGTCACAGCTTCTTTGATGCGGCGACGGACATCTTGGGCGTTGTCGTTGGGGCGACGGGCGGGGTTCGGGCGCATGGGCTGAACTCCGGCGGGGGTTGGATTCCGGTGCGCGGTGGATCGCTCGGCAGGGCGCTGATGAGTAGCGGTCAAGATAACACTCTCCCCTCGGTATGTATGGGGTGAATACTACGGCTAGTGTGTTCCCGCCGGCTTGACTACCACCGGATGGTGCCGCCGCCTGGGAACAAGTTGCCATAACATTGCGCCCTGCGACCATGCCGCTGTCAAGGCAGGCTGCGTGGTTCTTTCGATGTGGTTTTTGCGGGGTCGTCGCAACTTCATACCGCACCTCTGCATCCTGGGGCATTCCCCCGTCCGCGCCCAGGCTGTCACCCCCTCGGTCCCCCCTCCCGCGGGGAGAGGGGGAAGAAAGACGAACCTGGGGGACACCGCCAGCCCCCCGGCGGGGGCGGAGTTTATCCTGAGTCCCGATTTCATCGAGACGAAGGGCCCCTGCACCACTCTTGTACCACGTTCTCTGGGAATTGTCTGCGGGCAAGTGTCAGTAGTTCGGGCGCTACTCTTCCGCTGGGGGCATGCCCAGCCAGGCCGTAACCAGGCTGGCGCGGGTTTCCCGGTCAATCTCATCCTGGAGCCGGCCTACCCGGTTCAGGGCGATGACCTCAAACCAGGCTTCCTCTGAAGTGAGCTCGGCGGGCGCCAGGCTTTGGGGCAAGGGCATCTGGTTAAGCTCGTGCTGCAGATCGTGTACCCGGTTGTTCAGCTCCAGCAACCGGGCCAGGGCGGCGTATTGAGTTGAGCTATTCATTGATAATTTCTCCTTGGTGTACTCTCACGAAGGTGAACCTTGGGTGTTGTCGGCGGCGCCGGACTAGGAAGGCTGCCCATCGGCAGTATTGCGCCGTGCCCCGGCCTGTCGGGGGCGGCTCTGGGCCAGCAGTCTTAGGTTGCGGCGGCGGGGTCTTTCATTGGTAGAATGCGGGGAAGCAGGCGGGGAAGGACGAGAAGGAGCCGGCTGGCGGCCGTTGACCGAGCCCATTTGGGGCAACGGCAACTGGGGGTTGTCGTCGCGTAGGTCCTTGACGGCCTGCTCAAAGCTCTCGATGTCGTTGAACTCTCGGTAGACGCTGGCGTACCGGATGTAGGCCACCCGGTCCAGGTTCTTGAGCCGCTCCATCACCATCTCGCCCAGGACGGTGGTGGGCACTTCCGCGCGGCCCAGGTGCTGGAGCTCCGCTTCAATGTCCTCCACCAGCTTCTCGATGGTGCGGGAGTCCACCGGGCGTTTGGCGCACGCCAAGCGCAGCCCCGCCAGCAGCTTTTCCCGGTTGAACTCTTCCCGGCGGTTGTCCCGCTTGGACACCAGCAGCGCGGCGGATTGCACCCGCTCGTAGGTGGTGAACCGCACCTTGCAACGCTGGCACTCCCGGCGGCGGCGAATGCCCTCCTCCGCCTCCCGGGAGTCGGTCACTTTGGAATCGGAATAGCCACAGTGGGGGCAGCGCATGTCCAGAGATACCCTTTTGAACAAATCTAAGAATATTTTAATAATACCATGGGCTGTATTATGTCGGGCCGCAACCACAACCACTGGTAGCCCGATTCTACGCCCCTGGTATGCTTAAGTCAAGTACAACGCGTCAGGGGCAAAAAGAGAGGAGGCATTCGATGCCCCCGGAGTGTAGGGGCAGACCGGAGCCTGCCCTGAGCCGCGCCGAAGGGTGTCTGCCCTCGGGTGGAAGGTCTGTCCCGGAGGCGCACACGCAGGTGCGCCCCTACGAGCTGGCCAATAACTGAATTACGCTGAAAAAAGAGAGGCCACCCAATTAAGGGTGGCCTCGAGTGGATTCCCGGAGCCTTTCAGCTTCCTTGAAAAGGATAAATATTGCGGTTAGGCGGCCGAGAACATTACTCTACTCCCACAGGGCCGGGTGGCCCCGCCCCAGCCCCGATGCTATCGGGGCTGGGGGTGTTCAAATTTGCCGTAACTTATTGCCCCTGGGCCGGGCGTTTAGCGGAAGAACCCACGGTGCCGGGGAGCGGCCTGGCGGCGCAGGAAGCTGGGCACGTCCAGCTCCTCTTCCGTCTTGGGCGCCACGTCCTGCAGCAGCTTCTGCAGCTCGGCCTCCCGCATCTGTTGCGTGTCGTTGAGCATCGGGAAGGCCGCCGCTATCATGGTGACCTTGATTTCGTCGTCCATCTTGGGGTCCCGGGTGGTGCCGAAGATGATGTTGGCCTCAGGGTCGGCCATCTCCTGGATGATGTTGGCCGCGTCCTGCACTTCCTTCAAGCTCAGGGTGGGCCCGCCGGTGATGACGAAGAGCACCCGCTTGGCCCCGTCCATGGCAATGTCCAGCAGCGGGCTGCGGGTGGCCATCTTGGCGGCGTCGGTGGCCCGGTTCTCACCCTTGCCCCGGCCAATGGCCAGCCAGGACTGGCCGGCGTTGCCCAGGATGGTGCGGATGTCGGCGAAGTCCACGTTAATCTCGCCGGGCACGGTGATTACTTCGGCGATTGCCTGGATGCCCTGCTGCAGCACCGAGTCGGCCAGCTTAAGGGCTTCTTCCCAGGTGTAGGTCTGGTCCCGCTGGCTGTTCATCTCCATCAGCCGGTCATTGGGGATCACCACCAGGGTGTCCACATGCTCGCGCAGGCGGGCTATGCCTTCCTCGGCGTTCTTGCGCCGGGCGGCGGCCTCAAACGAGAAGGGGCGGCTGACCACGGCGATGGTCAGGGCGCCGGCTTCCTTGGCAATCTGGGCCACCACTGGGGAGGCGCCGGTGCCGGTGCCGCCGCCCATGCCGGCGGCAATGAACACCATGTCGGCCCCGCGCACTATCTTCTCAATGTCGCTGCGGCTTTCCTCAGCCGCCTGGCGCCCCAGGTCGGGTTGGGCGCCGGCGCCCAGTCCCCGGGTAAGGTTCTGGCCCAGGGGAACCCGGTGAGGCACGTCAATCCGGTACAGGTGCTGCAAGTCGGTGTTCAGGGAGTAATACTCCACCACCGGCAGCTTGTCCTTGGCCATGCGGCTCACCGCGTTGCTGCCGCCGCCGCCGATGCCGATCACCTTGATGTTGGGGATGCCGCTGCTGCCCTGGGGGAACCCAGGCATAATCTCGTTGAGCTCTTTGCCACCCTGGCCCGGCAGCCTTGAATTCGAGTTGTCCATCACCATAGCTTGATCCTCCGTGCCTCCCGCAAATTTTTCTGCTCTTCAGTTCTTGCGCCCCTGCCTGGGGGACTGGGATCCAATCTATCTTCCCGATCAGCCTGGTCCGCCTTAGCGTGGACCGGCCACGGGAAGTTCCTCAGTAACCATCTCCTTGCTGCGATGGAACCGGCCCGCCAGGAAGCCGCCCCAGAAGGACCGGGATTCGTTGCGGTAGGACTGGCCGTCACTCTGGTGTTTGATGCCCCAGAGCAGTATTCCCACCGGCGCGGAGAAGGCTGGTTTCCGCAGTTCCACGGGCAGTCCGGCGATGCCCAAAGGTGAGGCGACGCGCACTGGCCCGCCCGTAATCTTTTGGGCCAATTCCTTGATGCCCGGCATGTCGGCGCACCCGCCGGTGAGCACCAAACCGCCGCTGGGCATGTGCCGCAGCCCCGCCTGGTTTATCCGCAATATCGCCAGCTTGAGCAGCTCGGCCAGCCGCATTTGCAGCGGCTCGCACAGCGCGCGCCGCTTGATCACATGCTGGGGTTCGCCCTGGAAGCTCGGCACTATCACCTCTTCGTCCGGCCGCACTAGGTCCGGGAGAGCGTTACCCCACTTTATCTTTAGCTCCTCGGCCCGGTAGTAGGGCACGTGGAGCGCCGCGGCCAGGTCCCGGGTCAGCTGGTTGCCGCCCACGGGGACTACCGCAGAGAACCAAGGACTTCCCTGGCGATACACCGCGATGTCGGTGGTGCCGCCGCCGATGTCCGCCAGCATGACACCCATCTCCCGCTCGTCGCCGGTGAGGGTGGCCTCCGCCGAGGCCAGGGAGTGGGCCACCAAGCTCTTGACCTGGATTTTGTTGGCCTCTACCGCCCGCACGGAGTTCTTTAGGATGGAGGCGTCGCCCAACACCACGTGGGCCTCTACCTGCACCTGCTTGGCGTGCAGCCCCGTGGGGTTGCGCACTCCGGGAAGGCCATCCACCTCGTAGCCAATGGGGATGATGTGCAGCACCTGCTGCGACGGGTCTACCTGGGGGTACGACGCTTGGAGCAGCCGCCGCAGCTGACTGCTGGTGATCCCGCCCATGTCCTGGGAATCGGTCATGGTGTCTTTAATGTTCAGGCAGGTCAGGTGGCTGCCGCTGACCCCCACGTAGGCGCCGGAGACCGCCCCATGTCCCAGGTACTTTTGGGCCTCTTCCAGCGAAGCCCGCACCGCCTCCTGGGCCTCGCCCAAATTTTCGATGCGGCCCTTCTGGACTCCCTGGGCGGGGACGTTGCCAAAGCCCAGAATTTTCAGCTCTCCTTCCGTGCCCACCCGGGCGACCAAGGAGCAAATCTTGGTGGTGCCGATATCCACGGCGGTGTAGTAGATTTCTCTCGCCAACTGTGCCACCATCCCTCGGAGCCGGTTTCGGCCCCCTCGCAGAGTCAGATACCCCAGGCAAATAGCTCTAGACTAACGCGGCGGCGGGTGTTTCCCGCCGAAGCTGGATTATCAGTTAAACCTGGTTCACTTCAGTTCCTTGCCGGCATCCAGTCGCTGGGCGGCGCGCAGGCGGGCGCTGCGGCTCCGGGGGTTATCCCGCACCTCTTCGTCGGTGGGCCTGACGACCCGCCGGCTGACCAGCCGCAGGGTTGGCAGGTGCTGGCAGACACACACCGGCAGGCCGGGCGGGCAGACACACTGCGTCGCTTCCCGAGCCAGGGTGGTCTTAACCAGCCGGTCCTCCAAGCTGTGGTAGCTAATGACTACCAGCCTGCCGCCGGGCGCCAGCAGGGAAATGGCGGCCTTGAGCCCAGATTCCAAGTGGGCTAGCTCGTCGTTCACGGCCACGCGCAGGGCTTGAAAGGTGCGGGTGGCGGGATGAATGCGCCGGCCCCGGCTCGGACCGGCCACCCTGGCCACCAGCCCAGCCAGTTCCCGAGTGGTATTTATAGGACGGTCTTGCACTATCGCCCGGGCAATGGCCCTGGCGTTAGGCTCTTCACCGAACTGGAACAGGATCCCGCGCAGCTCTTCTTCCGAGCTGGTGTTAACGATTTGGGCCGCCGTGGCGGTGTCGTCCGTGGGGTCAAAGCGCATGTCCAGCGGCTCATCCCGCTGAAAGCTGAGACCGTAACCGGGGGAGTCCACCTGGCGGGAGGAGATGCCCAGGTCCATCAGAATGCCATCGGCCTGGGTGATGCCCTGGGACTGGGCTAGCTCCACCATTTGGGAGTAGCTGCCCTGGGCTGGGATGAACCGCTGGCCAAAAGACTGCAAACGCCGCGCCGCCCGGCTCAGGCCGCGGGGATCGCGGTCAATGCCCAGTACACGGCTCCCAGGGAATGCCTCCAGAACGGCCAAGGCGTGCCCGCCCTCGCCGACGGTGGCGTCCACCCACAGACCTTCGTCGCGCACTTGAAGGTGCTCCAGAACCTCCCGCTTCATCACGGGTTGGTGGAATATCTCGTCCGTCATACCGACGCTCAGACTCAGCACCGGCGCCCCGCCACGCTGATCGGCCTTGGCCTTGGCAACCGGAGTAGCCACGCCTTTTCCATTCCCCTCACCATTCCATAGGAGAGAGGCGGGACTTCTGCGGCGCCCGGCGGCGACTGTGCCGCTCAATGGGAGCAGCCAGCGTGCGGCCCGGTTTCTGGTTGCCAGGCTGGAGAACATAGTGGTGTGACGTTACCAAGCCTGGCGGAAAAGTGCCAGTGGCCCCAGCGACGTGTTTTGAGATAATTTTGAAAAAAGTCCGGTTTTGGTGAATTCATCCGTGTGCCTTGTCCCAATCCAGGCCTAGGCGTGGTTGAAGGCAAAAACGCTTTCAACGCCCGCAGGTTTATGCTATACTTTTTCTCGCCCACAATTACACGTTACAGATATGACGGCCTGCTGTCTTGGCGGGCCCGTATGTTGCAAGGGAGAAACCGCGGTGAAGGTAACCAGGGAAGCGACCAGTCTAACTGAGGTCACCCTCAAAATAGAGATGGACTCAGCGGACGAGGAGCCGTTTCTCGGCCGTTCCTATCGCCGGGTAGTGGGGCGCCTCCGGGTGCCTGGCTTCCGTCCTGGAAAGGCCCCTCGGGCCATTGTGGAAAGGTATGTTGGGCGCACCGGACTGCTCCAGGAGGCTCTGGAGTTCATGGTGCCGGAGACCCTGGACCGGGTTATTAAGGACGAGAGCCTTAAGGCCTACAGCCAGCCCCAGGTGGACATGGTGGAGATGGAGCCGGTGTCCTTTCGGGCGGTGGTCCCCCTGGAGCCGGTGGTGGACTTGGGCAACTACCGCGGCATCCACCTCGCCAAAGACCCGGTGGCCGTCACCGACATCCAGGTTGACGAAGTCATCGAGCAGTTCCGCACTGAATCGGCCCCGTGGGAGCCCGTAACCCGGCCGGTCCAGTTTGGCGACTTGCTGAACCTGGATGTTGCGGGCACCATTGCCGGCGAGTCCGTGCTTAGCGACGAGGGCGTAGACTACATCCCCCGCCAGGACAGCCTGCTGCCGGTGCCCGGCTTCCCCATCCACTTGGAAGGCATGACGGAAGGCCAGGAAAAAGAGTTTTCCCTGGCGGTGCCGCCGGACTATGCCCGGCAAGAATACGCCGGCAAGGAATGCCACTTCCGGGTTAAAGTGCGGTCCATTAAAGAGAAGAAGCTGGCTGCCCTGGATGATGAGTTTGCCAAGGGCGTGGGCGAGGGCTACGCCAGCCTGGAAGCCCTGCGCACCCAAGTTCGGGAGCGGCTCACCACGGAAGGGGAGAGCATGGCCGCCCGCCGCTTTGAGGAGCAGAGCCTTCAGGAAGTGATGAAGACGGCCTCGGTGCAAGCCTCCGCGATTCTGTTCCAGCAGGAGTTGGACATGATGCGTGAGGAACGGCAGCGGTCGCTGCGCAACCAGCGCATTGACATGGATACCTACCTCAGCATCATGGGCAAGACCGAAGAAGAGTACACGGAGCAGTTGCGCCCCCAGGCAGAGGAGCGGCTGCGCCGTCATCTGGTGTTGCAGAAGCTGGCGCAAGAGGAAGGCATCCAGGTCTCCCCCGAGGAAGTCCAGGCTGAGGTGGACACCCTGGCATCGTCCTCAGGAGCGCAGGAACAGGCGATGCGCCGTGCCCTGGCCGCTTCCAGCGCACAAGAATCAGTGCGGTCGTCAGTGCAGGTCCGCAAGGTCCTGCTGCGGTTGGTGGATATGGTACAACAGGAAAAGCAGTCTGGAGACCTCGCGGCCGGCGCTCCGGCCTAGTTCGCCAAGTTCAGCCGGCCAAGTCAGCCCGTTAGGACAAAAGCACCCAAACCTTTAGGAGCAGTCGTTCATGCTATACAGTCCGGATTACTCATCTCTTGTTAACCCCAGCGGCATCATTCCAATGGTCATTGAAAGCAGCCCCCGGGGGGAACGGGCCTTCGATATCTACTCCCTGCTCCTTAAGGAGCGCATTATCTTTCTTGGCACCCCGATAGCGGACCCCGTGGCCAACGTCATCATTGCGCAGCTCCTGTACCTGGAGCGCGAGGACCCGGAGAAGGGCATCAGCCTTTACATCAACAGCCCCGGCGGGGTCATTAGCTCTGGGCTGGCCATCTACGACACCATGCAGATGATTCAGCCCGAAGTTTCCACCGTGTGCCTGGGCATGGCTGCCAGCATGGCGACGGTGTTGCTGTCCGGTGGGAAGAAGGGCAAGCGCTACGCCCTGCCTAACTCCACCATCCACATGCACCAGCCCATGGGCGGCGCCCAGGGACAGGCCGCCGACATCGAAATTGCCGCCCGCGAGATCATCCGGCTGCAGGACAAAATCCGCACCATGCTCTCGGAGAACACCGGGCAGAGCTACGAGAAAATCGCCCGGGACACCGACCGGGACTACTACCTGACTGCGCCTCAAGGTGTGGAGTACGGCTTGGTAGACGAGATACTGGGCGCCAAGAAACAGTTGGATGCCAACCAGCCTCGATGAAGCAGTGCAGGGGCGAGGGATTGATGAGTGATGATTAATCCCTCGCCCCTGATTTTTGCAATGTCAGGAGTAGCCCTTGGCTAACGCCAGGAACAGCTCAAGCGCCCTGCCCTGTTCATTCTGCGAGAAGGCACACACGCGGGCCAACCTCATCATGGCCGGCCAAGGGCGGGCCGCGGTGTGCTATGACTGCGTGCGGGTGCTGGGCCAGCTAATTGAAGGTGAAGCCCGGGAAAAGCCCCGGTCCCAGTCCAAGGGCAAGAAGAGCGGCCTCCTGGTGCCCCGGGAGATTTACAACAGCCTGGACGCCTACGTGGTGGGTCAAGAAAGAGCCAAGAAGACCCTCAGCGTGGCGGTTTACAACCACTTCAAGCGCGTACTGGGCGGCGGCCCCAAGTCCGATGTGGAGCTGCAGAAGGCTAACATCCTGCTGGTGGGCCCTACCGGATGCGGCAAGACCCTGCTGGCGGAAACCCTGGCCCGGACCCTGGATGTGCCCTTCGCCGTATGCGACGCCACTTCCCTCACTGAGTCGGGGTATGTAGGCGAGGACGTGGAGAACATACTGCTGCGGCTGATCCAGGTGGCGGACTGGGATGTGTCGGCGGCGGAGCGCGGCATCATCTACATTGACGAGTTGGACAAGATTGCCCGCAAAGAAGGCATCAACCGCTCAATTACTCGGGACGTTTCCGGCGAGGGCGTGCAGCAGGAGCTCCTCAAGATAATTGAAGGCTGTGTGGCCAATGTGCCTCCCCAGGGCGGCCGCAAGCATCCTTACCAGGAGTTCCTCCAGATTAACACCCGTAACATCCTGTTCATCTGCGGCGGCACCTTTGAGGGTTTGGGCGACATCGTGTCGCGACGCTTGGCCTCGGGCAGCTCCCGCCTGGGCTTTCTGGCGGGAACCCGGAACAAAGAAGTTGCCGAGACCAACGTCCTGGCCCAGGCTATTCCTCAGGACTTGATGGAGTTCGGACTGATTCCCGAGCTGGTGGGCCGGCTGCCGGTGATGGCCTCCCTGGACAGTCTGGACCGGGAAGGGCTGATCAAAGTCCTCACCCAGCCCAAGAACGCCATCCTCAAACAGTACCAGCAGTTGTTCAAGATGGACGGCGTGGCGCTGGAGTTCACCCCGGCGGCGCTGGATTCGGTGGCGGAGCACGCGCTGCGGCACCGCACCGGCGCCCGCAGCCTGCGCTACATTGTGGAAGAGTCGCTGATGAACGTGATGTACGAGATGCCGTCGCTGGAAGGCGTGGTGCGCTGTGTGGTGGACCGCGACGCCATTGACGGCGACGGGACACCCACTTTGGTTACTGCTACCGGCGAAACGATCAGCGTACCGCAGCGGGCGTTGCGCAAGTCCGCGTAACGGTGCGGTGTAAAACCGGCAACGACTTACGTAGGGGCGACGCATGCGTCGCCCCTACGTTTTTGCCGCATCCGCCGCCATCGCCCGGTCAATCTCGGGGTCCAGGCATAGCCCGTGGGGCAGGCTCGAATACAGCAGCCGGCCCGCCCCGTCCAGCACCTTGCCCTGCCGGATCACCAATCTCCCGTCGCCAATGGCCCGCAGCGTTTCCAGCAGCAGGTACGGCTCCCGCCGGTACTCCGCCTGCCGGATTAGCTGGAACAGGGGCAACTCCTCACCCGTCTGGCTCTTTAGCTGCTCCAGGTCCTGCCCATCCACGGCTTGCCACGCCGAGTCAAAAGGCCCGCCGACGATGGGCGCGGTGCAGTAGGAGATTAACGGCCCCCGGTCCACATCCTCGGTGGCCAGGTGGGTCATGGCGCCGGTGCGCGCCGCCCGCTGGGCAATCAGTTTCCAGATAACCTCCTGCCAGGTGCCGGTGGGGCCGTCGGGTAGCGCGGGGTGCAGGTTCAGCAGCGGATAGGCGCGGCACAGGGCGGCTCCGGCGATGAGCATGTACCCGGCCAGGACGCATAGCTCCGGCTGGAAGTCCTTTAGCCGCGCCATCACCTGGGCGTCGAACTCCTCTCGGTGTCGGGCAAAGCCGCCCTTGTGGGTGCGGCGGAACTGGTTGGAGGAGAAAGTCACCAGCGGCAGGCCGTAGGACTGGACCTGCTGCAAGAATCGGTCGGAGCCTTCCGCCTCGCCCGGCTCCCGGTTGCAGAACACGAACTGGATGGAGGCGTCCAGCTCCCGCCGCTGGATGAGCTCCTGCATGAACTGCAACAGCCCCAGGGAGCCAGGGCCGCGCCCGGTGGCGAACCAGCCTAGTTGCAGCATGGCGCCGCTCGCCGGGCTTTACGCTGGCTCATCCTGCTCCAAATCCAGGGCGGAATAACTGTCGTGCAGCTGGGTGATCTTCAGCTCCGCCTGGCTGAGCAGGCGGTTGCAGTGCTGCACCAGGCTCATTCCCTGCTGGTATAGGCCGGTGGTCTGGTCCAGGGGCAGCCCCCCGCGCTCCAGCGCTTCCACCAGGGCGTGCAGCCGCTGGAACGCCTCCTCAAAGGCCAGGGATTCCAGGCCTGCGACGGACAGTGGGTCGAACTCCAGTGGGATGGTCATGAACGGCGGGCGCTCCTGGGACAAACTTGGAATGCGCTTGATGTGTTCCTTTATACCTCAGCGGACTCGGCGTGCTCTGCGGTAAAAGTTCTGCCACCCTACAGCAACTGCTTCATCGCCGGTGGCGAGGCTGCGGGTTTGCGCTGCCGGTGGTTGCTGCTGCGGGCCTTGGGCCGGGGCATGGCTCCGGCGGTGGCTGGAATCAGGCCGTCGGCTACGGTGATGGTCAGGGCCTCGCCCTGGGCCACCTGTCCAGTGCGGGTCACCACCTGGGCGCCGGCCGCCAGCTGCACCACCGAGAAGCCGCGCCGCAGGGTGGCCGCCGGGTCCAGCGCCGCCAGCCGGTGCTCCAGGCTGCCCACGTCCCGGCGGGTCAAGGCCAGCCGGTGTGCCAGAGCGGTGTGCGCCGACCGGGCCAAGTCGTCCACCCGGCGGCGCTGCACCGACACGTCGGGCAATCCCCGCTGCAGGCGGCGGGCCAGGGCGGATATCTGGGTGCGCTGGCGCTCGGTCTGGTAGAGGGCGGCCCGGCGTCCGCGCTCCGCCAGGTCTGCCAGCTCCCGCATCAAACCTGCGGCGTTGGGGACCACCAGCTCCGCCGCCGCTGATGGCGTGGGCGCGCGCAAGTCGGCCACCAGGTCGGCAATGGTAAAGTCGGTCTCGTGGCCCACGCCGCTGACCACCGGAATGCGGCTGGCATGGATGGCCCGCGCCACTATCTCCTCGTTGAAGGGCCACAGCTCCTCCAGGGAGCCGCCGCCGCGAGCCACAATAATCACGTCGGCGCGGCCCTCCCGGTTCAGGCCCTCGATGGCTGCCACGATCTTGGGTGCGGCTTCCGCCCCCTGCACTGGCGTGGGGGCCAGCATTAACTCCACCAGGGGGTAGCGGCGGCGCAGCACGTTCTGGATGTCGTGGAACACCGAACCGGCGGGGGAGGTGACCACCCCCACTACTTTGGGGAATGGCGCCAGGGGCCGCTTGCGGGATGGCTCGAACAGCCCCTCGGCCTGCAGGCGCAGCTTCAGCCGCTCCAGCTCCAGGGCCAATGCGCCGGCGCCCTGGGGCATGGCCAAATCCACCATCAGGTTAGCAGCGCCCCGGGGTTCGTAGAAGGTCATGCGGCCGTGGGCGGAAATTACGACGCCGTTGTCCAGCAGTTCGGCGCCCTGCTGGTTCTTGAACATCACGGAGTTCAGCACCGCCTGGCCGTCCTTGAGGGTGAAGTAGGAGTGGCCGGCGGGGGAGACGCGCAGGTTGGACACCTCACCCACCACAAACAGGTCCGCCAGCAGGGGGTCGCCCTCCAGGGACTCCTTCAGGTAGGCCGCCACCTGGCTGACGGTGTAGACTGCCACGACGCTAGCTGACGCGCTCGGTGTAGGTGCCGGTGCGGGTGTCCACCCGGATGATGGAGCCGGAGACGACGAACATGGGGACGTTCACCTTCAGGCCGGTCTCCAGGGTGGCTGGTTTGCCGCCGCCGGAGGCAGTGTCGCCCCGGAAGGCGGGGGGAGTCTCCACCACCTTCAGATCGACGTGGGTGGGCAGGTTTACGGTGATGGGGTTGTTCTTGTAGAAGATTACCTCAACGTTCATCTGTTCCTTGAGGTATCCCAGCACGCTGTTCAGGGTCTCCTTGGAGATCTCATACTGCTCAAAGTTTTCCAGGTCCAGGAAGTAGTAGTAACGGCTGTCAGTGTAAAGGTACTGGGCCGGCCGGTTCTCAATCTGCGCCCGGGAGAAGGAGGTGTGGTACTGCTGGAAGGCCCGCTCCACCACCGTTCCGTTAATCAAGTTCTTCATCTTGATGCGGGTCACCGGCGCGCGCTGCTGCATCTTGTGCCGCTCGTAGTCCAGGATCTGCCAGGGGGCGTTGTCCAGCTCAATTACCATCCCCTTGCTCAGGTCGCTGAAGTTAATGCTCATGTCTTAAATCCTCGCGCTATTATCGTGGATAGTATCCGGCCCCTTGAAAGTGGGGCGCCCGGCCAAGCTACTTGGCTGCCTTGCTCATGGGAGTGGCGCCCTTTGCGCCGAGCAGTACAATGTCTTCAATGCGCACGCCGCCCCAGCCGGTGATGTAGATGCCCGGCTCGATGGTGAACACCATGTCGGGCTTCAGCACGTCGGTTGCCTTGGGGCCGACCCGCGGGTACTCGTGCACCGCCAGACCCACGCCGTGGCCCAGGCTGTGGCCGAAGTTCTCCCCGTAGCCGGCATCGGCAATGACCGACCGAGACAAGCCGTCGCACTCCTCGCCGGTCAGGCCGGGCTTGACGGCGTGCATGGCGGTGAGCTGTGCGCCCAGGACGATGTCGTAAATCTTGCGAAACATCTCGTCGGGCTCGCCCACCACCACGGTGCGGGTGATGTCGCTGCAGTAGCCGCCGACCCTGGCGCCCATGTCAATGACAATGGGTTCGCCTGCTTGAATGCGCTGGTCGCTGGGCATGTGGTGGGCCATGGCCCCATTAGGCCCGGCGGCCACGATGGTGTCAAAGCTGGGGCAGTCGGCCCCGAACTCCCGCATGGCTACCTCCATGCGCCAGGCCACCTCCCGCTCGGTCATGCCGGCCCGGATGGCGGGACAGACGGCGGTCATCGCGGAGTCGGAGGCGTCGATGGCCTTCTGCAGCAGGACCAGTTCCTCCGCGTCTTTGATGATCCTTAACTCTTCGGTGAGGCCAGCGGTGGGCACCAGTGATGTCTTGCCCAGGTCCGCGTCGGCCTTCAGCGCGTCCAGCAGGCTCTGGTGGGTGGCCACGGTCATGTTCTGGCTTTCAAACCCCAGACGCCGTATGCCGCTGCTCTTGAGCAGCTCCAGCAGCCAGGCCCACCCGCCGCCCTTGGACTGGATGACCTGGTAGTCCGGCGCCTGGTGGCCCGCCTGCTCGGTGTACCGCGAGTCGGTGATCAGCACCGGCTGGCCCTGGGATAGCAGCAGCCATCCGGAGGAGCCGGTGAACCCGGACAGATACCGGCGGTTCTCCGGCGCGGAGATGAGCACGGCGTCCAACTCCTTTTCGGGCAGCGTGGCGACCAGCAGCTGGGTTCGTTCTTTCATGGCGTCGTCTCCTGGAGGTGGGCGGCAAGGATGTCTAATGCCGAAGTATAGCTTCTATACCCGAACCCCGCAATCTGGCCCAGAGCGATGTCGGCGATGACGGAATGCCGCCGCCAGGTCTCCCTGGCGTAGGGGTTGCCCAGGTGTACTTCAATGACCGGAACTGCGGCGTCGATCAAGGCGTCCTTCAGGGAGTAGCCATAGTGGGTCAGCGCGCCGGGGTTGATGATGATGCCCTGAATCTTGCCCCAGTGGCCCTGGATGGAGTTGATGAGCTCCCCTTCAAGGTTGGACTGGTAGAAGGCCACTTCCACGCCCAAATCCGCCGCCTTTTGGCTCACGATTTGGACAAGCTCCGGCAGCGTCTTGCCGCCGTAGATGCCGGGGTTGCGGCGGCCCAGAATGTTCAGGTTGGGTCCGTTGAGCACCAGGATTCGTGTCATGGCGGTGGCTCGCTCTCCTTGCTGGCCCTGGGGTGAAAGTTCAGGTACGCGTGGCGGGCTTCCTGCTTGGTGACGTGGGTATATATCTGCGTGGTGACGGGGCTGGCATGCCCCAGCAGCTCCTGGATCACCCGCAGGTCGGCCTCGCCTTCCAGCATATGGGTAGCGAAGGTGTGGCGCAAGGTGTGGGGATGTACTCCTTCCCTCAGTCCGGCCTGGGCCGCGTACTTGCGCACCAGCATCTCAAAGCTGCGGCGGGAAAGGCGCTGTCCATACCGGTTCAGGAACAGGGCGGGCGTAGTTTTGCCCGCTAACAGGGGCCGCCCGTCCTGCAGGTAGCGGCGCAGGGCGCCCTCCGCCGGCGCGCCGAACACCACTAGCCTTTCCTTGGAGCCTTTGCCCAGCACCAGCAGCTCCCGGCGGGTCAGGTTGACGCTGGGCAGGTCCAGGCCCGCGATTTCCGCCAGACGCACGCCGCAGGAGTACAGCACCTCCAGAATGGCCCTGTCCCTTAGGCCCAGGGGCGTTGATTCTTCTGGCGCATCCAGCAGGCGGTTGGTCTCCCGGATCCCCAGGAAGCCCGGCAGTTTCTTCTCCACCTTGACCTGAAAGCTGCGCCCCGAGGGTACCGGGCTGGTGCGGAACAGGCCCCGATGCACCAGGAATCGATAGAAGGAGCGCAGCACCACCAGTTTGCGGGCGATGCTGATCCGGGCGTAGCCCTCGCCGCTGCGCCCGCTGGTAGCCAGCCAGGCGAGGTAGCCGCGCAGCATCGCCCGGTCCAGGCGAGTGAAGTCCAGCTGCTCCTGGGTCAAATACCGGCAGAAGGGCGCCAAATCGGCCAGGTAGATGCGCACCGTGTTC
>SHYG01000024.1 GCA_009692925.1 Dehalococcoidia bacterium
CCCAGCAGGGCGCATTGGCGCACCAGGGACAGACGCTGGTGGTCCCGGTCAATCATGGCCCGGCGCTGGGGCCGGCTCATAGCCCGGACCTCCGTGACAAAACATCCCGTTCCACCTTGAGCTGGCCGATCTGTTGGTAGAGCTGGGCGGTGAGGGCCTCCTGGTCCTTTTCCTGACGTCCAGCGCCGTGGTCAAAGAGCTGGGGCGCACCCTGGACCAAGGCCTTCTTCCAGTCGTGGATTTGGCTGGGGTGGACTTCGAACCGGCTGGCCAGTTCGACGATGGTGTGCTCCCCCTGGAGCGCGGCCAAGGCTACCCTGGCCTTGAAGGCTGGGCTGTGCTTCTTCCGTGTTTGCTTCATGGTCCTGCTCCTTCGTTTGCCTCATTTTAGGAGCAGGACTCTCTCTTAGCCACCTGTACAGATTTTGGGGCCCACCTTACTCCGGCGGTGACCCCTTCCCGCTGGACTTGAGCCGTCAACGGGGCGCTCCAACAGCCTTCGGTGAAGGAAGCTCAACCACCCGCTGGACGTTGTAGTTTCTGTCGCCACGGATGCCCCTGCGGCTACCACTCGCACCCCCGCCGCACCTGCACCTGCAGCGCCTCCACGGTGACGCGCTATCAGAAGCGGATTAGCGGGCCGCTGCTGGACCGCATGGACCTGTTCGTCGAGGTGCCGCCGGTGGAGTACGACAAGTTGGTGGACGAGACACCAGCGGAATCCTCCGCCGCGGTGCGCAGCCGGGTGGAGCGGACCAGAGAGATCCAGGCCCGGCGCTTCGGCAACTCCGGGCCGTTGTGCAACTCGAAGATGGGGCCCGCAGAAGTCTGGAAGGCCTGCCCACTGGGAGTCAGCGCCCGCAGCCTGCTGCAGGCAGCCACCCAGCAGCTCAATCTGTCGGCGCGGGCGTTCCACCGGATACTTAAAGTATCCCGCACCATCGCCGACCTGGACGGCGCGGCGGAGATTGGCATTGGGCACCTGGCGGAGGCGCTGCAGTACCGGTCGAGACACTCGCTGGCGTGACGAGCTATCAGCTTGTCAGCCGTCAGCCCCCTCCCCCTGGGGTGGTGGGAGCTGATAGCTGAAGGCTGACAGGCTGAGAGCTTAAAGGCTGATAGCTAACACCTTGTCAGGGTTAGCGTCGCGGAATATGATATGGGCATGGAATCCCGACAGGTCAAATACCCTCTGGGGCCCCTAGCGCGCATTGAAGCGGAGGTCTTTGGGGAGCCGGGAAAGCGCACCTTTCGGCTGGCGGTGGAGGCAGGAACTGCCCGCGGCATCGTCTGGCTGGAAAAGGAGCAGCTTTTGCAGCTGGGGATGTACCTCCAGCGCGCGATCCAAGATCTGTCCCCGTCGGACCGCGCGCGCCGCACCAGCTTCCGGGAGGAGGCCTGGTCCGGCGGGCGCCCGCCCATCGACTTCAAGGCCCGGCGCATGCTGGTTAGCCACGACCAAGCCAACGGGTGCTTCTATCTTCAGGCCCACCAGGACGACGAGGAAGAACCCGACCCCAACGCCAGCTCGGTGAGTTTTTGGATCAGCACCGAGCAGGCGGACGCCCTGGCCGCGCTGGCACAGCGCATCTGCGCCGCCGGCCGCCCGCCCTGCGCGCTCTGCGGCCTGCCCCTTGACCCAGATGGCCATGTCTGTCCCCGGTCCAACGGCCATGTCGCGCTGGACCTGAACTGACCCCTCCCAACCACATCCGGCTGCGGGCAAGCTAAAGCCAACGGGGCTGACCAGTGGACACTGCCCAGTCCGATCTGAACCTGCTGCTTAACGGCGAGATTATCGCCAGCCAACTCACGCCCGCGGGTTCCAACTACACCTTTCTGGTCAAGCTGTGCCTCGACTCCCGCACCGGCATGGCGATTTACAAGCCCCGGGAAGGCGAGGCGCCCCTGTGGGACTTTCCCTGGGGAACCCTCTACAAGCGGGAGTACGCGGCGTATCTGTTCAGCCAGGCGCTGGGCTGGGACTTTATTCCTCTCACTGTAATCCGCCAGGGACCCCACGGCGTCGGCTCGGTGCAACAGTTTGTGGAGCATGACCCGCGCCAAAACTACTACACCCTGACGGCCCTCACGCCTACCCAAGCCCCGGCACTGCAGATGGTGGCGTGCTTTGACCTGGTGGCCAATAACACCGACCGCAAGGCCGGCCACCTGCTGCTGGATGCGCAGGGCAAGCTGTGGGGCATCGACCACGGGCTGACTTTCCATGCCGACACCAAGATTCGCACCGTCATCTGGGACTTTAAGGGCCAGGCCATCCCGGGGCCGCTGCTGGCGGCGCTGGCGGCGCTGAAGGCCCAAGTCCCCAGCCCGCAGGGTCACCTGCGAGAGCTGCTGGAGCTGCTGCCCGCGGAGGAGGTGCAGGCCCTGCTGCGACGGCTGGAGTGGGTGCTGACGGAACGGGTCTACCCAGGGGCGCCGGGCCAGCGGCCCTTCCCGGCATGACGAGGGTGCCCTGCCTTGTAGGGGCGAGGCATGCCTCGCCCCTACAAGGCAGGGCACCCTCCGAGACCGCTGAGATAGTCCACAGGGGCAGGCCAAGGTATGACCAGGGTGTCCGGACGACACTGGGACACCCTGCGTTCCAATCCCTTAATCCCCAAATCCCCGCTGTCTCAGCGTCCTCAGCGGCTATCGGACAGGATCTTAACCGCTGGACGGCGGGGTCTCCGGCGGAATTGCCACCTGGTCGCCCTCAACCAGGCCCTGGCGCACCGTTACCCACTCACCATTGCCGTCACCCAATACAACGTTTCGTTCCTCCAGAGCACCCTGGGCGTTCAGCACCGACACCGCGGGTAGTCGCAGGGCGCGGTGCACCGCCCGGCGCGGCACCACCAAGGCGTTGTTGAGCTGGTTCAGCACCACCACTCCTACTCCGCTGGGCGTCACCGGCGCCTCCAGCCCAGGCGGCATGACAATCCGGATGGCAACACCGTAGGTGATTACACCCCGCTCTGTGCGTGGCTCCGCTGCCACGGCGGTGACCACCCCGTCTAGCTCCAGCCCGGGCAAGGACTCAATGGTCACGCGCGCCTTGGCCCCCGGCGTCACCAGCCGCAGCTCGGCGGCGCCCACCAGGCCGTCAATTCGCGCCTGTCCGGGGTCCACCACGGTAAGAATGCGGGAGTCCTTGGTGACCACATCGTCAACCTCGGCGTTAACCAACACCACCACCCCGGCGAAAGGAGCATGAATGGAAGCGCCCTCCAGGTCCTCCAGTGCGTCGGCCACAGTGGCCTGGGCGTGGGCCACCTCCGCAGTCCGCAGCGCCACCTTCAGAGATTCGGGGCCGTCCAGCAGCTCATACAACTCCCGGCGGAGGGTCGCCATCCTCTTCTGCTTGACCGCCAGCTCCGCGGCATCAGGCCCTGCCGCCTCGCGGTCCAGTTCCGACTGGGTTTTGGCCAGAGCCGTCTGCGCCAACGTTACCCTTGCCTCCAGCCTTTGCAGCTTCAACCCGTCGGGCCCCGTCTCCAGACGGGCCAAGTCTTCCGTGGCCTTGGCCAGGGTGGCGCTGGACGCGGCCACCGCGGACTGCAACCGCGGCAAATGGTCCCACACATCTGTATCGGTAGTCCGGCTTGACCCCAGAGTGCCGATCAAGTCAGTGGCTGCATCTTCGGACTTTTCCAGCGTCGTCTGGGCCTTGGCCCGAGCGTCGCGTGACGTAGCCAGCTCCTTTCGATAGTCCACGTCAAAGTCCGCCAGGTTATCCTGGGCAGCGTCTAGGGTCAATCGGGCGTCGGCCTGGCTCAACTGGGCCAAAGCCAGGGTCTGGTCATGGTCGGTGAGAAAGTCCTCCAAGTCGTCTTGGGCATCCTCGATGGCCAGCCGGGCGCCGGCAATATCCTGCTCAAACTGGGCTTTCTCCACCGGGGTAGTAGCGAACCGTTCGCTTGTAATCTCCAGATTATCCTCAGCCTGGTCGAGCTTCAGCCTGGCCGCCGCCACCGCCACTTCCAGCGAAGTGCGACTCATGGCATCCAACCGGGCCAGCAATTGACCCTGCTGCACCCGCTGACCCGGCGCGACCGCCAGCTCGCCCACCTCGCCGGAAACGTCGAAGGTCAGCTCCGCGGTGGCGGGAAAAACCAACTTGCCCTCCAGCGGCACCTGGGTGATGAGGTTCTGGCGTTGCACCACCACCAGGTGCTGGGTTAGGGGAGTGGCATCTCCCTGGCCCGCCTCCGAGCCTCCGCCCAACGCGGTGAAGGCGCCGGCGGCGGCTCCCGCAACCAGCAAGACCAGCAGGCCCACCCACCAGCGGCGGGCCAGAAATCGCAGTATCCCTGATTCCCCCATAGGAACTTCACCTCGCTAATGCGTTGAGTCGGAGTTACCAGGGCGGAGACGACCCCCTCTGTATCTCCCCCGCCAAGCGGTCAGCTTTCAGCTTATCAGCCGTCAGGCCCCCACCCCACTCCGGCGTGATGGGGGAAGCTGACAGCTGACCGCTAATAGCTGTTAGCTACCTAGTCGCCATCGCCGTCTCCGGCGCCGGGAAGCGGGTAGGCTCGGCGGCCCCACCGCCGCCTGGTCAGAGCAGCTCCCAGCTTGCTGAACAGGCGCGGCAGGTCGACGTTAATGCCGGCGTAGATGGCGGGCACCACCACCAGCGTTAGCACGGTGGAGCTGAGCAGCCCGCCGATAATTACGGTGGCCAGCTCCGCCCCGATGAGCCCTCCATCGCCGGTTTCGCTCAGCGCCAGAGGCACCAGGGCGATGAGGGTGACGGAGGCGGTCATCAGGATGGGCCGCAGCCTTACCCGGCCCGCCTCCAGCAGCGCCTCATACACTCCCAGTCCTTCCGTTCGCTGTTGCTCCACGAAGGTCAGCAGCACGATGGCGTTGTTCACCACAATGCCCACCAGCAGCAAGAAGCCCATGAGGGCGGACAGGCTGAGCGTGCGCCCAGTGATGGCCAAAGCGCCCAACGCCCCCACCAGGGCCAGGGGCAAGCTGGTCAGAATCATGACGGGCATTCGCAGGGAGCCCAGGGTGATGATCATGACCAGGTAGATCAGGAAGATGCCGGTGCCAATAGCCAGGAATATGTCCTCAAAGCCTTCCGCAATCTGCTGGAAGATGCCGCCGCTGACCACGTCCACCCCGGGAGGCAGGTTCAGCGCATCGATCTTGGCTTGCACCACCGCGCCCACGGCCTGGGTGTCGGCGGCGGTGATGTCGCCGGTGATGCTGGCGGAGCGCTCGCTGTCGAAATGGCTGACGCTGACCGGGCCTTTTTCGATGCTGATGCGGCTAATGGCGCCAAGCTTCACCCGGCCCCGGGGTCCTTCAATGTCCAGGTCCTTGAGCTGGTTGATGTCGTCCACCGTGTCCGGCCGGCCCCGCACTACGAGGTCCAGGGTGCGGCCCTCCAGGTCAACTTCCGCAACCTTAGTTCCCACAATAAACTGCTTCACCTGCTGGCCCACCGTGCTGGCGTTGAGCCCGTACTCCGCCGCGGCGCCGGGGTCCACGTTGACCACCACTTCGTCGCGGGCATCCGTCACGTCGCTTTTCACGTTGATGACGCCGTCAACCTCCTGGAGGCTGGCCGCCAGCTCTTTGGCGGTGGCAGACACGGCGGTGAAGTTGCTGCCCACCACGGTAATCTCCAGGGCGTCGGTGGGCGGACCGTTGGAGATCGCCGCCACATTCACGCTGAGACCTGGCGCGCGGGGCATCACTGCCCGGAGCAGGTCCGCAATGTCCGGCGGCGCGTCCTCGGCGATCACGACGAAGACGCTGGCCAAATGGGAGGCTCCGCCGGCAACTCCTGGGCCAAACTGGTTGCTGGCGCTGCCCACGGTGACGTGGTACAACTCCACCATGCCCTGGTCGCGGAACTCCTGCAGCGCCTGCTCAATCTTCAGCACCTCTTCGAAGGTGTGGCCCACGCCGGTGCCCGTGGGCAATTCCACGTCAATGGTCAAGTACTGGGGCACGCCGCTGGGGAACAGGGTCACCGGGATGATAAAGACCAGCCCCAGGCTGCCAACGGTGGAGGCCACCGCGATGGCCAGGGTGGGGATTTTGTGGCCCAAACACCAGCGCAACAACGGCATGAACCACCGCTGCAGCAGCGGGTCTCGCCCGAACTCCCGGCGCTTTGCTTCTTCATCATCTGCAAAGTCGCCGGGGCGCAGGAACACCGCCGCGAGGGCCGGCACCGCAGTGAGGGGGACCAGCACCGAGGCCAGCAGCACAAAGCTGATGGTCAGGGCAAAAGGCGTGAAGAAGGAGCCGACCAAGCCCTGGATGAAGGCCAGGGGCAGAAACACCGCGATATTGGCCATAGTGGAGGCGAAGATTGCACCGCCCAGCTCCGAGGTGCCTTGGTAGGCCGCCTCCAGCCGGTCTTCACCCTTCTGCAGGTGGCGGTAGATGTTCTCCAGCACCACGATGCTGTTGTCCACCACGTTGCCGATGGACACCGCCAGCCCAGCCAGGCTCATGAAATTCAGGGAGATGTTGGCCGGCCCCAGGAGCAACACCCCGGTGAAGATGCTTAAGGGGATGGTGAGGCCGATGATGAGGGTAGGCCTCAGGGTGAGCAATGACCCTCGGATTAGTCCTGGGCGCAGGTTCAGCAGAAAGGCAAACACCACGATGATGGCCAGCGCCAAGCCAATCAGTGCGTCGTGCTGTACCGACCCCAGCTCTTTAGTTACCTCCGGGCCGTCGTTGGAGAGGGTGGCGATCTCCACATCGGGAGGCAGTCCGGTATCCTGACGCAGGAGCTCCAGGACGCCATCGGTCACCGCCACGGTATTGGCATTCGGGTCTTTGAGCACGCCCAGCACCAAGCTGGGCTTGCCGTTAGTGCGGGAGAGGTTGCCCGAGTTTGCCGTGCCTACGCCCACTTCCGCCACCTGGGACAGGCGGATGGGCCGGTCCAGCAGCAGCGCGCCGGGCCGGCCGCCGGCGGGGTCAGGTTCGTAGCCTACCACCAGGTCGCGGATCTCCGACAGGGAGCCCAGCTGGTGGGTGGTGCGCACGGTAAAAGCCGAGCCATTGTTCTCGATGTTGCCCGCGGGGAAGCTGGCGTGGTTGTCCCGCAGGGCGCTGGACACCTGGGCCGCGGAGATGCCCGCATCCTTCAGCTTCTCCGAGTCCAGGGTCACCTGTACCTGTTCGTCCACCTCGCCTACCACCACCACGTCAAACACGCCGGGGAAGCGCTCAATGCGGGGGATGATTATGTCGTACAGCAGGTGCTGCAACGACGGGATGTCCCGGTCGCCGCTGAAGGTCAGCTGCAACACCGGGAAGGTGTCGCTGTTGATGCGGCTGACCACCGGGTCTTCCACGTCATCGGGAAAACGCACGCCGCTGAGGTTGGCCTCAATGGTGCGCTTGGCTTCCTCGATGTCCTCACCGAACTCAAAGGTGGCCAGCACCAAGGAGAAGCTTTCGTAGGAAGTGGAACGCAGCTCCTTGAGCCCGTCCATGCCGGTGATGGCCTCTTCAATAGGCTCGGTGACGTCCCGCTCCACCGCCTCCGGGTTAGCGGAGGGATAGATGGCGGTGACGGTGATGTTGGGGAACTCAATCTCCGGGAACAGCTCTCGCTGCAAGCGGTTATAGGCGACCACGCCCGCCGACAGCAGCAGGAAGGTGATGAGAATGGTGACCGGACGCCGGTTGAGGGCCAGCCGAATGAGGTGGTTCACGGTGTCAGCCCATCAGCCTTCAGCCTGTCAGCAGTCAGCCCCCTACCCAGGGAGGTGGTGGGAGCTGATGGCTGACGGCTGACGGCTGATTGCTGGTTGTCAGCCGTCAGCCCCGGCCCTGCCCCGCTTTGGGCGGTGCTGAACTCAGACGGCTGATTGCTGACGGCTGATTGATACAGCAGCTCAAGGGCCTGCACTACCGTCTGGAGCTGCGCGGCCGTGAGCGGCTTCACCATCTCAACGATGCTCTGCCGCTCGATGCGCCAGAACCGTTCCACCTCTCCTGTGCCTTTGCCGGTGAGGCGGCACAGCACTACCCGCCGGTCCTCCGGGACAGGGACACGCTCCACCAACCCCTTCTCCACCAGGCGTTCCACGATGCTGGTGGCGGAGGAGAGGCTGCTGCCCAGGTCGCCGGCGATGTTGCCCATGCGCTGGGGTCCCTGGCGCAGCAGGCAGAGAATACGCATCTGGGGCATGGTTAGCTCCAGCTCCGGCCACTCTACGCCTTCCCCCGGAGGACGAGAGTGGAACTGCTGGTTGATACCTTCCACCAGCTCCACAAACCGCTCGGTTAGCTGTTCCTTACTTAGGGGCAACGTTTTACTCCAAAAGTTCCTTTCACATAATATATTGTATTTACATGGATAGTTTGGGTCAAGGGTAGTATTAAGTGGTCAGCTATCAGCGGTCAGCGATCAGCCCCCCCCCGGCATGGGGCGGGGGCTGACAGGCTGATGGCTGAAAGCTCGCGCAGCGTCGCCACCACATGCCCCTACTGCGGCGTGGGCTGCGGCATCAAGCTGGAGGTAAACGCCAGCGACCATATCGTCGCGGCGCAGGACGACCCCGGCAACCGCTCCAGCATCGGGATGCTGTGCGTCAAGGGGCGCTTTGGCCACTCCTTCGTGCAGCACCCGGACCGGCTGACCACGCCGTTGATCAAAGAAGGCGGCGAGTTTCGCCCCGCCAGCTGGGACGAAGCCCTGGACCTGGTGGCCAGTCGCCTGCTCCAGTACCGGGGCGCCAGCTTCGGCACCCTGTGCTCCGCCAAGGCCACCAACGAGGACGGCTACGTGCAGCAGAAGTGGGCGAGGCTGGTTATGCAGACCAACAACATCGACCACTGCACTCGCCTGTGTCACTCGCCTTCCGTGGAGGCCATGCTTACCACCCTGGGCAGCGGCGCCACCAGCAACTCCTACACCGACTACGAGAATGCGGGCTGCCTGGTGGTTACCGGCTGCGACCCTACTTCCAACCACCCGGTGGCATCCTCCCGAATGCGCCGCGCCGTGGTGGAGCGAGGCGCCAAGCTGGTGGTGATTAACCCCCGCCGCATTGATATGTGCGACTACGCCGACCTGTGGCTGCGACCCTATCCCGGCACCGACGTGGCGCTGCTCAACGGCCTAGCCAACGTCATCCTGACCGAGGGGCTGCTGGACCGCGAGTTTGTGTCGCATCGCACCGAGGGGTTTGACGACTGGGCCAAGGTGGTGGCGCGCTACACCCCAGAATACACCGAGCAGCTTACCGGCGTGCCAGCAGAGGACCTGCGCCAGGCGGCCCGGCTCTACGCCAAGCCGTCAGCTATCAGCCCCCTCCCCTCTTGGTGGGCGTGGGGCGCTGACCGCTGACAGGCTGACAGCTGACCGCTCGCCCGGCTCCTGCCTCATCTGGGGCATGGGCATCACCCAGCACACCAACGGCACCGCCAACGCCCACGGGCTGCTGAACCTGGCGCTGGCCGCCGGGCAACTGGGCAAGCCCGGCTCGGGCATCTCGCCGCTGCGGGAGCAGAACAACGTCCAGGGCTGCAGCGACGCCGGCTGCCTGCCCAACTCGCTGCCGGGCTATCAGGGGCTTACCCAGGCGAACCTCGGCAAGTTCCAGGCGGCCTGGGGCGGCCACCCGCTGCCCGATGCGGACGGCCTGGTGGTGACGGAGATGGTGGACTCCATGGCCAGCCCCGGCGGGATTAAGGCCATGTTCATCACCGGCGAAAATCCCCTGACCAGCGAGCCGGACCTGCACCACGCGGAGGCGATGTTCCGCAACCTGGAGTTCCTGGTGGTGCAGGACCTGTTTCTGCATGAGACCGCGCAGATGGCCCACGTGGTGCTGCCCGCCGCCAGCTTTGCCGAGAAGGAGGGCACCTTCACCAACAGCGAGCGGCGGGTGCAGCGGGTGCGCCAGGCCATTGCCCCCGTGGGCCAGAGCCGCGCCGACCGGGACATCCTCAGCGAGCTGGCGCGGAGGATGGCGCAAAAGCTATCAGCGGTCAGCCGTCAGCTCCCACCCCCCCAAGGCGGGACGGGGCGGGGGCTGACGGGTGAAATGCTGAGAGCTGATAGCTTGGAGACTCAGTTCCAGTACCAGCACCCTTCGGGGATTTGGGACGAGATGGCGCGGCTGACGCCCATCGTGGCCGGCATCAGCTACCGGCGGCTGGACCGGGAGGGCGGCATCCAGTGGCCCTGCCCCGACGCGACGCATCCCGGCACGCCCTACCTCTACGCAGACAGCTTCCCCCGGGCCCTCGCGCCAAGTTTGTGGCCTTTGAGCAGGGCCCTGCCGCCGCGGAGATGCCCAACCGCCGCTTTTCGCTGATCCTCAACACCGGGCGGGTGCTGTACCACTGGCACAGCGGCACCCTGACCCGGCGAGTGCCCGGGCTGCTGGCCCGCGCGCCGGACTTGCAAGTGGCCATCAGCCCGGAGGATGCCGCCCGCTACGGCATTGCCGACGGCCAGGAGGTGCGGGTCACGTCGCGCCGGGGCGAGCTGACGGGCCAGGCGCTGGTGACGGACCGCCAGCGGGCGGGGGAGCTGTTCATCCCCTTCGTGAAGCTGAAGGAGTCGGCGGCCAACTTCCTGACCAACGCCGCATACGACCCTGAGTCCAAAATCCCGGAGTACAAGGTCTGCGCCGTGCGGCTGGAGGGCGTGGAGTAGGGGGGACCAATTCACCACAGAGCACGCGGAGCGCGCGGAGAAAGTCCTGGGGGACGTCAGCCCCTGTCATGCGGCCCAAGCCCGCAGGCGCCGGCGTCGCAGGAGCGGCCCAAGAGTCGTCCCAGGGAGACTCGGTAGCGGGCGAACAGCGAGTACAGCCCATCAAAGCCCCAGCGGAGCACCGGCCAGCCGGTGAGCGCCACCAGCCAGCCCAAGCCTGCCGCACGGTACGCCTGCCGGAATACCTCTACCTTGCGCACCACGCGGCCATCGGGAAACACGCCGTGCATGACTCCCATGAGATCCTCACGGGTAAGGCCATAGCGCGCGGCGTCAAACTCGGGGGCAGCGATGTCCTCGAACGCCAGGTAGCCGCGCCTGTTCCAGCACTGCAGCCATCGCACTTCCTGGCGGCAGAACGGACACTGCCCGTTGTAAAGCAACTTGAAGCGCCATAGAGCTTTCAGCTTGTCAGCCATCAGCAGTCAGCTACCCTCCCCCGCCCGGTGTGGCGTGGGGGCTGAAAGCTGATGGCTGATGACTAATAGCTACCCGCTCACAGGCTGCCCCGCCTCTTCCAGCCGCCGCCGCTCCCTGGTGGTGATCAGCCGGATGGCCTCGTCCGGCGCCATGCGCCCCACCTGCCCCGAAGTGTACATGGAGCCCAGCACCGTGCCGCCGCGCCCCAGCAGGAACTCCGTGGGCTGGTTGTGCCCGCCGTGCTGGTCTACAATCCACCAGGCGCCAAAGGAGTCCGACTCCTCTCGCGTCAGCCCATAGGCCACCGGAAAGGTCAGCCCAAACTCCCGCACCATCTCCTGGGCCTGCTCCTTGGGGTCCACGCTGATGGCGTAGATGGTGCAGTTCAAGGCATCCATCTCCGCCTTATGCGCCTGCCACACGGCCAACTGCCGCTTGCAGTAGCTTCACCAGTGGCCGCGAAAGAACAGCAATGCGGCGTACCGGCCCGGCATCGCCGACGGGAAATTGACCCTGCTGCCGTCCACCAGCTTAAGGGTTATCGCGGGGAACCGTTCCGCCTGTTGCAGTTTGTCGCCCATGACGTTCCTCCTTTTGCAGCTATCAGCCGTCAGCCTGTCAGCCGTCAGCTCACCGCCCCCCACCGGGTTGGGAGGGAAGCTGATAGCTGACTAGCTGACAGCTTTATTTTTTCGGGTAGACCGCGGAGACCTTGCGAATCTCGATGGGTGTGGCGAACCAGTCCTTAACTGCGGCAAAGAACTGGGTGAAATGGGGCTGTTTGGTATGGGTCTCAAAGGCTGCCTCGTCCTTGTACTCCTCCATTAGGTAGATGCGGTTCGCCTCCGAGTTGTCCTGGAGCACGTCGAAGCGCGGGCAGCCCGGCTCCTTGGTGGCCGAGCCCTTGGCGTCGTCCAGCAACGCCCGCATGAACTGGTCCTTGAACCCCGGCTTGATGTTGTTAGTCACCACTACGCCAAACATAGTCGCCTCCTTTTTATAGCTTTCAGCCGTCAGCCTGTCAGCGTTCAGCCGCCCGCCCCGCCTCGATGGGGAAGGGTAGCTGACAGCTGATTGCTGATAGCTTTATCGCGCCTTCCACTGGGGCTTGCGCTTTTCGGCAAAGGCCTTGGGGCCCTCCTTGGAATCCTCGGTCTGCAGCAACTGGTCGTACATGTGGTAGGCCAGCGCGGAGATGTCCTGAGTGGACATGTTCAGCCCCCGGTACGCCAGCTCCTTGAAGTACCGCACCGCCAGTGGGGCGTTCTCCGAAATCTGGCGGGCCATTGTCAGGGCCTCGGCCATCAGGTCATCGGCGGGCACCACCTTGTTAACGAAGCCGATGTCGTAGGCCCGCTGCGCGCTGATGGGCTGGGCGGTCATCACCAGCTCCAGCACCGCCGACAGGGGCACCATGCGCGGCAGGATGGTGCCGAAGGGCGGCAGCAAGCTCCACTTGGTCTCGCTGATGCCCAACTGGGCGCTATCTGCGGCCACCCTCAGGTCGCACATCTGGGCGATGGACCAGCCGCCCGCCAGGGCAAAGCCGTTAATTGCGGCAATCAGCGGCTTCCAGGTCTGGGGCCACATATAAGGGCGGTCGGGAGCCATGCTGTCGCTGGCCCGCGCCTGGCGACCCTGGGCGTTGTCGGCGGCCCGCTCCTTCAAGTCCCGCCCGGAGCAGAAGGCCCGGCCCGCGCCGGTCAAGATGGCGACATAGGCTTCGTCATCGCCGTCAAACTGGAGGATAACCTCCGCCAGCTCCCGGCGCAACTGCCGGTTGATGGCGTTCAGGGCGCTGGGCCGGTTGAGGGTGATGACGGCGATGTTGTCCTGCTTTTCGTAAAGCACCGTTTCCGGCATATGTTTGTGATGCTCCTTTTCCAGTGTGGGCTATCAGCCATCATCCTGACAGCGGTCAGCCCCCGCCCCGCACAAGGGGGAAGGGGTCGCTGACGGCTGACAGCTTTTACGCATACGGCCCCAGGTGCGTGCCGCCAATGACGTGCAGGTGTCCGTGGGGCTGGCTCTGCATGCCGTCGTGCCCAAAGTTGGACAGGATGCGGAAGCCGTTGGGCGCGTGCATGCAGCCCATGTCCGCCGCCACGCTGCCCAGCCGCGCCATCAGCCCGCTGCTCCACAACTCCAACTGGCTCATGTGCTGCTTGGGCATTACCAGCAGCATCAGCGGCACCCAGGTCAGCTTGTTGACGATGACGATGATGTCCTCGTCCAGGTAGCGCACCCTGGCGGGCGACTGCTCCGCCACAATCTCGCAGAAGACGCAGGGGGACTGACCGGGCACGGCGGGTTGCACCTCGACAGGGGATGTGCTGTCAGCCCTCAGCTTTCAGCCCCCGCCCACGGGGTGGGAAACTGATGGCTGGTTAAGGCAGCATACGAGGCGGGATAAGGCTTGTCAATGATAGAGCGGTCAGCTATCAGCCTGTCAGCCGTCAGCCCCCGCCCCACGGGGCTGGGTGGGGAAGCTAATAGCTGACTAGCTGATCGCTGACAGCTCGTTGTGGTATTATTGCCGCTGGAGGGGGATATGTTCCGGCTTGCAGTATTGACCGTCAGCACCTCTGGCGCCCAGGGGCAGCGGCAGGAAGACGCCAGCGGCAAGGCCATCCAGGAGCTGCTGTGCCCTCCCGACTACACCACGGTGCGCTACGAGGTCGCCACCGACGACCGGGACATTATCGCCCGCCGCCTGGCGAGCTGGGCCGACGACCCGGAGGTGGACCTAATCGTCAGCACCGGCGGCACGGGCCTGGGCCGCCACGACGTGACCCCCGAGGCCTGCCTCTCCATTCTGGACAAGGAGGTCCCCGGCCTGGCGGAGGCGATGCGCGCCAAGACCCTGCAGTTTACCCCCATGGCCATGCTCAGCCGGTCGGTGGCGGGCATCCGGGGCAAGACTCTCATCATCACTCTGCCGGGCAGTCCCAAGGGGGTGCGGGAGTGTCTGGAGGTGGTTATGCCGGTACTGCCCCACGCATTGGAGTTGCTGCACCGGGACGTGGTGAGCGACCACCCGCGGTAAATTGTTCACCACAGAGCATGCCTTTCGGCAAGCTCATGGCAGGCTCCGAGCGCAGAGAAAGACCTGGGATGGTGGAGCGTCTGTAGGGGCGCACCTGCGTGTGCGCCATGGCTCGGATGGAGCGCCCAGGGCAGACACCTTTCGGCCCGCTCAGGGCAGGCTCCGGTCTGCCCCTACCGGGGGGACGGGGGAATTCCTCCTTCTCCCCCTTATCAAGGGGAAGAACTAATCACACACAAAGAGTTAGAAAAGCATGAGCACAGTTCCAGCCAACAACCAGCCGGTTTACTGGCCCCGAGTCAAGGAGATCCTGGACAGGATCATGGCGCGGTGGGTGGAGCGGGCCAAGCGCAAACCCTACGCCGGCATCCACGAGTACTACTGGGCCACCGCCCAGGACTTGCAGAAGTCGGTGTTGTCCGGACACCGGGCCATTGAGCCGGGCGTGCCGGGTAAGGACACCAACTTGGTGCGGTCCCTGACCCGGGGCGTGCGCGGCACCGGCCGCATGCCCCTGCGCGGCCCCTTTCTGTCGCCGGAAGAGCTGAACGAGATCATCACCTGGATTGACACCGGCATGCCGGAAGGGCCGCCGGGGTAGGTCGGAAAGGGATTCGTCCTTCTCCCCCGTAGCAAGGTGGGACATGCAGAGGGGCTCGTCCACCCCCGCCGCCTTGCGGTTACTCGCACAAAAACGTAGGGGCAGGTTTGAAACCCGCCCCTACTGCATCACCAGAGCGTTTAGCCCAAGGCGGCGCTAGGTTACACCAGCACGGCCTCCCGTGACTTCTGGTACACCTGGAGCCGCCCGCGGGTGTGGTCTAGCACCACAATGTGGCCCTTGTCGTCCACCCTCACGGCGCAGGGGTGAGAAAACTTCTTGTCAAAGTCGGTGCTGTGGGCCTGGGCAATCTGCCGCTGGCGGATCATGTCCGGGTTGGACACCAGCTTGTCCTTGCCCCACTGGGAGATGACGTTATCGCCGGTGAACTGGGTGATGAACCGGCCATCCTTGGATAGCACCTGAACCCGGTCGTTCATCCAGTCGGCCACATAGATGTCCCCATCCCCATCCACCGCCACCCCTGTGGGCCGGTTGAACTCTCCCACGCCGCTGCCGGTGCGGCCAAAGCTGGCCTGCCACTGGCCCGCGGCAGTGAACTGCTGGATTCGGTTGTTGCGCCAGTCGGCCACGTACACGAGGCCGGCCTTATCCAGGGCGATGCCCCAGGGCATGTTTAGCTGCCCTTGACCATCTCCAAAGCTGCCGAACTTACCCAGGTACTTGCCGTCCAGGGTGAACTTCTGCACCCGGTGGTTGCGGCTGTCCGTGACGAACAGGACGCCCTCCGGGCTGATGGCCAGCCCCGCGGGGCGGTCCAACTCGCCGTTGCCCTTGCCGGCCTTGCCCCACTGGCGAACAAACTCCCCATCTTTGGTGAAGACGGAGATGCGGTTCAGCCACTCGTCGGCAATGTAAAGCTGCTCCTTGTCTCCCACGGCAATGGCGGAGGCCCACATGAACTTGCCGTCGCCCTCGCCGTAGCTGCCAAACTCGCTGATGTACTCCTCGCTCAGGGTACATACGGTAACCCGCACGCCGTCGGGGCGGTTCTCGTAGGAGCGGTTCAGCACATACACCACGTCGTCAGCGCCCAGGGCAAAATCCACCGGGTTGCGAAAGCCGGTGCCGGCGAACTCGTTGCGCCCTACGGTGTGGCTGTAGCCGAACACCCGGTCCTTAATCCCGAAAAAATGGGTGCTCATGTCTATTACCTCGTCTGGTAGGGGCGCACAGCTGTGCGCCCCTACGGAATGTTTATGCGCCTAGGCCGTCTGTAGGAACTTGACCTTCTCGAAGTTGCCGTTGACGATGGGCTTGGCGTCCAGGCCCATCCAGTCTTCCAGGATGGTGGTGTAGACGGACCGGAAGTCCATGCTGAACTTCAGGTTGCCGCCCTCTTCCTGCTTGCCCGGCTCCAGGGAGGGGTACACGCCGTAGATCCCGCCCTTGACGTGGTCGCCTACAGCGAAGGCCACGCTGGCCGCGCCGTGGTCGGTGCCGGATCCGTTGTCGGTGATGCGGCGCCCGAACTCAGAGAACATGAACAGCAGCACGTTTTCGTTGGCGTTGTGCTCCCGCAGGTCTTCTACGAAGGAGTCTACGTTGCGAGAGACGTCGGTCCACAGGGCCGCGTGGGCCGAGGCCTGGTTGGCGTGGCTGTCAAAGCTGTTGTATGGCGACGTGGTGTACAGGACGCGGCTGCCGAAGCCCGCCAGGTGGGTTTGGGCGATGTTCTTCATGTACCCGCCCACCACGCTGGAGGAGTACTCCACGTTGGAGGAGTACAGGCCGGGGGCCGTAGACAGGATATCGGCGCCCTTCAGAGCGTCGGAGCCGGTGCGGTGGATGTAGTCCATCACCATGTTGCGGCCCACGGTGGGGGAGTACATGCGGCCAAAGACCTCCAGGGCCTCGCCGCGCTGCTCTTCGCCATCAATGCCGGTGAGCAGGCCGTAGGTCTCCAGATTGCCCACAGAGGCTACCGGCACGCCATCTTTTGCCAGCGCCCGGGGCAGGCCGCGGCCAAAGTTGACGCCGGTGAGCACGTTGTCGCTCTTGGGGTCCAGGTCCTTGATGACCCGGCCCAGCCAGCCTTCCGTGCCAATCTTTTCCGGCTCACAGGTGTGCCAGATGTCCATGGAGCGGAAGTGGGAGTAGCTGGGCGTGGGATAGCCGACGCCCAAGAAGATGGCCAGCTTGCCCTCGTCCCAGAACTTCTTCAGCGGAGCCATGGTTGGGTGCAGGCCCAACTGGTCGTTCAGGGGGATGACCTGGTTCTCCGGGATGGCGATGGTAGGCCGGGCGTCCCGATACATCCCGTTGGTATAGGGGACTATCGTATTAAGCCCGTCGTTGCCCCCCGACAGGGAAAGCACCGCCAAGACTCGGTCCTTCTTAGTAGATACCATGATGTCTCTCCTCCTTTGTGCTAGCTGTCAGCGTGTTAGCTTTCAGCCTGTCAGCAATCAGGCCACGCCCCCTCTTGGTGGGAGGGGAAGCTGACGGCTGACTGCTGACTGCTGACAGCTTGGTTTACGCGAACTGGAATTCGGCGGTGGCGGCAATCATCTGGAACATCTCGCCGGCCCGGCGGGTGAAGTCGGTCTTCTCCGCCGCGGTGCGGTGCTTGGCCTCGCCGCCCCGCTGGGCGTGATTGACCAATTCCCGGTGCGTCTCCGCAGCTACGTCAAGGGGCCCCACCAAGTCCAGGCACCCATCGACAAACTGCTCGGGTGACAGGGGAGCACTGCGGCTGGCCATGAGTCGGTCAACCATGGACTTGACCCCCGGCAGCTGGGTGTTCCCCAGGTGCTGGGCGGCGAAGTTAATGCGCTCCACCAAAGTGCCGCTGTCAATCCACTCGTGACCGGTATGCCAGCCTTCCACGGTGGGCGGGTTCATCAGGTCCATGCCCATGTACTTGGGCTCCTGGGAGATCTCAAAGATGCCGGGCTTAATCTCCCGGTGCTCACCGACCATGCGCATCAGGCCGGCTACCATCTCCGCCGGGCTCTTCACCTTGGCGTAGCGCACGGCTTCCGACTTGAAGAAGCTGGAATTGAACAGCACCTTCAGCATGGCGCGGATGTCGTAGTGGGAGTCGAAGTAGGCTTTCTCCATGTCGGCGATGGCCTTGGTGTCCTTGGGCGGGACTAGCCGCCAGGAGGGCACGGGCACTTCGTCGGCCACGAAGAAGTTGTACAGGTGCCGGGCCACAAACCGGGCGGTGGCCGGCTGGCTGGCGAGCATGTCCAAGACGTCGTCGCCGTTCCAGTGGCCAACATTGCCCAGGAAGGACTTCTCGCTGTCATCATGGTCCGTGGGGTCGAAGCGGAACTCCCAGGGGCTGCGGCCGTAGGGGAAGGGCGGGAAGGCCGGGGCGATGTTCCAGCCGGTGAAGGCGCGGGCGCAGGCCTTTACGTCGTCCTCAGAGTAGTTGAAGGCGTCGTCCTTGCCCACGCCCATGGAGAACAGCTCCAAAAGCTCCCGGCCGTAGTTCTCATTGACCGCGGTCTTGTGGCTCTCGGAGTTGTCCAGGTAGTAGACCATGCCGGGGCTGGTGGACAACCGCTTAAGCAGCTCCTTGAAGTTGCCCATGCCGTGCTCCCGGAACATGCGAATCATGACGCCCATTTCCTGACCGCTGTCGATCTTGCTGTGGCCGGCGCAGAAGATCATGTGCCAGAAGAGGGCCATCTTCTCCTGGAGCTGGCGGGGGTTGTTGATCATATAGTAGACCCACTGCTGCACGTTGGTCTCAATAGCCGCCGGCTCGTTGTAAGCCGGCTGATACCGCATCAGCAGGTCTTCCTCCACGCCGGGCTGCCCTTCCGGGTTGAGCAGCTCCTCCACCGTGGCTTGGTACCCTTGCGCGGCTTTGGCTTCAATCTCATCGCGGCTGGCGCCGAAACCGGCTCGGCGCAGCAAATGGGCCATCAAGGCAATGTCCTGGTTATCCATGTACTCCTCCTCGTTGCAGGATTGGGAATCCCACTAAAGTAACGAATCCCTTTTTCCAGGCTGTCCCCTATGTGAACCAGGGGCGCCTGAATCGTGGCGGGTCCAGCAACGCCCTTCTGAACACAGGACGTGCGCCGCCCTATCATAGGCTACTAGCTTACTAGAATAATATAGCGGGACAAGTATGTCAACCGGAGTGGAGGACGCTGGGCGGAGAGTGTCACGCGTCTGGTCTTCCCCTGGCCGACCTATCAGCTTGGCCGCCGTCGGGCCACCACCTCTCACCGGGCAGATGGGGAAGCTAACCGCTGATGGCTAAGGGTTAATGGCGGGTGGTTTACGGCGCGCCGGGGGTAAAGGCCGCGTTCAATCGCTCCAGCAACTGCAGCACCTGCCTTCCCTTGCTGGTCACGCAGAAGCTGGCCCCCCTACTGTCGGCTCGGTCCAAGTTGATCATTCCAGAGCCTTCCAGAAAGGCCAGGTGCTTTTGCTGCTGGATGTGGCGTACAAGCGGGACGTGAGCGACATCCGCGAGTCGCCGGCGCTGACGATCCTGGACCTGCTGGAGAGTGATGGCGCCAACGTGACCTACCACGTCTGTCCTTCCGGCACCTGGGCGGCGTGCGGCATTCCCAACCCCTGGATGCCGAGCTGCTTCGCCGTCAAGACTGCGTTGTGATCATCACCGACCACTCTAGCTTTGACTACCCGAGCATTGTCCGTGACAGCCAGCTGGTGTTCGACTCCCGCAACGCCACTCGCCGCCACGACCTTCAGTCGCAGGGGGACGCCAGGCAGGTTAGCCAGCAGAAGACCCATATCAACGTCGAAATACTCTAGTTTTACCCTTCTCGCGCTAGAACAAGCCTGGCGAAGCGTAAGGACAGCGCGGCCCAAGGCCGTGGTGCGCGTGTTGAATTTTACTGCCCAGGGGGATTGGCCGGTGGCTATTACCTTAATTCGAAAACCCAGAGAAGATGGCTCCCTTCGCGGGTTGCTGACCCGTTTGGAACTGCGGCAGCGGCACGAGCTGATGCTGTTCATTGCGGGAGATGCGGTCCTTATTTCCATGGCGCTGCAAGTCGCCGAGATGCTGGCTCCGGGCGGCTGGCACACCGTAGCCCACGGCGACAGCCTGGCGCCACTGCTGATCCTGGCTTGGGCGGTGAAGATCCCCCTGCTCCTCCGGCACCGGCTCTACTTCATAAACCTGAACTACGACAGCGCCCGGGAGCTGTCAGTCCTAATTCGGGCCGTCACGCTTTCGTCGCTGGTGCTGGCTGGCGTGGTAGTGGCGGGACAGTGGTTTGTGCCCGAGCTGCTACCCAAACCCGGCGCGGCTCTGGCCATGGACTATCTCATGAGCCTCGCGCTTCTGGGTGGCTTCCACATGGCCAAGCGGCTGACCCGTGGGCTGCAGCAAGCGTAGCAGGGCGAGTCCAGAGCCATTCTCCGGCTGTGCTATACTCACACGCAACGCCCGCGCAATCGCCGCCTCTAATTCATCGCCACTGACCCCTGAGCAAGCCTAAACAAGATTGAACATTCCAGGACATGCCGGCCTCACCTTGGGCGTGGTGTATGGCGCTGGCTATCTGGCGGACTTCTTGGCCGCCCGCCACGGCCCGGGCCAAGCGCCGCCCCAAACGTCCTGGCAGGGACATCTATGGAGGCGGGCGCTGTCCCTGCCCGCCTCCATCCAGCGCCTGGGCATGGACTTCCGGCTGCTATTCTTCGGCGCCCTGCTGCCCGACGTCATTGACAAGCCCTTGGCGTTCTGGCTGCTGCCCCAGGCCGTAAGTCACTCCACCCGCAGCGTGGGCCACTCCTTGCTCTTCAGCGCCCTGCTTCTGGCCGCCGCCTTGGCGATGCTGAAGTTGCGGCGCCGGGCCTGGTTGCTGCCCCTTGCCCTGGGCAGCATGGGCCACCTGGCGCTGGACCAGATGTGGCAGTCTCCAGTCACCCTCCTCTGGCCCTTTTTAGGCTGGCGATTCCCCGAAGTGGACCGGACCCTGGAGGAGTGGGTGTCGTCCCACCTGTCATCGTTGCTAAAGTCGCCGGAGGAATTGGCGGGCGCCCTGATCCTGGCCTGGTTCGGGTTCCAGCTTTACCAACGGCGGGCGGTGCTGCGGTTCCTGCGGACGGGGAAGGCCGGGTAGGCGTCGCCGGGCCAGCGGTCACTGCACCGGCTCCGGACGCATCACTCCGGCGACCCACTTGGCAAACTTGCGGTATACTGGGGGTCAAAATGAGCCGTTGCGTCGGAGGTAGCCGTCATGAAGTGGGCGTCGGCCATATCGGAACAGACCTCGCTGGGCCGGGCCATTGAAGAGTGCGCCGGCAAGGTTCGCCAGTCGCTGGGCCAAGAACCTACCGACCTGGCGGCCTTGTTTGTGTCCCACCACTACCGGGCAGAGTTCGATTTGGTGCCCAGCCTGGTGCGCCAGCACCTTGGCCCGGCGCTGGTGCTGGGCTGCTCCGGCGGCGGCATCATCGGCAACGGTCTGGAGGTGGAGCAGCGGCCCGCGGTATCCATCACCGCCGCCAGCCTGCCGGGGGTGACCCTTTCCGGCTTCCACCTGGCGGGCGACAGCCTGCCGGACCTGGACGCGGCGCCGCAGTCGTGGGAGGAGTTGGTCAAGACCACCGCCAGCCAGTCGCCCCACTTTGTCCTGCTGGCCGACCCGTTCTCCTTTCCGGTGCAGAACCTGCTGCTGGGACTGGACTACGCCTTTGCCCGCGCCGCCAAGATCGGCGGGCTGGCCAGCGGCGGGCAACAGCAGGGGGAGAACGCCCTCTTTCTGGGCGACCAGGTCCACCGCTCCGGGGCCATCGGCGTGGCGTTGCAGGGCAACATCACGGTGGACACGGTGGTGGCCCAGGGTTGCCGGCCCATTGGCAAGGCCATGCGCATCACCCGGTGCCAGCGCAACCTGCTGCAGGAGCTGGACGGCACAGCCCCCCTGGCGGTGCTCCGCGACATGTTCCCGCGGCTGGCCCAGCGCGACCAGGAGCTGATGCGCCACTCCCTGTTCCTTGGCGTGGTGATGGACGAGTTCATTGACGCCCCCAAGCAGGGCGACTTTCTGATCCGCAACGTGGTGGGGATGGACGCCCGGTCGGGCGTGATGGCCATCGGCGAAATGCTTAAGGAAGGGCAGATGGTCCAGTTCCACCTGCGGGACGCCCAGACCTCCGCCGACGACCTGACGGCGGTGCTGGAGCGGTACGCGAGCGACAACCGGGAGAACCAAGCCCAGGGGGCGCTGCTGTTTTCCTGCATGGGCCGGGGCCAGTACCTGTACGGCCGCCCCAACCACGATACCGAGCTTTTCAAGGGCCGCCTTGGCGCCGTGCCCCTGGGAGGGTTCTTCTGCAACGGGGAGATTGGCCCGGTCAGCGGCACAACCTTCCTGCACGGCTACACCAGCTCCTTTGGCATCTTCCGCGCCAAGGACTAGGACGGGTCAACCGCAGAGGACGCAGAGGCAGCGGGGATTTGGGGATTCAGGGATTTAACGCCGGGGAGTCCCGCACCGTTAAGGCGGGCATCTCGGTCTCCCTCACCGGCCAGTTCCAGGTGCAGGGGCGCCAGGCGCTGGCCGGTCTGCAAGCCTGGGCGGAGTATGTAAACCAGCGCGGCGGGCTGCGGCTTGGCTGCGGCATGGCAACCAGGCCCGTGTCGGTGGTCCACTACGACGACGCCAGCCGCGCCAGCACAGCCAAGCAGGCCACTACACGCCTCATCCTGGACGACCGGGTGGCCCTGCTCTTTGGCCCCTACTCCGCCTTCTTAACCGATGCGGCGACCCAGGTGGCTGAGGAGCACGGCCAGGTGCTGTGGAACCAGGGTGGTGCATCCGAGCAGGTCTACCAGCACGGCTACCACTGGGTGGTGGGCGTACTGACTCCCGCTACGGAGTATCTGACGGGACTGCTGCCTCTGGTGCGAGAGGCCACGCCGGAAGCAACCACGCTGGCGGTGGTGCGGGTCAGCGCCGGTGAGTTCCCCCAAGCAGTGAGCGACGGGGTGACGCAGTTGGCCGGCGTCCTGGGGTTCCGCACGGCGTTGCAGCTAGAATACCCCCCGGCAACCACCGACTTTTCCGGCGTGCTGGACGCCGTGGCCCAGGCCCGCCCCGATGTGCTGGTGGCGGTAGGGCGCATCCACCACGACCTGGCCCTGGCGCAGCAATTGGCCGCCCGCCGCTTGCCGCTCACCGTCGCAGCGGTTGTCGCCGCGCCCATCCGGCAGTTCCGCGACGCGTTGGGCGCCGAGGCTGAGGGGTTTCTTGGCCCCAGCCAGTGGGAGGAGTCGGTCAGTTGCCCGGTGGATTATGGCCCCGCGCCCCAGGAGGTGCTGGCGCGCCTGAGCCGCGCCAATCACCCTTCAATAGAACACGCCGGAGATCACGCGGTGGATTACCCCATGGCCCAGGCCTTTGCCGCCGGACTGGTGGCCCAGCGCTGCGCGGAGGATTCCGGGTCTCTGGAGCAGGCAGCTCTGCGCCACGCGGCATCGGGCCTGGAGATGACCACCTTCTACGGCCGGTTCAAAATTGACCCGGAGACTGGACGGCAAGCGGGCCGCAGCGTGACGCTGGTGCAGTGGCAGCGGGGGCGCAAGGTGGTGGTGTGGCCCCCGGAGCAGCGCCAGGGCAGTCTGCAATGCCCGTGGCGGGGGTAGACAGGTATGTAGTTCTCGTCATTCCGGCTTTCGCCGGAATCCACCTACTACTTCGCCTGATAACAGGGGGGGGTAGCGCACGAGTGGCACCCTGGGTTCCGGCCTCCGCCGGAACGACGAAGGGGGGCAAGGTGGTGGTGTGGCCGCAGTCGCAGCGCCAGGGGGGTCTGCGATGCCCCTGGCGGGGATAAACAGGTATTTGTGAGGGGGCTGGAAACCCGTAGGGGCAGGTTTGAAACCTGCCCCTACGATTAGCCAAATGGCCCAATGGACTGAAGGGTGCCCTACTTTTCCAGCTTGATCGGGTTCCGCAGCACACCGATGCCCTGGATGTCGATCTCGCAGATGTCGCCGTCCTTCATCTCCTGGGGCTCGCCGGGCGTGCCGGTGTAGATCATGTCGCCCGGCTCCAGGGTGACGTATCTGGAGCACCACTCCACCAAGGTGGGAATGTCAAAGATGAGGAACGAGGTAGTCTCGCTCTGGACTTCTTTGCCGTTAATGCGCCCGCGAACCCGTACGTCGCCCGGGTTCAGCTCCGTCTCGATGTGCGGCCCGGCGGGGGAGAAGGTGTCGGTGGACTTGGCGCGCCACCAGTTGCGGTCGTCGCGCTGCCAGTCGCGGGCGCTGACGTCGTTGCCGCAGGTGTAGCCAAAGACATGCTTCATGGCGTCCGCCTTGGAGACGTTGCGGCAGCGGTCTTTGATGACCACCACCAACTCGGCCTCGGCGTCCAGCTTGGCAGTGCCCTTGGGGCGGATGATGGTGTCGCCGGGGCCGATTACCGAGGTGGGGGTCTTGTAGAACACCATCGGTTCCTTGGGGCCTTCCCGGCCGTGCAGGTGGCTGGAGTAGTTCAGCCCAATGGCGAGGATTTTAGTGGGCTCGCAGGGCGCCAGCAGCTTCACGCTGGACAGATTAACGGTCTTGCCGGTGAGCCGGCCCCGCTTGAAGGGGCTGCCGGCCATCTGCTTGATGGTGTTGCCTTCCAGGACTCCATAGCTGGCCTTACCGTCGGCCTGATACCTGACGTACTTCATGGGTTGGTGCAACCTCCTGTCGCTTGCAGCGGATAGTTTCTTGAGTCGCTTGAGTCTCCAGGTTGAACCGGCGGGGTTATTGTAACGGCTTTGGCCGCGTCTGGCTACCGGCTAGCTCTCCACCACCAGCTTGCCGAAGTACTCCCGGCTTTCCAGCACCTTGTGGGCTTCCGCCACCGAGTCTAGGGGGAAGACGCGGTCCACCACCCCGTGGAGCGAGCCCTGGCGGACCATCTTCATCATGTCGGCGAAGGTGCGGCGGCTGCGTCCCCCACTGCCCATCAAATGCAGGGGCCGGCCCTGGAGCAGGGACAGGTCCATGCTGGCCTTGGTGCCGGAGGTGACGCCGGTGATTACCAGGCGTCCGCCCGGCTTAAGGCTTTTCAGGTTGTGTTCCCACACGTCGGCGCCCACGCAGTCGAAGACCACATCAACACCTTTGCCGCCCGTCAGCTCCAGAACCCGCTTGCTCAGGTCCGGCGTGGTGCGGTAGTTGATGCCCTCATAGGCGCCCAGCTCCTTGGCCTTCAGGAGCTTCCAGTCGCTGCCGGCGGTGGTGATGACCCGGCAGCCCATCATCTTGGCAATCTGGATGCCCATGCTGCCTACGCCGCTGCCCGCCGCCTGGATGAGCACGTCGTCCCAGGGGCGAATCTGGGCCTGGGTAATCAGGCAGTGCCAAGCGGTGTGGGCCACGATGGGCAGCGCCGCCGCCTCGGTGAAGCTCATGGTCTGGGGGAACTTATGGGCGTTGGCGGCCGGCGCGGTAACGTACTCGGCATGGCCACCGTCCAGGTCCACCCCCAAGCGCTTCCCGTTGGTGCAGTTCTGGTCCAAACCCATGCGACAGCTTTCGCAGACGCCGCACTTGGTGCGATTGTCCAGGATCACCCGGTCGCCCACCTTCAGGTCGGTGTGGGCGTTGGGACTGATGGTGACTACCTCGCCGGCAATGTCGCACCCCATCACCCGAGGCAACGCGCCACGGTAGTTCTTGCCGTCTCTCAGGTTCAAGTCCAGGCGGTTGAGGGCGCTGGCCCGCACCCGCAGCATAATCTCGCCGGGGGCCACCTCCGGATTGGGGCGGTCCCCGTAGGTGAGGACTTCCGGGCCGCCATGCTTGGCGATGTATACCGCTTTCATGTGTGTGCCTCCCTAATGTTGCTGCCCTGCTGCTGGCCGAATAATACCCCGGCGGAGCGGCGGCGTCAAAGCCGGCTGGCGTCTGGGTAATCCATTCCCACCACCCCAGTCGTGCTTGCAGTTACACCCTTTTCGGGCTAATGTAGAGCCATGGATATCTCCATCAACCGCCAGAACCAGGAATGGATTCAGCGTAAGGTCGAGCCCGGTGCATTCAGCTCGCCCGACTAGGTGATTGCCAAGGCTCTGGAACTGCTGGACGAATCGGATGAGGCGTTAGACAGGGAACTGGCCGAGGTGCGGGCCAAGGTTCAGAAGGGGATCGAGCAGCTTGAACGCGGCGAGTACACCGTGTACACCGACGAAACGCTCCACGGGCTTTTTGATGATGTCAGCCGGCGCGGTCGGGAGCGACGGGCCTCCCGGAATCCCGCCGTTCCCGACTGATGCCCGCCTACCGGGTCACTGCCTCCGCCGTCGCCGACCTTGACGAGACATGGGGCTATCTCGACCAGGATTCCGGAGAGGCAATTGCCGACCGGCAACTTACCCGGTTGTATCGACGCTTTCAGTTGCTGGCCGAACAGCGGTTTCTAGGCCGCCCCCGTCCTGAGTTCGCCCCCGAGCTACGCAGCTATGTGGTGCCCGGCACCTCCTACATCATCTTCTACTTCCCTAGCAGGGTGCTGAAAAAGGGGTCGACGGCCCGAAATCGTCCCAATTTTCGTATCTGAGAGTCCGTCCATTTTTCGCAAGATCGGGGTTTTCAGCAGCCTGCTAGGGAGTACGGTGTAGAGATTGTCCGCGTGGTCCACGGCGGCCGCCGCCTTGAAGCCCTGTTCGGGCTGTAACCGCAGCCTCTTTTGCATCCTTCCGGTGTCGTTTTCCAACCACCTCAAGTTCCCCCGGCCTATCTCCAAACACGTTTCTCTCGACATAGCACGTTGACGAGAACACCTTGGAACCTACCGGCCGCCACCATTGACTCTCGCTTGCCGACCGCCGGCAGGAAAACCCAAGGCTCTGGGGCCAGCCCCGTCCACATTGACGGGGTACTCCCGCTTCGCTACACTTCCCGCCAGACAGAGTTCCGGGAGGTTGCGTCCATGCGATTCGGTCTGTTCCTTGAGCTGCAGATGCCCAAGCCGTGGACCGCCACCAGCGAGTACGATTGCCTATGGCAAGCGGTGAAGCAAGTGAGCTACGCGGAAGAAGTTGGGTTTGAGCACGTGTGGCTGGTGGAGCACCACTTCCTTAGCGAGTTCGCCCACTCCAGCGCGCCGGAGGTGACTCTGGCGGTGATGGCCCAGCACACTTCCACCATGCGCCTGGGGTTCGGCGTGGTACTGGCGCCGGTGCATCACCCGCTGCACGTGGCGGCGCGGGTAGCCACTTTGGACATCCTGAGCAACGGCCGGGTGGACGTAGGAGTGGGCCGCACCAAGGGGCCCTACCAGTTGACCCCCTTCGGCGTGGACGTGGCGGATACCCAGGACTTGATGCTGGAGACCCTGCAGTGCCTGCCCGGCATGTGGACCCAGGAGGTTTTCTCCCACCAGGGCAAGCACTGGAACATCCCGCCCCGGGAGGTGGTGCCGCACCCCATCCAGAAGCCCCATCCGCCCCTGTGGATGGCCTGCACCCAGGAGGACACCTTCCGCTTGGCGGGCCAGTTGGGCATGGGCTGCTTGGTGAACACCCTGGGCGGCCCGGACAAGACCCGCAAGCTGGTGGACACTTATCTGGAGACCATCAAGAGCGCCACCCCGGTGGGGCACTTTGTGAACCGGCAGGTGGTGGCCTCCACCATGGGGTTCTGCGACGAAAACGACCGCGTGGCGCGGGAGAAGGGCGCCGAGATGGCCGCCTGGTATTTGAACCAGAGCAAGCAGCGCTTCACCCTGGAGTGGCGCGGGGTGGACGCCAAGGCGGTGCCCGAGAGCTACCAGTTCTATATGAAAGGCGGCTCCCGCATGCTGGACCCCCAGCAGGTGAACCCGCCGTCGCCCCAGGAGCTCATCGCCGGGGGCGGCTACTGCATCGGCAACCCGGACACGTGCATCCGGGTGATTGAGGAGTTTGAGTCCATGGGGGTGGACGAGATCATGCCCATCTTCCAGGCGGGCCATGCCACCCATCAGGAGGTGACGAACTCCATCCGCCTCTTTGGCAAGTACGTCATCCCCCACTTCCGGCAGAAGGAGCAGCGGGCGAAGGCGGCCGCGGGCCGCGTCGCGGCGGATAACTGACAGCAGTCTTCCACGAACATCCAAACGCACCCCAAGCAAAACCCCACAACCCCCCTTTGCGAAAGGGGGGTTGTGGGGATTTCAGGTACCCACCCCCGCAGCTATCACAGATGCGCGCAAGGGCCGTTAGGAGAGGTTTATGAGTCTCAAAGAGTTTGACGTAACCGGACAAAAAGTCTTGATCACCGGCGCGGGGCGCGGCATTGGCAAGGGCATCGCCCTGGCCTTTGCCGAAGCCGGCGCCGACGTGGCAGTTACCGGCCTGACTACCACCGGAGTCGATAAGGTTGCCACGGAGATCCGCGAGATGGGGCGCACCGCCCTGCCCTTGACCGGCGACGCCACCAAGGGCGCCGACATGGAACACATCGCCCACCAGGTGCTGGCGGAGTTCGGCCACCTGGATGTGCTGATTAACTGCGTGGGCGACGCCATCCGCAAGCCGGTGGTGAAGCTGCCCGGCGGCACCCTGGCGGGGATGACCGAGGCGGAGTGGCACCACATTATTGACATCAACCTAACCGAGGCGTTCCAGGGTTGCCGCGCCCTCGGGCCGCACCTCCTGGAGCGCCGCCGCGGCAGCGTCATCAATGTCTCCGGCTGGGCGGCATTTCGCGGTCGCCCCGAGTCGGCGGCCTACGACGCCGCCAAGGCGGGGGTGATGCGCTTCACCGAGTGTCTGGCCCAGGAGTGGGCGCCCTTCGGCGTGCGGGTCAACTCCATCGCCCCCGGCAGCTTCCCAGACCCGGAGCAGATGACGGCGCAGCAGTACCAGGGCCGGCAGGAGCGGGCCAAGAAGGAGATACCCCTGGCGCGCACCGGCCGCCTCAAGGAGATTGGCTATCTGGCGGTGTTTCTGGCCTCACCCGCGGCAGCCTACGTCACCGGCCAGACCTGGGGGGTGGACGGCGGTTTGAGTATCAAAGGGCCATAGCTGTCAGCAGTCAGCCCGCAGCGGGCAGGCCAATCGCCTGCCCGCTGTCGTGTCCGGCACCCAGCGAGGGGCAGCAGAAGAGGCAAAATGGGCGCGCCAGGGATTCGGCTGGCGTCTACCTAACCAGACCGATACACTAACCTAGTAAGTGTGGATTGCGAATGAACTTGATTTAAACAATGATGACCGATAGGAGCCTGTCTCATAGACTGGTTGTCTGACTTGCGCAGTACCGAGCGGGACGACGGCGCCTGAATTGTTGGCTGCGGCGACATTTCTCTGGTCTTGTTAGCTTTCCGAGTCTCTGTGCTTGCCGGCTCAGTTCCACCGGGCCTTGGCC
>SHYG01000099.1 GCA_009692925.1 Dehalococcoidia bacterium
TGAAACCGCTTAACCACCATGGCTTTCCGCCGCCACCGCGTTGAAGGTCACGCGCTTCACCGGGTGCTGGGTATGGTTCCGCCACTGGTGAGGTAAGTTGGGCGGAACCAGCACGCCGTCGCCCTCAGAAACCAGGTAGTCCTTGCCGTCGCAGACCAGGGCCCCCGCGCCGCGGAGGATCAAGATCTCGTGCTCCCAAGGGTGTATGTGATGGCTGCTGGTCTTGCCGGGGTAGATTTCCGAGTAGGTCATGGTGCAGGTAGGGGGATTGTCCGGCAGTCCAATCAGCCGGGCGGATTGGCCATCTGGGCGAAAGACGTTGCGAAGGTTCCTGATTACGGGTTTCAACGCACCAACCTCCGCACATGGAATACATGGAATGGGGGCGCTCTCCGCTGGTCCACAATCTAGACGGGACTACAGCGGTTATATGAGCGCCCCCTAGCAGGGTGCTGGAAAAGGGGTCGACGGCCCGAAATCGTCCCAATTTTCGTATCTGAGAGTCCGTCCATTTTTCGCAAAATCGGGGTTTTTCAGCAGCCTGCTAGTCTCTAAGGTGAGGGAAACGGGGATCCAAACGACCACGAAATTATATTACGTTAGCCAAAAAGGTTACAAGAGAGCTAGCTGCCATAAATTGGCGGGTGAGGAAGGTTTATTCTTCCTGCGGCGACGATTCATTGCTGACTCCCCAATGTTCCTCGGATCAAATCTCCCATCGGGGAGTAGTCACCTTTTCAATGACCCAAGGGCCAAAGGCTCCGGGGCGGCTCCGGTTACGCCTGGCCGCTGGGATGGCGCGCCGCCAGCCGTTCCTTGACGAAGTTGATGTTGGGAGTGGGCGATGGATCCAGTCCCTGCAACAGTGCCAGATAGTAGCTGACGTAGTCACCCAGAACCAACATCCCCAGCAGTTCCGCCAACGGCGCCCCAGGAGTGCCGGTCAGCATCCGATGGGATATGCCGCCCCGTTTTAGCAACTCGGAAAGGTCGCCGTAGCGTGCCTTTAATTCCGCGGGTTCGGAATCGGCCTGTAACAACAACGCCATCATGCCCTTGTTGTTGCGGGCCGAGGCTCGGTACGCCTCCACCGAGTTATGCAGCAACTCGGGCAGGGTGTCAAAAAAGGCCCAGGTCTTGGCGTTCTCATTGAGCTGGGTTTTCCAGCGCCGCGCCACTCCGGAGAAGATACCGCCGCCGTAAACCACCACCAGCTTGCCAGCCAGTTCCCGGGCTATCTGTTTTGCAGGATTGGTTCTTTCGGGGACCTCCGGCCTAAGTCGGGTCACTTGCTGTTTTAATGCCGCCACGGCCACATCTACTGTGGGGCCGGAGACTTGGACCAAACCCAGGCTCTGGAGGAGGCCCAGGAGCAGCAGCAGGTTGTAGCCCACGGCGGTTCGGGGCTCACCAGGCACGTCTATGGGGAGGACGGGGATTCCCACTTTTCGGGCTTCCGCGGCCAGTTGGCCGCCGCCCGCCAGCACCAGGACCTGTGCGTTGCTCTCAGTCGCCTGGCGAAACAGCGATAGTGTCTCCCAGGTGTTCCCGGAATAGCTGCACAGGATGACGAGGCTGTGTTGGTCCAGCGGGAAGGGCATCTTGCGGTCCCGTACCACCACCAGCGGCACGGCCTGATGCCAGTACAGATATGGCGCCAAGTCGGCGACGAAGTCTCCAGCGATGCCAGACCCCCCCATGCCCCCGATGACCACGCTACGGACGAGTGTTCCCGGCGCCGCCAATGGGGCAGCATTGGCCTGCCTCCAAGCAGCCAAACATTGATCGGGAAGCTGCCCAATCCGGTCTCCCAATCCGGAAGCATCAAGGGAAGAGTAGGTTCCTGGTTTGTCTAGGTCATGCATTTTAGTTCTGCGGCATGGGGCCGGCGTTCCTCTGGCGATCCGCGGGGCCGCCCATGGCGGACACAATTATCAACCATGACACTCATCATTTGGACTGGGGGCTAGCTTTCATCGTTGCCAGCATCTCCTTGGTTTGTTGTGCCGAGCCGCTTTCTGGCGATAGGACCAGGCTGCGCTCCAAGTCCTGGGTGGATGCCTCAAACTGGCCCAGGTCGCGGTAGGCAATGCCCCGGAAAACCAGAGTCTCGGCAGCGTTCGCATTTTCACCAGTGATTGCCAGCGACTCCGCAAGAGGCTTCAGCGCTTCTTCAGGCCGGCCTGCTTTGATATAAGCGTTGGCCAACCGATTGCGCGCCGCCCAGCTGGAGGGCAGCAGGTTTGTCACTTCCTGGTACAAACGAATGGCCTCGTCATAGCGCTTCAACAGAAACGCGGCATCGGCCAAGGCCAGCCGTGACCGCCAATAGAAGGGCCTCTGTTCCACCGAGGCCAGGTTGCTAGAGTAGACCTGCTGGGCGAGGCAAACGTCGTACGTCACTGCCTTTTGCTGGCTGCATCCGCGCTCTGGCGGCAGCCGGTCGTTCTTCCGATAAATGGAATACACGCTGGCGCGATAATTGTGATAGACGGGCACATCGGGCGCCAAGGCAGTGGCCCGGTCCAAGCCGGCCAATGCGGCTTGGGGATTGCCTTGGTCCAGCTGCTTAAGCGCGGACCCTGCCATGACCGCAGCGCGCGAGTTATTGATGCTTCGTACCCAAGTCAGGGATAGAATTCCGCCGATGATCCAGGCTGCCATCGCCAGCCTCAGCAGAAGTTGCCAGTTGCCGGGCCTGGGTTGCGGCGTGATGCTGGGTTGGGAGCCACCTCGCCTCCTGCGCGCGCTGGGTATGGATGCCGGTTCCAGCGCAGCGGCAGGCGTTCCCAGGGCAGCGGGTAAGACACACAGGGCGGCCAGTAATGCCCAAAAGATGGTCAGGTCCGAAATCCTCGCCACCCCGACCATCTGCTCGACAAACCGGCCGGCCAGCGTAGCCAGCAAGCCGGCCAACACCAATTTCTGGGCAGAGTCCTCTCCGTGTGCCTTACGCAGCAGCAGAACACCGCCGGCCAACAGGGGCGCCACAAAAAGGCCCAGCCCGCTCGCCAGCCCCAATATGCCCTGTTCCACAGTCTGGTGGATTAGAAAGTTATGGGCATGGTCCGGCTCCATGAGGAGCAGAGACCCCGCCATCGGGGGAGTTACCAACAGGTAGGTGTAGCGGAACAGGTCTGGCCCGTACCCTATGACGGGCCGCAACCAGCGCAGACTCAGAGTATCAAACTCGAACCAGGGGCGCTCCTGGACTAGCTGCCACGAGTCCTTCCAGTGCCTCCCGCGGCCCGCCAGCACCCCTCCCAGCACGTCGCCCTTGATCGACGCGAATCGCTGCCCCACCTGGTTTACAACGGTATTAGTATTCCCAGACTCCGGATTCAATGGGCCGCGTCCGGCGCCAATGGCGAGCGCAAAGGCGACCACCGCTACAACCGCCGCCACCGCCACCCCGGTCCCAAGCACTGGAACCGCCCGGGCCGTCCCCCAGATTGCGTAGACCGCAACCGTTGCCAGGAGCCCGGCCACGACCAAGAGCCCAACCACTCCAGACCATTCCAAAACCGCCAGGGTGAGCGCGGTGGCCAAGGCCAGCACCACCGCGGCTCGGCCCAGAGCACGCCATCCTGCGAATAGGCCCGCCAACACCAGAAATGCTGCCAGCGCTGTAAGAGTTCCAGCCCACGCGCCCCGGCTGAAGGTGAAGATGATCCCCAGCAGTTGCACCGTCAGCATCGGAATCCACAGGCCCATCAGCGCCAGGGGCCGCGCGTCCCGGGCTATCTTCTCGCGGAGACTCTGGGCGCCGCGCATGGGCTCGCGGAAGGCCAGTGTCGCCATCAAGAGGGTTATAGAGATGGGCATGGACATGGCCGAGGCGGAAAAGACGGCGTTGCCCATGAAGGAGGTCACGCGGCCCGTGCCACCGCCGGTGCTTTCGGTCAATCTCAAGAAGTCGTGGCCGTAGTGTTGCAGCACCGCGTACCCGCTGATCAACACCCCAGTGGCCGAGATCGCCCCAAGCAGCCGCCACAGCTGAGGCCTGGTCTTCAGGTGAGATGCAATAATCCCAAAGAGCAGGACAAAGGTAACAATGGTGTAGGCCGAGTAACTGTCCTGTCCCGGTATTTCTCCCCACAGGCTAACGCTTACGGAGCCTGACAAGGCGGTGCTGAGTAGCGTAGTCCCCAAGAAAAGCCAGACCGCCAGGATCACCCAGTGAGCAGGCTGTTGGCGCAACCAGGCCGCCAGCCGGACCATCAAAGTTACGGGATGCCGCCAGGCCCCCGGCTTGTCGCCTGAAGAGACCCGGGGGAAGCGTCCCCGCAGGACCCACTCGATAATCCAGAGAATCGCCATTAGCCCTGCTAGGGTGCGCAGCAGGGCAACCTTGGGTACCTCTACATAGGCAATGATCGCTTCCGATATGGCGTAATCGTGGTTAAAGAAAATCAGGGGCGCCAAGAGTACGGCCAAGAGCCATAGGCTCTCCATGCCCCGGTTAAGCCAAGCCAAGATGGTGGCGTTGCTGCGGTCAATAACCAGTTCCTGTCTATGGGGAGCCAGGCCTGACCTTACCCGTGGCCGGGATACCGTCATGGGGAGTCCCCACCGCCCCTAAGAGGCGGTTCCTGGTTCTCCATGGCTGCTGGTTTGCCGCCCCTTTGGTCCCACCGGGCCAACAGGGTATTACGGACTGAAAGGACCATCAGCTTTAGGTCTAGCCACAGGTTGGCGGTCTTAATGTATTCCAGGTCATATTTCAGCTTATCTACCGCTTCATCAGCCACGTTATAAACCTGGGCCAACCCAGTGAGGCCGGGTTTCACCGACATGCGAAGGTGGAAATCCGGTATCTGTTCCTCCAACTGACGATGCTCATCCACTGCCAAGGCGCGGGGGCCCACGAAGCTCATGGGGCCTTGCAAGATGCTTAAGAGTTCCGGGAGTTCGTCCAGGGCGGTCCTTCGCAGCAGCTTGCCGACTTTGGTAATCCGAGGATCCGACGGGGTGGTCCACGCGGGCCCCCGCTGCGCTGCGTCGGGCACCATGCTGCGGAACTTGCGCAGCTTGAACAACTTGCCGTGTTGGCCGACTCGGGTTTGGGAGTAAAACACCGGGCCGCGGTCTTCCATCCAGATCAGGAGAGGGATGACGGTCCAGAGGAAAGCCCATAACGGCAGCAGCAACAGGTGGGCGAAGAGGAGAATTAAGAGGTCCATTGACCGTTT
>SHYG01000100.1 GCA_009692925.1 Dehalococcoidia bacterium
GATTTTGGACCGGGGGGCGACAGGGAATTCCCGCCAGCGGTATTCGGTCGCGTAGAGCAGGGCCGCCCTGGCAAGCCGAGAGGGGACTTGGGTCATGGGGGGCAGTTCTGGTAGAGTGGGAGATGTCATGGTTCCTCCAGGCCGGGCCAGACACCCGGCGGAAATCAAGGCCGCCCCAACTACGGGGCGGCCTTTCGGTTTAATTCACTTTGGGCTGATCAGGCTGGCCTCGACCAGCATCCGCTCCAAGGCCGCACGGGGGATCACGATCCGGCGGCCAAACCGCAATATCGGAGCTTCGCCCCTTTTGATGGCGTCATAAATACCGCTTCGGCCCAGCCTTAAAATCTGGCGGGCTTCCTCGACCGTCAGCACCTGTGTAACCACGTCCATATGCATCGACCCCCTGTTGACAATTCCGGCCTCGCAGCATATATTCTGGGCCAGAGTACTGTATTATTGCTATATATCAAAATATGGGTATTTAGAAGCCTAAAAACGGGGTTTAATGACACAGAGTTCTTCACATAGACACCAACCAGAACTCAGAGCGGCCGCTATTCGCCTTTACCGGATGGGCTACACAGAAGGAGAAATCATCCGCTATAGGCAGCGGCTCACAGCGATTCATAAGCTAGGTGCGGCCTGGGATTCCCTCAACCAAAGCAGCCTGAACCGCTGGATCAAATCAGCTAAAGAGGCTGATCCGGACCTGGAGATATTGCACTTGCTTAACCGGCGTAGGTGGAAGCCTGGCATATACACGCACTGGACGCCGGAAGGGACGATTATCCTCGGTCCTTACTATGAGTCGCTGGCAGACACGCTCTACCTGGGTGCCGGCATGGACTATTTCCCAATCGGGGACAGGACGCCTGGTCGCATCGTTGAGACTGACCCGAAGTGGAGAGATTGGCTCCCGAAGGCGCGGATGAAGGACAGCGACGCCGTAGGTATCTATGTTTCGGAACTCTCAGGCCTGGGCTACAGCTCCCGGGACATTGTGAACCTCTGGAAAGGGATTCCAACACGGCACCCAGATATGGACAAGGCACCACGGGTACAATGGCTCGCCAAACAATTAAGAGGCACCCCAGGAAGGCCGATAAAGCCGATGTCCTTCTCAACGATTGCGCGCATCCTGCGCGTGTACTCATACGGGCCAGAGGCCGAAAGCCAAAAGATAGCTCAAATGGCTGACGAGGCGAAGGACTCGGAGGACCTGGACTTGGTAAAAAGGATGATGGCTGAGGAGGCAAAGGAATGAGAGGTAGTGTCAGACAACGATCCGAGGGTTCCTGGCAAATCCGATACGAAGGCCCAGCCGACACCACGGGCAAGAGGAAGTACCTCGCTGAGACGTTTCGGGGCACCAAGAAGGAAGCCGAACGGGTCCTGCGGGAAAGGCTGGCCGCTATTGAGAACGGAGGCTACGTGCCCAAGCAAAAGGAGACGGTAGCCCAATTCATGCAAAGGTGGCTCGACACCTACGCCGCCACCAATACCACGCTACGCACCCAGCAGGGTTACCGGGGATATGTAACCAGATACATTGCCCCGACCATCGGGAATCTCCCGCTCCAGGGTCTTACCGCCCGTCATATCCAGGGAGTATACGCCGAGATGCTGGAGCATGGCCTGAGCGCCACCACAATCGTCCAGCTACACCGCATTCTGCGGGAAGCCCTGTCCCATGCGATCAAGTGGGGCACCCTCACCCGGAACGTCGCCGATGCTGCCACGCCGCCGCGCCTACAGCGTAAGCGGCTGGAGATGTGGGACGTGGACACCATCCACCGCTTCCTTGGGGCGGCCAAGGATAGCCGGTTCAAGGACCTGTACCACCTGGCAATCCTTTCCGGGATGCGTCGAAGCGAGCTTACCGGGTTGCAGTGGGAGAACGTAGACTTGCTCGGTGGGAAGCTGAGTGTAGTCAATACCCTTCAGCGAATCACCGGTCACGGCCTGGTGGTAGGCCCACCCAAGACAGCCCGCTCCCGCCGGTCCATCGCCCTCAGCCCCGAAGCGGTGAACCTGCTACACGCCATCCGGGGCCGCCAGATCGAGCAACGCTTGGCCGCCGGGGACGCCTGGCAGAATACCGGCTACGTTTTCACCCAAGCCAACGGGACGCCAGTAGCGCCAGACATGATAAGCAAGGACTTCTGCGCCATCGTCCGCACGGCTGGCTTACCGCACCTGACCTTCCACGGCCTGCGCCATGCCCACGCTACCCTGCTGCTGACAGCCGGTGTCCATCCCAAGGTAGTAAGCGAGCGCCTCGGCCACTCCAACATCGCTATCACGATGGACACCTACTCCCACGTCCTCCCTGGCCTTCAGGAAGCTGCGGCCCTGGCCCTGGACGAACGCCTGGCTCGTGGCCGCAGACCAGATACAAACTAAATAGAGTAAAATGTCCACGAAATGTCCACGGACTCTACAGCACGGGGCATCACCGGACGGGAGCAAACACCAATCTCAGATACAAACCGCTGGACAGGGCAACACTCTTTCAGATATGATGGCACTCTGCGATAGGTATGGCGTACAACTGAAAATCCGCTACCTTAACCGGTATGTGGGTTCGAGTCCCACCCTCGGCACCAACTGCTCAAATGTGAGCCTCAGGATAACGGCATAACGGGTTGATTATTTTGGTAAGGAGACGCCACCATGGACTTTGGGCTTCACGGCAAGAAGGCATTGGTAGCCGGCGGCGGCCGGGGCATTGGCAAGAGCATTGCCCGAGAGTTGGCCCGCGAGGGCGTCGACGTGGTCATCGCCTCTCGCACGCTGGATCAGCTACAGGCCTCAGCCCGGGAGATCGAGGACGAGACCGGGCAACGGGTCATCCCCATGCAGTTAGACGTGACTCAGCGGGACCAGGTGGAGCGGGTGATGGCGGAGACCGTAGAGCAGCTGGGCGGGTTGCACATTCTGGTCAACAGCGCCTCGCTGCCCGGCGGGTCGCCCAGCGCCGTTGGCCCCATCGAGACAGTGGACGAAGACGAGCTGCTGCACGATTTCGACGTCAAGTATGTGGGCGCCCTGCGCTGCGCCCGCGCCGCCATCCCTTACCTCAAGGAACAGGGCTGGGGCCGCATCATCAACATCAGCGGCACCAACGCACGCAACGCGGGCAACCTGAGCGGCGGCGCTCGCAACGCGTCCCTGGTGCATCTGACCAAGACCCTGGCAGTGCAGGTGGGCCGCTACGGCATTACCGTAAACTGCATTCACCCCGGCACCACCCGCACCGAGCGGACTCCCAGCCTGCTGGCAGCCCGGGCGGCCCAGATGGGCGTCTCGGCAGAGGAAGCGGAGCGCCGGGACTTCGCTCCGGGTTCGCCCAGGGGCAACGCCATCTGCCGGATGGTGGATTCGTCGGAGATTGCCTTCCTGGCCACCTTCCTGTCGTCGGACAAGGCGTGGGCCATTTCTGGCGAGTTGATTGCCGCCACCGGAGGCTCCGGCAACTCAGTCTACTACTGACCGGAATCCCTTCCAGCCCAGCGACTGGGAGTAAGCACACGAGCAGAGGGGGCGCACCGAGGGCATCGGGACGCCCCCTCTCTGGTTGCCAGGTTGCTGGCTGGGGGGTAGCGTACCGCCACCGTCGGTGTTACATTACTCCCGGTGTTGGCCCCGGCGAGCCTGGGCCGTGACGAGAGGAGGCAACCATGCCAATTGAGAAGGTCGCTCCAGGTTTGGACCACATTGTTTCCACCCGACAGCAGATTAAGGAGCTGGGCAAGGGTTTCGGCGGGCAGGCCGGCCCCGCGGAAGGCCCCCTGTGGTGGGCAGAGGATAGCTGCCTGCTGTTCAGCGATATCGGCAACAACCGCCGTATGAAGTGGTCGGCCCAGGGAGGGATTACCCTGGTGAAAGAACCCACCAACTTCGCTAACGGCCTGACGCGAGATGCCCAGGGCCGCCTGCTGGCCTGCGAGCATGGCACCCGCCGGGTGACTCGGCAGGAGCCCGACGGCAGCATCACCGTGGTGGCCAACAGCTACCGGGGGCGCCGGCTCAACCGGCCCAACGACGTGGTATGCAAGTCCGACGGCAGCATCTACTTCTCCGATCCTGGCTACCCCACGCCGGGCCTCGACCTGGACTACAACGGCGTGTACCAGGTTACCCCAGACCTGGCAACCATCACGCTGATAAGCTGGGACTTCACTCGCCCCAACGGGCTGGCCTTTTCCCCCGATGAAAAGTTCCTATACATTAACGATACCCGCCGCCGCCACATCCGGGCGTTTGAGCTGGAGCCCAACGGGATGCCGCTGCTGGCCACTGACCGGGTGTTCTGCGACCTCAACGGCGAGCGGCCGGGCAACCCCGACGGCATGAAGGTGGATGTTGAGGGCAACGTCTACTGCGGCGGCGCCGGCGGCATCTGGGTCATGGACTCGTTAGGGAGCCACCTGGGCACCATTGTCCACGGCGCGCCGGCCACCACCAACATGGCCTTTGGCGGGGCCAACTGGCAAACGCTGTTCTTCACCACCCGCAACACCCTGGGTAGCATTGACCTGAACATCCCAGGGATGCCGGCGCCCGCCAAGAAGCGCTAACCGCCCCCGCGGCGCCCGAATCACCAACAAGAAGAAGCCCCCGCCTCGACGACGGGGGCTTCACTTATGCACGGGAAAGGTAGTAGTAAAGCCTACGGAGCGAACCACATGCTGTTGGCCCGCACCCGGCGGTCGAACCGCGGGGCGAAGGTCAGCTTGGGATCCACCGCGTAGAACACCGCCATCTCAAAGAAGGGGACGTGCACCACCTAGTCCTTGTGGATGTCGGCGTACTTCTGCAATATCCGCTGGCGCTCCACGCCGGCGGCGCCCAGGGCCGCGGGGATGTTCTCTTGCACACCGCCGGGCGTTGGGTCACAGAAAGTGGAGCGCACGTCGATGCAGGTCATGTACCGGTTCAGCTGCCGGCCAAAGTCCAGGGTCTCGTTTGACGGCGCGTCGTCGGTGAAGTCGGCCTGGTGGCCATCATGGACTGGCACAGCCGGTACGTCTTGGCCTGGCGGTTATCCAACACCCTGGAGGTGGACTTCTGCCTGGAAGCCCTGGAAGAGGCCCTGAGCAAGGGCAAGCCGAAGATCTTCAACACCGACCAGGGCAGCCAGT
>SHYG01000025.1 GCA_009692925.1 Dehalococcoidia bacterium
TGGGCAGGTGTTCCAAGAGGGGAGCACGGAGAGGGGTTTACTGGAACACCCAGCAGCATTATCATACGTGACAGGGACACGGGACTTTCGCGCGGTAGACTCTCTTATTTTGGCCTAATCGCTGTCCTGACGATGGGGACCACCTCAGACATTAACCTGCAGGACGAGGGCAGGAGCACCGGAGGATTCGAGGAGTTGGTGGTGCGGACCCAGCCGGGGCAACCCGTCATTTTAGTCAAGCGGTGCGATGCCAGTGTGGCCGGCGCCATGAACGTTTATGCCAACGGCTGGCTGGTGGGAGAGTGGCGGCTGCCGGCGCAGCCATACATATTTGGCGAGGATGCCTTCCGCATTCCTTCCTCCCAGGTTACCGGCAGCGCCACCACGCTGCGCCTGGAACACCTGCCCCAGGCGGGAGGCAGCCTGACCAGCTTCCACTACTGGGTGTACACCACCGGGGAATAGTCCTCCCGGCCCAAGGCGGGCCAGACTACTACTGTGGCGGATGGGTAGCGTCGGTGTCCTGTCGCCCGGCAGGTCTTCCTCAACCAGGTAGGGGCGCACAGCTGTGCGCCCCTACCGAAGAATCAACCCAGTCTCGGTGAGTAGTCGGTTTCTGACAGGCTACCCCGCCACGCGGCCCGGCCCCCAGCCGTTGGGGATGTTGACCAGCGCCGGTTCCACCGCCTCCACGTTGGTCTGGCCGCAGTAAGCCATTACCTGGTCCAGCTCCTTGCGCAGCAGCTCCAGCACGCCGTGGACGCCCTCCGCGCCATCTACCGCCAAACCCCAGTACAGGGGTCGCCCGATGGCCACCGCCCGCGCACCCAGCGCCAGCGCCTTCAGCACGTCGCTGCCCCGGCGCACGCCAGAGTCCAGATACACCTCCGCGTGGCCGTGCACCGCCGCCACCACTTCTGGGATCATCTCAATGGAGCTCATGGTCTGGTCTAGCTGCCGCCCGCCGTGGTTGGACACCAGGATGCCGTTGACGCCGCTCTCCGAAGCCACGTGGGCATCCTCCGCGGTGCGCACGCCCTTGAGCACTAACGGCAGCGAGGTTAGGCCCCGCAGCCACTCCAGCTCCTGCCAGGTCAGCGGCGGCACTCGGGCGGGCTGCCAGTTGGGGGCCTCGTCAGTGCCGCTCATCTCCGGCATCTGCTCGGTGGTGGCGCGGAAGTTGCCCAGGGGGAAGGGGTTCTCGTACCGGTTGCGCTGGTCCCGCTCTTTGGGACTGGGAACCGGCGTGTCCACGGTCAGCACAATCGCCCGGAAGCCCGCTTCCTCAGCCCGGTGCACCAGCATCTCGGTGAGCTCGTAGCCCCGGTGGTAGAGCTGGAACCACAGCGGGCTGGTGGCGACGCCGGCCACCTCCTCCATGCTGTAGTGGGACGATGTGCTGAGCATCATCAGGGTGTTGGACATGCCGGCTCCCCTGGCGGTGGCCAGCTCGCCATCCGGGTGGGCGATCTTGTGCCCGCCCGCGGGGCAAACCATCACCGGGAAGCTAATCTCCGACCCCAGCACGGTGGTGGAGAGCTTGCGGTTGCTGACGTCCCGCAGGAAGCGCGGGCGCAGGGTGAGGGCCTCAAAGGCGGTGCGGTTCCGGCGGGTGGTCATCTCGTCCATGGCGCCGGCCTCGATGAAGTCCCAGCTGTTGTGGGGCAAGGCCTGCTTGGCCCGAGCCTCGTAGTCGTGAAGGTTGATGGGATCCAGCCGCATGGTAGCTACCTCCTGCGATTCTGGCGGGCACCATATCCAGCCGCCGCAAAACCTCAGATACTCTACTACCAGGGCTGGCGGCTGGCAAGGGGGGAGGGCTCTCAGGGCATTGAGACCCTCCCGACCGGGGCCTTCTCCCTGTAGGTCTTGGATGGACTTCTGGCCGTTATGCTAAATGTTACGTTTCATGTTGAGTGGCTTCTTGCTGAGACTCCTGTGAGGGGTACAAAAAGGCTAGTGTCGCCCTAGCCATTGCAATCCACTGTTCACGCTGGGTTGTTGAAAGCTCTGCTCCGGCTGGTGGTAGACTCCGCAGTAACATATCCAACGCAGGCGAAAGCGTCCCGTCTCGTTGTCTCGTCCGCTTGCCTTCGTAAGAGTTACCCTGGGCGGTTTGTCTCGCTCCTGATCTCCGCGGCTGAGATTCCCCACGGACAGTTGCATTCCGGCCCGATGGCACCGCGCCTCCTCGTCGGGGTGACGCATCCCGTGACACTTCCAGGGTGGGCATACCCGCTTCCCTGCACATGCCAAGGAAAAATGTGACCATGCGGCCACGTTGGGAAGCCGGCGTATAACGACGGAAGAAGTTGACGATGCGGTCTGGCGCATCTTGGGCAGGATCAACACTAGCTAATACTTCGCTGTAGCCCTGTCGTACCAACTGCTCAAGAGTGAACCTGTATTCCTCGTCTGTGCTTGTGGCGATGGAACAGAGATCCGGGGTTGGTTCGTCAGACTGGCCAATAAGACCGAGAAATCTCAAACCAAATAACGTACGAGTAATTGTACCCTCTGGAATCCTCGCATCCCCCAGATATTCACTCCCAACACGGTCTGGCAGGTTGCGCGACCGAATCCGTTGAAGAATGGTGATTACGTTAGAAGGGGGTGAGTAAGGCCGGTTTGTCGTCAATGTTTCTCGTTGTGTAACCACCGCTCCGCTGCTCCTAGTCTCTCAGAATGCGTATCATCTACCATTAAGGTGCAGTGCTGTCAAGTACAGACCGAGGTATGTACAGCGATACGTTTTAGAACATTATTACTCCTACCGCACTTTGGATATTTGTTTTAGTACGAATACCAGGAGAGTATGTTCTGAATACCGCATCCGGTCATATACCAGACTGGTAACTGGCAGTGAGACTCATCCAACGGTGCCAGCCTTTTAGCACAAAGGTAGGCGGTAGCCAGACGCGACGTGGAAAGGTCGGTTTGGTGCCAAGACTGGAGATTGGTAGCTCGTTCATGTGGCTCTAGCAGGGTGCTGAAAAAGGGGTCGACGGCCCGAAATCGTCCCAATGGTCGTATCTGAGAGCCCGTCCATTTTTCGCAACTTCGGGGTTTTTCAGCAGCCTGCTAGCGGCCACTATGCCCACCTAGTCCCCGAGGGAGGGGCCCAAAAATATGTAGGGGCGGGTTTGAAACCCGCCCCTACTCGCATTGCGCGCTGTAGCTTTGCCGAGCCTACGCGTCTTCCTTCATGCCAAAGGGCACCAGGCCAGGGATCCACCACTTCTCCCAGCTATCGTCCACCTTGCTCTGGAAGTACTCGATGTCTTCCTTGGTCATGTGGGCGAAGCGCCCCTGGCGGGTCAAATACTCCTCCACCGGCTTGCGCTGGCGGATGCCCTTGGCGATGGCCCGGGATGCGCCGTTGAGAATCAGCTCGTTGTTGGCGATCTCGTACATTACCCATATGCCGGTCTCGACGCCCAGCATGCCCAGCTCGTGGGAGTACTTGGGGTCGTAGTCCCAGCCCTTGGGGCACGGGTCAAAGCAGTGGACAAAGGTGGGGCCGCCGATGGTCAGCGCCCGCCGAATCTTGTTGGTGAAGTCCAGCCCGTAAGAGGCGCAGGTGGTGGCCACGTACTTGCAGTCGGGGTGGCCGGTGGCCAGCATGGGGGCCATGTTCTTCTTCCACCGCTTGTTCATGATGCGGTGCAGCTTGCCCGGCGGGCTGAAGGTGGAGTTGGCGCCCCAGGGGGAGCTGCCCGACACCTGAATGTCGGTGTTGGCGTAGGACTCGTTGTCGTAGCAGATGATGCACAGGTTGTACTCTTCGTGCTGCAGCGCCGCGGAGATGGCCGACAGGCCCATGTCCACGCCGCCGCCGTCGCCGCAGAAGGCGATGACGTTGATAGGCTCCTGCTTCATCTTGCCCTTGCGCATCATGGAGGACAGGGCCGCGGCGGTGCCAGTGGCGGCAGAGCCGGCGGAGCCCAGCTGGGTGTGCATCCACGGCACCACCCAGGGGGTGCTGTAGTAGGTGGTGTTAGCCACGTACATGCAGCCGGTGCTGCCCAGCACAATGGTTCGCTGCCCGGCAGCCTTCACCATGAGCCGCATCACCAGGGCGGATTCACACCCTTGACAGGTGCGGTGGCCGGAGGTGAAAAACTCCTCCACTGGAATATTCTTGACCCCACGGATCTGGGGAAGATCTTGTACGGACGTCATAGTCTCTACTCCCTTACCGCGATCCAGGTATTTTCCTTCTCGATGACTCCAGTATCCACGGCCCGCTGGACAGTGTCAACGACTTCGTTGACGTCCCGGACCATCACTTCCCGGCCGCCCAGGCCAGCAATGAAGCTGAGGATCAACGGCCGCGACTCCAGAGGGTACAGGGCGGCCCGCAACTCGTTGTACAGCACCCCGCCGAAGGACGGGGAGCCGTAGGAGTAGTCCCGGTCAATGACCCCGATGCCCTTGCAGTGGCTCAGGGCCTGCTTGATCTCCTCGGTGGCGAAGGGGCGGAAGAACTTGACCCGCAGGAAGCCAACCTTCTTGCCCTGCTCCCGCATGCGGCGGATGGCTACCCGCACCGGCATGGCCAAAGTTCCCATGCCTACCAGGACGATCTCCGCGTCGTCCATCATGTACTCTTCGATGAATGGGCTGGGGTCGCCGCGGCCAAAGACGCGCTTGAAATCGGCGTAGGCCTCGGGGATCACTTCCATCGCCCGCAGCATGGCTTCGTTGGTCTGGCGGCGAATCTCCATGAGCCAGTCCTCGTTCACCTGGGGCGCGATGGTGATGGGGTTGTCGGGATGTAGCTGCATCTTGCCCCGGTTGTAAGGAGGCAAGAACCGCTGCACCTTCTTCATGTCGGGCACCTTCACCAGGGCCTGGGAGTGGGTGAGGAAGGAGCCGTCGCAGCTGACCGCGAAGGGCAGGAAGACCCGGGGGTCCTCCGCCACCCGGTAGGCCAGGAGAGCCATGTCCAGAGCCTCCTGAGCGGTGGCCACCCAGGCGAGCATCCAGCCCAGGTCCCGCACCGCCAGGGCGTCGTTGTGCTCCACGCCGAAGGCGCCGGGGTCGTCCAGGGCACGGTTGCCCACCATGGCTACCACGGGCAGGCGCAGGCCGGCGGTGACGGTGATGGCCTCCATGGCGTAGAACCAGCCCACGCCGCTGGAGCCGCAGAAGGTGCGGGCACCCACTGCGGAGGCGTGCTTCACGATCTCGAACTGGGAGTGCTCGCTCTCCGCGACGATGAAGTCGCAGTCGAAGGCGCCGTCGGCCTTTAGCTTGGACACATACTGCATCACCGTATCGTAGGGCCGGATGGGGTAGGCGGTGATCACGTCCACGTCGGCCAGGGCGCAGGCGATGGCGATGGCCTCGCTGCCGCTAATCAGCTCCTCGGTTTCCGTTTGGAAAAGCTTAGTTTCAGTAGTCGTCATTAGCTGTCCCCCATCTTGGCAATCTGCTCAGCATAGCCGCCCACGTGGTGGAAGCCGTGGGACCGCTCCTCTCCGGCGTTTTGCTTCTCCGTCAGGGTAGTCATCCACTGCTTGTAGCTGGCGGGATCCTTTTGCCAGGCTTCCCACTGGCTGTTGTTGTCGTTGAACTCGGCCTCGTTGACCATAGTGATGCAGTTGGGCACCGGGCACACCGCATCGCACACGCCGCAGCCGCAACAAGACTCCATGTTGGCGTCGTAGAGGCCATCGGGGGTCACGTCGAAGCAGGTGTCGGGGCACTGCAGCCAGCACAGAGTACACTTGATGCAGGTCTCGAAGTTGACTACAGGCCGCATGCTGCGGGTGCTCCACTTCTTGAACGTCTCGTTGCGCACCGGCTCGTAGCCCAGTTCGCCGCCGCGGAAGCCGCCGCCCTGGGCGATGCCGCGGATTACCAGGCCCTCTTCCATTTTCTTCCAGCCCGGCAGCTCGAAGGAGAAGGGGATCTCGGTGCTGCCCTCGCCCGGCTCTACGGGCCGCTGGGTGATGCGGTCGTAAGACTTTTGGGCGGAGACCACTTTCAGCTCGTTCATCCCCTGTTCGCGCAGGGCCGCCACCATGGACTCCAGGCTTACCAGCTGAGGGCACACCTTGCAGAGGGCGCCCAGCAGGCGCGCGTCGGTGTGGTCGTCTTTGTACACCCACAGGCCGGAGAAGCTGACCGTGGCCGGGACGATGGCCAGGTTGTAAGGCTCGCTGCGCTGGTGAATGTCCTCGACCAGGGCATCGGCCTGCTGGCGGGAAGTAACTATGATGGTCCCGCCGGACTTGGTGAGCTTGTTGATAGGCTCCAGGCCGTACCAGGCCCAGGATTCGATGCCCTTGCACATGGTGTCGTCCACGTTGATGGTGACGTCCACCTCTTGCGCCTGGTACACCGCCAGGTTTTCCTCCAACTCCTCGGGGGAGTCGGCGACGATGGCGAACTGCTTCGCTGGGATGCCATTACGCTCCGGAGAGTCGCCGTAGCGCCCGAAGGCCGTGCCGATCTTGCCTTCTTTGCGCGCGGCGAACACGATGGAGCGAACGATGTTCCGGGCCAGCGTCTTCTGGTAAATGCCCCGGTACACCACCTCCACAGCCACTGTGGCCATATCTGTATCCTCCGTATCTAATTTCCGATTTTGGTTTGCCCGGTCCAGGTTACGCGCCGGGTTGCCCGGCGGTCTTAGCCCTCGATTCTTAGCCCTAGACTATGATGCCCGTCCCACGGGCAGCTTGGCGCCTTGGAAGGGCCCTTGAGTCTTCTCAAAGGACTTGGAGAAGGCCAGCAGGTCCTCGTTGGACTGCTTCTTCAGGTCGATGAGCCGGCTAAATCCCTGGCGCACGTTGAACCCGGTCTTGTAGTACAGCTCCACCCGGTTGTCCTCGGGGTCGTAGAAATACACGCTGCAGGAGATGCCGTGGGTGACGCACCGGTCGATGCGCACGCCCTCGTTCAGCAGCCGCTGGTACATCTGCTTCAGGACGTCCAGGCTCTCCACAATGAAGGAGACCTGGCCCACGCCGGTAGTCTTGGGCCGGGCACCTTCCGGGTGGTCCGGCCCCCGGGACTGCCCCAGGGCCAGCTCGTGGTGCTCATTCTCCGGGTCGGCGCTGAGGAAACAGCCCCCTCGCTGCGGGTCTTCATCGGTCACAGTCAGCCCGATGACCCGAGTGTAGAAGTCCCGCATCCTTAGGAAGTCGTCGCAGACCAGTCCGACATGTCCCAGCTTGGTCACAATAGCTACACCCCCTTTGCGTTGCTTTTGCCAGTACCGCCCACTGTCTTGATTCTGGAGCCTACCTAACTTCGCTGGCTTGAAGTCAGCTGCTCCACGTCATCCAGGTATTCCTTCACACTCTCTATCACCATGTCCGTCACCAGTGGTACCGGACAAGTGCCGTCATAGAATCATTCGGTATGCAGCACGTGTTCAGCGCTGGTGAACCGATCTTCAAGGCGTAAACTTCGCAATCGCCTATCCTGCCGCTCAAGATTGTGAAGCTCACCCCGCCGCACCCCGGTGCCAGAGGGGACCTTACGCCCTCTAGCGTCAATTGCCTCGTTGGCAGCCTGGGTTACCGCCCCCCAGGCCTTTTCTGCGGCGTCCCGCAACAAAACCGTGTCCTGGGTTTGCCGCCAGCGCTCCAGCTCAACGAGGGCTTGCTTGTAGAGTGCTCTGGCGTCTTCAAGATACCTGCCCTTAGTTTTCAGGTCCTCTTACATGTCCCAGCTTTGCCCCGAGACAGTCAGTGATCCCGTGTCGCGGGTTCCCAGATTACAGACCCGAGGGTTCCACCACCGCCAGGTGATGGTCCATAGCCTGCTGGGCGCCCTGGGGGTCGCCGGCTTGCACGCGCTGGAGAATCTCCTGGTGGGAAGCCAGAGAGCGCTGGCGGCGGCCCGGCTCCTCCAGGGACTGGCCCCGGGAGCGCTGGAGCACGTCCTCCACCGCGCTGACTACCTTGATCAAGGCGGCGTTGTGCGTGGCGGCGGCCAAGGCGAAATGGAATGCGGTATCGGACTCCACGCCGGTATCCCCGGCATCGATCTGGCGCTGCTGGTCTTCCAGGATTTCCCGCAGCCGCGCCACCTCTTCCGGGGTGGCCCGCTGGGCCGCCAGAGCGGCAATGGGCGGCTCCAGCAAATGCCGCATTTCAAAGGCGTCCCGAAGCACGTCGGCTCCGGCATTGAAGGTGGAGGCCAGCAGCGCGACCACCGAGTCCAGGTTCTCCGTGCTGATGAAGGTGCCAGCGCCGGGCTTGCTGACCGCCAGCCCTTGCAGTTCCAGAGAGCGGATAGCCTCCCTGACGGAGCTGCGGCTGACCTGGAACTGCTCGGCCAGCTCTCGCTCGGCAGGCAGGCGGTCGCCATGCTTCAGCGCCCCCTCACGGATGAGAGAGTGGAAATGCTGCACGATGTCCTCATGCAGCCGGCGGCGTTTGACGGTTTGAATCTGTGTCTGCAAAGCTGCTAAACGGCCAATCTGTCCGGTGGTCAGACCAATTTGGTGGTGGCTCGTATTATACGCTGCACCTAGTTGTTGTCAAGCGGCGTTGCGCCGAATGCTCCCGCTAAGGGCTTTATGGTACACTGCTGGTTATTGAGCCAGGCCCGATTCACGTCACCCCAGGGGGTAGCTGAAGAGATATGACAGTTCAGGTCTTGCGGCGGCGCTTCACCGTGGATGAGTACTACCTGATGGCCAAGGTGGGCATCCTCAAGGAGGATGACCGGGTAGAGCTGATTGACGGGGAGATTGTTGAAATGGCACCCATCGGCAGATACCACGCCTCCTCGGTGGACCGGCTTACTTGGGTTCTCTCCCAAAGGGTGGGCCAGCGGGCCATCCTCAGGGTACAAAGCCCAATCCACCTGGGGGAACACTCGGAGCCCCAGCCGGACATCTCCCTTCTGAGGCCCCAAGACGATTTTTACGCCAGCGGCCACCTTGGCCCTGAAGACGTGCTACTACTTATTGAGGTGGCGGATACCTCTGCGGAATACGACCGGCGCGTCAAATTACCCTTATACGCCCGCGCTGGCATTCGGGAATTCTGGCTGGTGGACCTTACGGGGAACGAGGTGGAGGTCTACCGCCAGCCCAGCTCCAGGGGATACCGATTGATCCTCATGCCAAGTGCTGAGGACCGCCTGGCCCCGCAGGTGCTCCCGGATGTGGAGCTCACGCCTCAGGACATTCTGGGAAGCTGAGACCGCCCGGCCAACGTCAAGTAAACTACTAAGTTCTATCTATTTTGAAGAGGTGACAATCGTGGCCCAGCGGATGAAAGCAGGCGAGGCGGTGGTGGAGATGCTACGGCAGGAAGGGGTGTCCCACATCTTTGGCATCGTGGGGTCTTCCTTCCTGGACATTCTGGACCCCCTGTACGACCGCACCGACATTCAGTTTGTGGGCGTGCGCCACGAGCAGGGTGCCGCGCTGATGGCCGACGGCTTCAGCCGCATCTCCGGCGCCCCCTCGGTAGTCCTGGTCACCAACGGCCCCGGCGTGGTGAACCTGACCTACGGCATCGCCTCGGCCTTTGTGTCCCACTCGCCGGTGGTGGTGCTGGCGCCCTCGGCGTCGCGGGAGCACCAGAACCGGGCCTCCACCCAGGAGTTTGACCAGGTCTCCCTGTTCAAGTCCATTACCAAGGCGTCGTTCCAGATCAACACCGTGGAACGACTGCCCGACGCCCTGCGTCACGCCTTCCGTGTGGCTACCTCGGGCAAGATGGGGCCGGTTCTGGTGGACATCCCCCGGGACCTGATGCCGGGGGCGGAGATCGAGCTGGACCTGCTGCCCCCAGACAACTACCGTTCGGGGCAAACCCGGTCTCGGGGCGACTTGGGACTCATCCAAAAGGCCGCCAAGGCACTGCTCAGCGCCCAGCGACCCGTGATCGTGGCGGGCGGCGGCATTCAGTGGAGCAACGCCGCCGATGAAGTGACTCAGCTGGCCGAGTTGACGGGCGCGGCCATCGTTACGTCCTACGGCCGGGCCGACGCCGTGCCCAGCGACCATCCTCACTTCTTGGGACATCTGGGCCGATTGGGTGCGCCGGAGGCCATTGAGGCCGTGCGCCACGCCGATGTGATTCTGGCGGCGGGCACCCGGCTGGCCCAGTCCACCACCTTCTTCGACCACCGGTTTATTCCCGAGGGCGTCCGCATCGTGCAGATTGAGATTGACCCCCAGGAGATTGGGCGCAACTACCCGGTGGAGGTGGGGATTGAGGGCGATGTCAAGGCCGTGCTGGAAGAGGTGATCAAGCAGGTAAGGGAGGCGGAGCCGCGACCCAACCCGGCGTGGGTCTCGGAGATTGGCGACTGGGTGGCGCGGCGCGCCGCCCGGCTGGAGGGGGAAGGCCGCCTGTCATCAATGCCCATGAAGCCCCAGCGGGCCTATGCCGAGATTCGCAAGGTGATGCCCAGGGACGCCATTATCGCCTTTGACGCTGGCTTGGCGCCCAACTTCTGCCAAGACCGGCTGAACTTCTACCAGCCCCGCAGCCTGATCTCGCCCCTGGAGCTGGGCGGCCTGGGGTTCAGCTTCCCCGCGGCCCTGGGCGCCAAGTTTGCCGCGCCGGACCGCCCGGTGGTGAACTTCAACGGCGATGGCGGCTTCCTCTTTAATGTCCAGGAGTTCGCCACGGCGGTGCAGTACGGGCTGAAGGTGGTTACGGTGGTGATGAACAACAACTGCTGGGGTTCGGAGAAGGCCTACCAGCGGTACGCCTTCAACGAGAGATACGTGGGGGCGGATATCAGGAACCCCCGGTTCGATAAGCTGGCTGAGGTGTTTGGCGGCCACGGATTCTATGCGGAGCGCCCCCAGGACATTGGCGATATCCTGCTCCAGGCCCTGGACGCGCCGGGCCCCAGCATCATTGAAATCCCCATCGACCCCGACGAGATGCCCCGGCCGGCCCGCCTGGCGGAGGTGCAGTCCAAGCCGCCACGTTAGCTGGCGCGAGTCCACCAGCAAGTCTGGTACGCGGTCAAGAAGTAAGGGAGCTAATACACCCGCGCTATGGAGCAAGTGGTTCGTCCCAAAGAGGTTGACATTACCGGCGACGCCATCGTCATTCTGTGGGACGACGGCCATCGCAGCCCCTATCCTCACCGCTATCTGCGGCTGCGGTGCCCCTGCGCCAGTTGCGTGGAGGAGATGACGGGCCGCCCGCGCCTGGACCCCGCTACGGTGCCCCAGGACGTGCGGGCGGTGGACCAGATGCTGGTGGGCAGCTACGCCCTGCAGTTCCTGTGGAGCGACACCCACTACACCGGCATCTACACCTTCCGAGTCTTACGCGCCTGGTGCACCTGCATCGCCTGCCGGGAGGCTCAGGCCGCGGCGGGCGGGCATCCTTAATTCCGACGGTTCACCACAGAGGCCACAGAGATATCCGGTAAAGACCGAAAAATCTCTGTGCTCTCTGTGAACTCTGTGGTAATCCGTCCTAGCGCTAGGAAGAAGGGGGCCGGTCCCGGGAGCGCAGCGGCTGCTGGGGCAGGGATTTCAACTTGGGCGAGGTAAAGGTGTCGGACTTGAAGGAGAAGTTGGTGAGCTGCCGCTCGCCGGGCTGGCCGCAGGTCTTGCAGGGGGCCGGGTCATCGGCCTTGGCCAGCAAACGGATTAGCTCGAAGTCCGCGTTGCAGGCGGCGCAGTAGTATTGGTAGATGGGCATGATTACCTCCCAAGGGCCAGGGATTTGATCCTATTTTATACCGGCAGCCGGTCAGCCGCCAGCTAGCCCCTCCTCATCGGAGCGGGGCAGGGGCTGAAAGCTGACCGCTGACGGCTGATAGCTTGACCGCTGAGGAGCTTCTTGTGAACCAGACCACGGACGTCGTAATCGTCGGCGGAGGCGTGGCGGGCTGCGCCACCGCTTACTACCTGGCCCAAGCTGGGGTCAAAGTCACGGTGGTGGAGTCCCAGGGCATCGGGATGCAGGCCTCGGGATACTCGGCGGGCGGGCTGAACCCCCTGCAAGGCGCCCAGATTCCCGGCCCCCTGGGCGCGCTGGCTATGGAGTCCTTCCGGCTGCACCTGGGGCTTTGGGAGCGCCTGCGGGAGGACACCGGCATTGACTGCCAGGGCCGCAGCATCTCCCTGGTGAAGGTGGCCCTGGACGAAGCGGAGCTGCCGGAGCTGCAAGAGACGGTGGACCTATTCGCCGCGGCCCGGGGGGACGGCTTCTCCGCCCGCTGGCTGGACTCCAAAGAGGCGGCGGAGCTGGAGCCGCGCTTGGCCCAGGGCGTGCTGCGGGGCGTGCAGGCCCAGGGCAACGCCGCCCTGGACAGCTACCTGCTGACCCTGGCATTGGCGCGGGCGGCGGAGCGCCTGGGCGCCAGCTTCCGCACTGGCAGAGTGCAGGGGCTGCAGGGCGGGCCGGGCCTGGCCACGGCGGTGGCGCTGGCAGACGGCGCAATGGCCTGCGGGCAGGTGGTGCTGGCCATGGGCCCCTGGTCGCGCGAGGCCGAGGCGTGGCTGGGCGTGTCCATCCCGGTGGAGCCGCTGAAGGGGGAGATTCTGCGCCTGCGCCTGAGTTTGGACGGGCCGGCCCTGGCCCACGACTTCTCCGGCGGGGGCAGCTCCCTGCACCCCAAGCCCGACGGCCTAGTGTGGGTCGGCGCCACCGAGGAGCGGCGGGGGTTCGACAAGCAGCCCAGCGCCGAGGCCAGGGAGAGCATCTGGGGCGCGGCCAAGCGATTGATGCCCTCAGTGGCCCAGGCGCGGCTGGTGAACCACACCGCCTGCCTGCGGCCCGTTACGCCCGACTGGCTGCCCATCGTCGGCCAAGCGCCGGGCTGGGACAATGTATACCTGTGCACCGGGGCGGGCAAGAAGGGCGTTCTGCTGGCGCCGGGCATGGGCCGGGCTGTGGCCGAGCTGGCAACCCAAGGCCGCACCGGCATCAGCATTGGGCCGTGCGCGCCGGAGCGGTTTGGGCTGGTGGCGCGGGCGTGACCCAAATGCGGGTACGTGCTCAAGGGCTTGCTGGTACAGTGCCGTTACTGCCCAACAGCCTTGCGCAACTCTTGAGAGAATACTTCCTCCCTTACACCAGCAGATTGCTGGGTAGTAGAAAGGTCGGCTTCCCCTTTGGGGTCAATGACCCCGTTGTTAACAAAATAGATCCCCTGGGGGCCAATAGTGAAGTAGTCGTAAGGTCACGTATAGCGATCGGTTCCGTGCTCCACCTGTTTCAAGAGAAGAAAGGCTTGCTGACCTCGGCCAAGGGTAGCCAATTCCAGATTGGTCCTTTGACCCACTGTAATCATGTCTGCGTTAGGCTTCCCCTTGATGGCCTCGACCACTTTCACTGAGTAGACGGTGTAAGATATTGGCGCTCTTCCCCCGAGGTCAATGGGCGTGTCCTTGGCGGCCACCACCTGCCCTTTGATGATCACGCCGGCGTGAGCCTTGGCCTCGGCAAGATCGCGGTAAACTGGATAGTCAATGGCGGCATTGCCCTGATGGTGGCCCAATGGGCCATACTCAACAGTTTCCACTGGGGCATTCTGCTGCCCCGACAGGTCAAACTCGGTGCCAGTCCTCTGGTGCTGCTCCAGATTTTGCAGTGAGGTACTCTCTTGCTCTGGCCGTAAAGCGCCTTGGGCGCGCAGACCCAGGGTTATACCTGCACTGAAAATCGCCACGGCCAAGCCGGACAGTAACAGTTTCTTTAACGTGGGCTTCATTTTCCCCTCCCTTGATATAGACGACGGGCCCTGGAAATAAGTTCCCCTAGCGCATTCTCTGCGTCAGCTAATGGTTATGCCCATACGGGTCGGAGTTAGCGCTGAGCATGTTCTTATCCCACGTCTGAATGGTGTAATAGCCGTTCCAACCCTGTTTCATGACAGCAGTGACAGAGGAGTCTGACGGATGTCCCAGCCCTACAGAGTGGCCCAGCTCATGAGTTGCAACTTTCCGCCGCAATGTTTCCGGCCTCCCACTTCTAATGGAAGCTTCGATTGTGCTTGAATTCATATAGACGTCGGCCCAACTCAGGTGGCTTGATACCGACCCACATGGTGTAGGGTCCGATTGCACCCATCCCCACGCTGGATCTGCTGCGTACTGATCAACTATGATATAAGTGTCGACAGGCTCACCACTCCCCGGTACGTCAAAATTAACGTAGGTCTGGCTGGTGTCCCAGTCGTCTAAAGCCAGAACAATATAAGGAGCGTAGGTACCTCCACTCGGCTGAACGATCAACGTTTGGGACACGACGCGCTTGGTGGGGAAGCTGCTGTTTCTATACCAGTGATTGTGCCAATAGTTATCACAACCGTGACTGGCCCAGACTGGCGCTCTTCCAATGCCGTATCCCAGGCCAAGGAGCAGAACCATAAGGCCAAAAGCCAACCCCCATTTTTTGAAGAGCAAGCTAAACAACATCTCTACCCTCCAGTTAATATATTACGCTACCATAATAGAATAGGCTTTAGCATTACCTATTTGTCACATTGATGGCTTGCCTGTGTGAACAGAACGTGAATATTTTGTGGAAACCAAGAAGGCTAGCGCCCTCTTGCCACATGCCGCTAGCCCGGTGAACGTCATTGGCCGGGTGCAGGGCGACGCCACCGCCTTCAAGTCCGTGCGGGCTGGCGCGACGGTGCGCCTGGAGCGGAGTGAAGCCGAGGCCACGGGCCGATGAGGTTGCGTGTCAGGAGCGTCCCTCTCCCCCTTACGAAGGGGAGACACAGAGGGGGTGGTCCCCGGCCCGCCACTTGCAAAGGCCAGGGGAAGTGCTACACTTCGCCTGGAGTGGCCGGGAAGGGGCTAGCTGCCGCTGGATGTACCATGCCATAGCGGTTTGTCGTTGATGCGCCCTCGGAAAGCGGTGATTTGCGTTGCTGAGTCTCTATAACACGCTGACCAAGCAGGTCGAGGAGATCAGGACCGTCGAGCCTGGCGTGGCCCGCATATATACGTGCGGGCCTACCGTTTACCGCTACGCCCACATCGGCAACCTGCGCACCTACCTCATGGCCGACTGGATCCGCCGCGTGCTGGCCGCCCGGGGCCTGGAGGTGCGCCACGTCAAGAACATCACCGACGTGGGACACATGCGCCAGGAGCTAGTAGAAGCTGGGGGCGACAAGATGATCCTCTCCGCCCTGGCGGAGGGCAAGTCGGTAGAGCAGATTGCCCAGTTCTACGAGGACAGCTTCCACCGGGACGAGGCGCGGGTGAACATCCTGCCCGCCGCGGTGTTCCCACGGGCCACGCACCACGTGCCGGAGATGGTCAGCATGGTGCAGCGGCTGCTGGACAACCAACTGGCATACGAGGCAGGCGGCAATGTTTACTTCGCCGTGGGGCGGTTTCCGGAGTACGGCAAGCTCTCCCGCAACGTGGGCAGCGACCTGCTGGAGGGCGTGCGGGTGGAGACCGACCCCCTGAAGCACGACCCGCGGGACTTCACCCTGTGGAAGGCCGCCGAGCCGGGCCGCGACCTGAAGTGGGACAGCCCCTGGGGGCCCGGGTTCCCCGGCTGGCACATCGAATGCTCCGCCATGGCCCACAAGTACCTGGGCGAGCGGTTCGACATCCACACCGGCGGGGTGGACAACGTGTTCCCCCACCACGAGGATGAGATCGCCCAGAGCGAGGGGACTTTCGGGCATCAGCACGTGAGCTACTGGGTTCACGGGCAGCACCTGCTGGCCGATGGGGCCAAGATGGCCAAGTCGGGGGGCAACGTGTTCCTGCTGGACGACCTCATCGCCCGGGGGTTCGACCCGCTGGCCTTCCGCTACCTGTGCCTCACGGTGCGCTATCGCCACCGCATGAACTTCACCTTCACCGCACTGAAGGCCAGCGAGCGGGCCTTGACCGGCCTGCGCCACCGGGTGTGGACGTGGAAAGGTAGGGTCGAGGCATGCCTCGCCCCTACCTCCGACGCAGAGGAGTGGCGGCAGCGCTTCTGGGCGGCGGTGGAGAACGACCTGGATCTGCCCACCGGGCTGGCCGTGACCTGGGAGATGGTGCGCTCCGGGCTGCCCGAGGCGGCCAAGCTGGCCCTGTTGCTGGAGTTTAACCAGGTGTTTGGCCTGGACCTGGACCGGGTGCCCGCCGCCTACCGTCTGCCCGGCGCCGTGGCCGCCGTGGTGCAACAGCGCCAAACGCTGCGCCAGCAGGAGGACTACGTGGCCGCCGACGCCCGCCGCGCGGAGGCCCAGGCTGTGGGCTACCAGGTGGAGGACACCCGCCGCGGCTGCCGGGTGCGCCCCAAGAGCAGCCTGGAGCAGCGGCTGGAACGGTGGCCCAGCGTGTCCTCGGGCCGGGAGGTGGAGTCCCTCCTGGACCAGCCCGCCAAGTACGAGTTCACCCTGCTGCTCAACGCCTACGACTACCAGGAGGACGTGGCGCGGTGCGTGGAGGCCATGCTGCGGTACTCCAGGGGCTACTCGGCGGAGATTCTGGTGGTGGACAACGGCTCCACCGACGGCAGCGCCCAGTGGCTGGAGAGCATGCAGGCCCGCCAGCCCAACCTGCGGGTAATCCACTGCGACCACGTGCTGGGCGACGCCGCGGGCAAGAACATCGGCGTGAAGCAGAGCCTGGGCGCCAACCTGGTGCTGCTGGACGCCTCCACGGAGATTGTGGGCGACGTGCTGGATCCCATCCGGCGGCGGCTAGCCGACCCCTCGGTGGGCATCTACGGCCCCTACGGGCTGACCAGCGCCGACTTCAAGCACTTCCACGACAATGTGGTGGAGGGCGAGGCCGACGCGATTCAGGGCTACTGTATGGCCTTCCGCCGGGAGGCGGTGAACCGGGTGGGCCTAATGCGGGAGTGCTTCCGCTTCTACCGCAACCTGGACATTGACTATAGCTTCCAGTTCAAGGACCGCGGGTACCATATTATCGCCGACGGCCGCCTGCCCCTGGTGCGCCACGAGCATCGCCAGTGGTTTGAGCTGGACGAGGGCCAGCGGGACGAGTTGAGCCGCAAGAACTTTGGCCGCTTCCTGAAGCGGTGGGGCAACCGCACTGACCTGCTGATCGCCGGCCCGCCCGCGCCTGCACCTGCTCACGGTCATGACCATGACCATGACCATGGGCACGAACACGATCACGACCACCACCAGCACTGAGCGTCCTCACCCCGGCGGCGATAACGTAGGGGCGACGCATGCGTCGCCCCTACGTTATTTCAGGCGCCCACCCTCACGCCCTGGCCCCCGGCAGGCGCTCCTGAAACACCTGCAACCGCTCTATTAAGCGCTTCAGGCGGGTTAACCACTGGTCGCCCAGCTGGCGAGTGGGCAGGTGCAGCTGCTGGTTCCCCACGCTGACCGATGGCCCCAGCGCCCGCTGCACCGCGGCCCGCGCGCCGCCCACGGGGTGCCGCAGCATCATGGTGATGGCCTCGCCGGAGTGCACCACCGACTCGATGCCTACTGTCCCGGCCAGGGCGCGCAGGTCCACCACCTGCAGCAGGTGCTCCACTTCTTCGGGCAGCGGGCCAAATCGGTCCCGCAGCTCCGCCCGCAGCTCCGGCACCTCGCTGCGCTGGCGCACTTTGGCCAGCCGCTGGTACACCGCCAGCCGCGACGGCAGATGCGGGATATAGCTCTCCGGCAGGTGGGCCGGCAGGGGCACCTCCACTCGTGGGAAGACTTCTCCCGTGAAGAGGGCCGACCCATTGGCAGAAGCTTGCCCAGCCTCGGCGCCGGCCTCCGCCACCGCCTGCTTCAGCAATTGGCCGTACAGCTCCAGGCCCACGGCGTAGATGTTGCCGCTCTGGGCCGCGCCCAGCAGGTTGCCGGCCCCGCGTATTTCCAGGTCGCGCATGGCGATGCGGAAGCCCGCCCCCAGCTCCGAGGCCTCCAGAATGGCCTGCAACCGCTGCTCCGCCGCCGGGGTGATGCGTCGCCCCCTGGGCACCAGCAGATAGGCGTAGGCCCGGTGGTCGCCGCGACCTACCCGGCCGCGGAGTTGGTATAGCTGCGCCAGGCCGAAGCGGTCGGCGTGGTCCACGATGAGCGTGTTGGCGTTGGGCAGGTCCAGTCCCGACTCGATGATGGTGGTGCATACCAGGATATCGCCTTCGCCGCGAGAGAAGGCCAGCATCACCTCCTCCAGCTCCGCCTCGGGCATCTGGCCGTGGCCCACCAAAATGCGGGCCTGGGGCACCAGCTCGGCCAGCTTGCCCGCCACTTCGTGGATTGACTTCACCCGGTTGTGCAGAAAGAACACCTGACCGTCCCGCTCCAGCTCCCGCAGGATGGCTTCCTTGATCAAGTCCTCGCTGTACTCCGACACAAAGGTCTTCACCGGCAGTCGCGACTCCGGCGGCGTCTCCATGTTGCTCATGTCCCGGATGCCCGACAGCGCCATGTGGAGCGTGCGCGGGATAGGCGTGGCGCTGAGGGTGAGCACGTCCACCTCGCGCCGCAGACGCTTCAGGTGCTCCTTGTGGGCCACGCCGAACCGCTGCTCCTCGTCCACCACCACCAAACCCAGGTTCTTGAATCCCACATCCTTCTGGAGCAGCCGGTGGGTGCCGATGACAATGTCCACGGCGCCGTCCTTCAGCCCGGCGATGACCTCGTCCTGCTCGGCGGGGGTGCGGAAGCGACTGAGCACTTCGACCCGAATGGGAAAGGGTTGCAGCCGCTCGCTGAAGGTGGCGTAATGCTGCTGGGCCAGCACCGTGGTGGGCACCAGCAGGCCTACCTGCATGCCATCCCCCACGGCCTTGAAGGCGGCGCGCAGGGCTACCTCAGTCTTGCCGTAGCCCACGTCGCCGCAGATGAGTCGGTCCATGGGCTTGGTCTGCTCCATGTCGGCTTTAACCTCGTCCACGGCGCGGGCCTGGTCCGGCGTCTCCTGGTAGGGGAAGGAATCCTCCAACTCCCGCTGCCACACCGTATCGGCGCCAAACTCGTGGCCCTGGGCGGCCTGCCGCGCGGCGTAGAGCTGCAACAGCTCCTGGGCCAGCTCCTTGGTGGCGCCCTTGACCCGCTCCTTGATGCGTGACCACTCGGCAGTGCCCAAGCGGGTCAGCGACGGCGCCTGGTCCTGGCTGCCCACGTAGGCGGAGACCCGGTCTAGGTGCTCCGTAGGCACGTAGAGCTTGTCGCCGTCGGCGTACTCCAGCACCAGATACTCCCGGTCATCCCCAGTGTCGGCCATGTGAGTCGTACCGGCGAACTTGGCGACGCCGTGGTCGATATGCACCACGTAGCTGCCGGGCACCAAATCCTCCAGCACGATGGCTGGGCCCGACTGACCCTCCCGGCGGCCGCGGGTGCGCCGCGACTGCTCCTTGGCGGTGCCGAAGAGCTCGGCGTCGGTGAGCAGGGTGAGGCCAACTCCCGCAACCTCCAAATTCCAGCCCTCCCGCAGGGAGCCCGCCACCAGGCACACCTGGCCGGGCTCCGGCGGCTGGTCCAGGCCCTCCAGCTTGGTTGCGGACACCCCTTCCTGCTCCAGGATTTCCGCCACGCGGCCCGGCGCATGGTGGCTCACCACCACCACGGCGCGGCCCCGGCTGCGTTCGTCGCGGAGGTCCGCGGCTAGCTGGTCCAACTTGCCATAGTACAGGGGCGCCGGGCGGAACACGTCAGGGCCATCTCTACGGGCCATTCCTACTTCGCTGGCAATGCCCGCAGACAGGAAACTCTGGAGGTGCAGCTGGGGCAGCCGCTCCAGGGCGGGCAGGCACTCCTCCCAGGTGCGGTAAGGCGCCGGGAAGTTCACCGGCAACTCGCCACGCTCCTCCCGGTTGAGGCGCATCCGCAGGTACTTCTCCTCCTGGTCTTGAGCATCCGATTGCACCAGGCTGGGCCGGTCCAGCACCACCAAACAGCCGGGAGGCAGGTAGTCCAGCAGGGTATGGCGATTGAGCAGCCCGTTGTAGAAGGAGAGGGTCTCCAGATTGGGCGCATCCAGCAAGGCGGCCAGCTCCTCCTCCATGCGCTCCCGCACGTCAGGGTGGCAGCGGGAGAAGTCCAGCAGCGCGGATTGCCGGCTGACAGCGGCCGGGTCGGCAAGGTGCGGGAGCTGCTCGCGAGCGGGGATTATGTCCAGCCGGCGGGTCTCACCCCGGACCTCTTCCATCGAGCGCTGGCTGGCGGGGTCGAAGGTGCGGATTGACTCCACCTGGTCATCCCACAGCTCCAGGCGCAGGGGCAAGTCCGCCTGTGCAGGAAACACGTCAATGATCCCGCCGCGCTGGGCGAAAGACCCCGGCGCTTCCACCACCGGCACGCTGCGGTAGCCCAGTCGCACCCAGCCGCCCAGCAGGTGGTCCAGCCGGGGCACGCGCTGACCGGCGATTAGGCTAATAGTGGGATTGGCTTCGCTAGTGGAAGATTCTACCCCGCCCATTGCTCCTGGCGGCAGGCTAAGTCGCAGGGCGGCGCCAATGGAGGCCACCACCAGCGGCGGGCGCGGGTCGTTGGCGCCGGGGGCGCAGCAGCGAGCCAGGGCCGCCAGGGCGGTGAGGCGCAGGCTGACGGTGCGGGAGTCGACGGCCAGACGCTCGAAGGGCAGCACCTCTGGCTCGGGGAGCAGGTACACGGGCGCGGTTTCTCCCAAGTAGGTGAGGAGCTGGTCATGGAGTCGGCGGGCATCTTCCGAGCGCGGGGTAAGCACCAGCACCGGCGCCGGAACCGCGGCCCATAAGGCGCCGAGCCAGACAGGCCGGGCGCCGGGCCGCAGGGTAATCTGTGGAGGCGGGCCGGTTCGTGGCCGCGCCGTCTGCTCCAGACTGTCCAGGATGGCCGACAATTGTTCCTGAAACAACGGGTGGCGGCCCAAGGTCGCCAGAAGACCAAATAGGGGCATACTCTCTTTCGCTGGCCGCTCCGCCCCGAAGCCCCGGAGCTTTGAAGCGGCGCAAAGTAAACGTCCAAATGGGCTGGGCCCCAGCAAACCGGGGTCCAACCCTCTGAATCTATTCTATAGGGCAGGGCCGCCAGTCCACAAGCAGGCGCTCGCCTGGCATTTGCGCTTTTCGCCCGCAGGCCAGGTTTATGCTGCAAGGGATTAAGAGTCCGCCATGCTATAATCGTAGCTAAACTTGGGGGTTGGCCCCAGGCCATGGAACAGGAGAGTAAGCGCCCTCATGTCCACCCAAGGGTACTCCCATAGCGCGCCAGAGCAGGCGGCAGGCGCAGCTAAAGCCCCCGGCTACCGGCGCATTGTGGTTAAAGCCGGCACCAGCGTGCTGACCTTCGCCGAGGGCCGGCGGCGCGGGCTGGATCTGGCGACGCTCACCGACCTAACCCGGCAGATTAGCCTTCTGCGCCGGGAACAGGGCATTGAAGTGCTGCTGGTCACCTCCGGCGCCATTGCCGCCGGGCGTGAGGGTCTGGGGGAAAGCTGGAGCGACCTGGGGCGGGACATCCCGTCGCGGCAGGTGCTGGCGGCGGTGGGCCAAAGCCGCCTGATGCACACCTACCAGGAGCTCTTCGCCGCCCACGAAGTGAGGGTGGCCCAGACCCTGCTCACCATCAAAGACCTGTCGGACCGCCAGTCCTACCTCAACGTGCGCAACACCCTGCTGGGTCTGCTGGAGCTGGGCGTGGTGCCCATCCTCAACGAGAACGACGTGGTGGCGGTGGATGAGATTGGCGAGGTCTTTGGCGACAACGACCGCCTGTCCGCCCTGGTGGCCAACCTGGTGGATGCCGACCTGCTGCTGATTCTGACAGATACCGACGGCCTGTACACCGCCGATCCTAGACACGACCCCTCGGCCCGGCTCATACCGGTGGTGAAGCAGGTGGATGCCGAGATTGAGGGGGTCGCCGGAACTCGCCTCAATCCCTGGGCCAGGGGCGGGATGCCTACCAAGATTGACGCCGCCCGCCTGGTGACCACCGCGGGCAGCACCATGATCCTGTGCCACGGCAAGGCCAAGGACGCGGTGCTGCGGGCGGCGCGCGGCGAGGCCATTGGCACGCTGTTCCAGCCGGCGGGTGGCAAGCTGGAGGCGCGCAAGCGGTGGATGCTGGGCGGCATCAGCCACCGGGGGGAGATTCGGGTGGATGCCGGGGCCGCCCGGGCGCTGATGGGGCGCAAGGTGAGCCTGCTGCCGGCGGGGGTGAAGGAGGTGCAGGGGACGTTCCAGCGGGGCGACATCGTGTTCATCGCCGAGGAGGGCGGCGAGCGCATCGCCTGTGGAATCGCCAACTACGCCTCGGCGGATATTGAGCGCGTGCGGGGGCGCCGCTCCACCCAGATTGAGGGCATCCTGGGCTACCACTACGGCCAAGAAGTGGTGCACCGCAACAACCTGGTGCTGCTGTAGAAGAGGATGGGATCATGGCCAAATACGTAGTTTACCTGAGGCCGGCGGAGGAAGGAGGGTACATTGTATCCTGCCCGGACTTCCCGGGCTGTGTCACCCAGGGCGAGTCCGTGGATGAGGCCCTGGCAATGATCAAGGACGCCATCAAGGGCTACATCTTCAGTATGAAGAAGCATGGCGAGCCGGTGCCGCTGGCATTGGGATAATGTAGTATGCCCGAACTGAAGACGAACGTCCTCTACTACGGCGATAACCTGGACGTGCTGCGCGCGCATATCCCCGACGGGTCAGTAGACCTGATTTACCTTGACCCGCCGTTCAACAGCAACGCTAGCTATAACGTGCTGTTCAAGGAGTCCACCGGCAAGGGTTCCACGGCGCAGATTCAAGCGTTCACCGACACCTGGCACTGGGACGATAAGGCGGTAAGCACGTACTCCCACATTCAGGCCACCGCGCCGGAACAGGTGCGCAAGGCCATCGTAGCTTTGTTTGATATACTTTCGCCCAGGGGCCAGGGCAACGAGATGATTGCCTACCTGGTGATGATGACCGCCCGGCTGGTGGAGCTGCACCGGGTATTAAAGCCCACCGGCTCCCCGTACCTGCACTGTGACCCCACCGCCAGCCACTATTTGAAAGTGATCTTGGACGCGGTTTTTGGGCCGCAGAGATTCATAAACGAGATTGTCTGGAAGCGCTATGGTACTCACAACGATGTGGGCCAAGGCTCCAGGCACTTTGGGCGTGTTCACGACATCCTTCTACTCCATGCGAAAGATAACAGACCTGCTTGGAACCAGGCTTTCATTGCGCTTGCTCCCGAGTACGTCACGTCAACTTATCGACACACCGAACCGGAAACGGGGCGGCGTTTCACTACCACACCTTTGACCGACCCTGGCGGTGCCGAAAAAGGAAACCCGGTATATGAGTGGAAGGGTCATACACGAGCTTGGCGGTACAGTAAGGCAACCATGGAACGATTGGATGCCGAGGGCCGACTTTATTACTCTCGCACCGGCTACGCTCGCCAAAAATTGCACCTTGATGAGTCACGAGGAGTGCCAGTGCAGGATGTCTGGGAGGACATTGGCTCACTGTCCGGTGCCCACAAAGAGCGCCAAGGTTACGCCACTCAAAAGCCTTTAGCATTATTGGAGCGCATCATCTCCGCCTCCACCAACGAAGGGGACGTGGTGCTGGACCCCTTCTGCGGCTGCGGCACTGCGGAGGTGGCCGCCCAGAAGCTGAACCGGCGCTGGATTGGCATAGACGTCACCAACCTTGCTATCACCGTCATGCGTAACCGCCTGGAGGACGGTTTCCCAGGTATCCAATATGAGGTCATTGGCCTGCCCACCACCCTGTCGGAGGCCCAGGCCCTGGCCAGCCAAGAGCCCGAGGGGCGCTACCAGTTCCAGTGGTGGGCGGTCGGGCGGATGGGCGCTTTGCCTGCGGGCGACCCTCGTAAGAAGGGCGCGGATCGAGGCATAGATGGGCTGATTGGCGTCCACCATGACCGGAAGGGCAGGGTGGCCCAGGTAGTGGTGCAAGCCAAGAGCGGCCACGTAACTGCATCTCAAATACGTGACCTCAAAGGTGTCTGCGGCGAGGACAAGCTTGGGCTGTTTATAACCCTGGAACCTTCCACCGGACCAATGCGTGGGGAAGCCAGCGGCGCTGGTCTTTATTACTCGCCTCTGATGGAGCGGCACTACCCCAAGATCCAAATCCTCACCATTGAGCAGTTCCTTGAAGGCAAAAGGCCAGAACCCCCGCCGAGAGTGGTTGGAGAGCGGGCGCCCCTCATCAGCAGCGGGCGCGCCATGCAGATGGCGCTGTTGGAACCGGCTGGCAACCCCCCGGAGACAAATGACAACTAAAGCCGTAAATCAGCTCACCCAGCAGGGGCAGGCGGCCAAGGCATCTGCCCGGCAGCTGGCCCGGCTCTCCGCCAGGGTGCGGAACCAGGCCCTGCTGAACATTGCCCAGGCTCTGGAGCAGGAGCAGGCCCCGGTGCTATCGGGCAACCAGCAGGACTGCCGCGCCGCCCAAGCTGAGGGCATGGACGCCGCCATGCTGGATCGCCTGCTGCTGACCCCGGAGCGACTGGCCGACATGGCCCGCGACGTGCGCAACGTGGCGGCTCTGCCTGATCCCCTGGGGGAGTCCTTTGACCAGAGCACGCTGGCTAACGGCCTGCGCATCGGCAAGCGGCGGGTGCCCCTGGGCGTGGTGGGCAGCATCTACGAGAGCCGCCCCAACGTCACGGTGGACATCGCCGCCCTGTGCCTCAAGTCGGGCAACGCCTGCCTGCTGCGGGGCGGCAAGGAGAGCCTGCGCACCAACACCGCCCTGGTGGCCCTGGTGCGCCGGGCCATCGCCCAGGCTGGGGCGCCCGCCGAGGCTGTGCAGTTCGTGGACAACCCGGACCGGCGGCTGGTGGAAGCCATGCTGGGAATGAAGGAGTACATCAACCTGCTCATCCCCAGGGGCGGCGTTGAGCTAATCCGCTTTGTTGCCGAGCACGCCACCATGCCCGTGGTGACCGGCGGCATCGGCGTGTGCCACACCTACGTAGACCGGTCGGCGGACCTGGAGATGGCGACCCGCATCGTGTTCAACGCCAAGGTGCAGCGCCCCACCGTGTGCAACGCCCTGGACACGGTGCTGATTCACGCGGAGGCCGCCGCCGCGGTGCTGCCCCGCATGGCCCAGGAGCTGATCCAGGCGGGAGTTGAGCTGCACTGCGACCACCGCGCGCTGAGCATTCTTGGCCCCAACGCAGGCCCCAAGGTGCTTGCCGCCACCGAGGAGGACTGGGGCAAGGAGTTCCTGGCCCTCATTGCGGCGGTGAAGGTGGTGGACTCCCTGGACGAGGCGCTGCAGCATATCGAGACCTACGGGTCGGGTCACTCCGAGGCCATCGTGACCGAGGACTACTCGGCGGCGCAGCGGTTCCTGGAGGAGGTGGACGCCGCGGCGGTGTACGTCAATGCCAGCACCCGCTTCACCGACGGCTCCCAGTTTGGCCTGGGCGCCGAAGTGGGGATCAGCACGCAGAAGTTCCACGCCCGGGGGCCCATGGGCCTGCGGGAGCTGACCTCCTACAAGTGGGTTATCATGGGCGCGGGCCAGATTAGAGAGTAAGCAGGTTAGCCAGGAGGCGGTTAGTTGGCTGATTACACCTTTGAGCGGGAAGTCCGGACCCCCTACTCCGAGGCTTACAACGTGCTGGAGGAAGACCGGCAGGTGGGCCGGGTGGATATCCACTTCACCTACGACGTGGTCCACGTGAGCCTGACCGTGGACGAGAGCCTGACCCAGGATGCCATCCAGGAGCTGATTGACACCATCGACGAGGATTTGGTGGACGCCGTGGGCATCGCCCGGGAGGAGTTCATCGTCCACGTATTCCAGGGGCGGCAGACCGGGGTTTACAGCGACAACGAGTTTGGGGAGAACGGCAGCGAGGTGTGAGGGTCGCTGGAAATGCCGCTCGTATGGGCGACGCATGCGTCGCCCATACGAGCGGCAGCGTCGCCCCTACGTGTTGTCCTTGCGCTTCACCGCCCGTTGCGCCGCCTCCGCCACGCGCTGGGGCGTGAGGCCGTATTTGACCATGAGCTCGCCGGCGGGGGCGGACTCGGCGTAGCCTTGCAGCGCCACCATCTCCAGCGGCGCCGGACAGTGCTGGCCTATCACCTGGGCCACGATGCTGCCCAGGCCGCCGTGGATGTAGTGCTCCTCCGCAGTGACGATGGCGCCGGTGTCCCTGGCCGCCGCGATAATGGCTTGCTGGTCCACGGGCTTCAGGGTGTGCACGTTCAGGACTCGGGCGTTGATGCCCTGGCCTGCCAGCAACTCCGCCGCATCCAGGCTCACCGACACCATGACCCCCGTGGCGATGATAGTCACGTCGTTGCCATCCTTGACTCGCTCGGCCACACCCAGCTTGAAGCGATAGCTAGCGTCGTGGATCACCGGAGTAGCGGCGCGGGACAATCGAACGTAGAAGGGCCCGTTGGTGGCCGCCACAGTGCGGATTACCTGGGCGGTTTCCACCGAGTCGGAAGGGGAGACCACGGTGAAACTGGGCAGGGCGCAGGCCAGGGACAGGTCCTCAATGCCGTGGGCCGACATGCCGTCCTCGCCGGTGAGGATCCCGGCGTGGGTGCAAACCAGCTTCAGGTTCAGGCGCGACTGGGACACCAGCACCCGCAGCTGGTCGAAGGGCCGCCCAACGCCAAAGACGGAGAAGGTGCTGACGAAGGGAATCTTGCCGGAGGCGGCCATGCCAGCGCCTACTGCGATGAGGTTTTGCTCCGCGGGGCCAAAGTCATAGAACCGGTCCGGATGCTGGTCCCGCCACAAGTGCGTGAAGGTGGAAACGTTGAGGTCGCCCCCCAGCACCACGATATCCGGGAACTCCTGAGCTATCTCCAGGAGGGTCCTGCCGTAGGTCTCCCGGGTGGAGGCGTTGGCGCGTTTAGTCACCATCAGGCCAACTCCTGCATCGCGGTCTCCAACTCCTGGGCGTTCAGCGCACGCCCGTGGAAGGCGGGATTGTTCTGCATGAAAGACACACCCTTGCCCTTCACGGTGTGGGCGATGATCACGGTGGGGCGAATGCGGTTCTCTCTCGCGCGCTGAATAGCGGGCAGCAGCCGGTGGAAGTCATGGCCGTCGGTTTCCATCACCCGCCACCCGAAGGCGCGCCACTTCTGAGCCAGGGGCTCCAGGGTCATCACCTGGTCGGTGAAGCGGTCGTTTTGGATGCGGTTGCGGTCCACAAAGGCGATGAGGTTGGTGGCTTTGTGGTGGGATGCCGCCATCGCCGCTTCCCACACCTCGCCTTCCTCGCACTCGCCATCCCCCAGCAGGGCGTAAACCAGGTGCTCCTTGTGGTCCACCTGCGCGGCCAAAGCGCACCCCAGGGCAAAGGACAGTCCCATGCCCAGGGAGCCGGAGTTCATCTCCACGCCGGGAGTCATGGGATGGGCATGGCCCTGTATCCTGCTGTTCAGCTTGCGGAAGGTTGCCAGTTCCTCCCTGGGAAAGTAGCCGGCCTTGGCCAGCACCGCGTAGAGTCCCGAGGAGGCGTGGCCCTTGCTGAGGATGAACCGGTCCCGCTCGGCCCACTGGGGCTGCGCCGGGTTATGGCGCAGGAAGCGGAAGTACAGGGACATGAGGATTTCCAGCTCGGAGAAGGAGCCGCCGGGGTGCCCGCTGCCCGCCGAGTGGATGCTCTGCAGAATGTCGCGGCGCAGTTCCCGGGCCATGGCCTCGAGTTGTGGTATGGTGTAGTGGCGCCCGCCGACCATCCCGGTGGGCTGGATGGCGGTCGCGCCGTTGGATGTAGTAGTAATGTTGACCATCCCCTTTTTCAGCGCAAATCATATCCGGGAGCTTAAGCGGGGCGGTACGAATTATAAAGCTCCATTGTTCGCCTGTCTAGCCAACTCCTTCAGCGCGCACCTATAATGCGCGGCAGCATTGTCGTAGATATGCCATGATAGTTGACTTCCACTGTCACATCCTGCCAGCCAGCTTTCCCCAGCGGCTGATGGAGCTGCGGGCGCGGGACGCCACCGTCGCTGCCTTGTTCCCCACGGCGAACCCGCGCATGGCCACCGCGGAAGCCCTCCTGGCAGAAATGGACCGGGAAGGCATTGACCGCGCCGTGGTCATGGGCATGGGTTGGACCAGCCTGGCGCTGGCCCAGGAGGTTAACAACTATCTGGCCCAGGCGGTAAGCCGGCATCCCCGGAGGCTCATCGGCTTCTGCTCCGTTAATCCGGCGTGGGGCGATGCCGCCGTGACCGAGCTGGAGCGGTGCGTGCAGGCGGGGCTTCGCGGAGTGGGCGAGCTGCACCCGGACACCCAGGGCTTTGACCTCACCAACCGGGACACCATGCGCCCACTGATGGATGCCGCCAGGCGGCTGGAGTTGCCGGTGGTGGTGCATTCCTCCGAGCCTGTCGGCCATCAGTACCCCGGCAAGGGGCAAACCACCCCGGACAAGCTGTACCGGTTCATCCAGCAGTTCCCCGACAACGTCATCGTGTGCGCCCACTGGGG
>SHYG01000101.1 GCA_009692925.1 Dehalococcoidia bacterium
CGCCCTGCTCAAGACCCTGGAGGAGCCGCCGCCCCAGGTGCTGCTCCTGCTGCTCACCGCTAACGAGGAGGCGCTGCTGTCCACCATCCGCTCCCGCTGTCGCACCCTTACGCTGCTGCCCGCCGCCAAAGCCCAAGTGGTGGCGCGGCTCACCAGCGAGCATAAGGCCAGTGGCGAGCAGGCGGAGCGGCTGGCCCGGCTCTCCCGCGGGTGCCTGGGCTGGGCGCTGACGGCGCTGGCCGACCCGGCCCGGCTGGAGCAGCAGGAGGCGGAGATGGAGCAGGTGCGGGAGACCTGCCAGTCCGGGTTGGAGGAGCGCTTCTCCTACGCCGCCGAGCTGGCCACCCGGTTCCCCCGGGATCGAGAATCGGTGCGGGGGTCGCTATACCTGTGGCTGCGCTGGTGGCGGGACCTGCTACTGGTGAAGGAAGGGGCTGATGCCTACGTGCAAGACCCAGAGCATTTGACCACCCTGCGACTTCAGGCGGCCCAGCTAACCACCGGCCAGGTGGTGGGCTCCATCAATGCCCTGGTGCAGTCCCTGGAGGCGCTGGACCGCAACGCCAGCCCGCGCCTGACCCTGGAGGTGCTGATGCTCCGTCTGCCCGTCCTGGCGGCGTAAGGGGTCGTCTGCTGCCCGTGGAGTTCCCGTGGTGCGAATGTAGGGGCGGGTTTCAAACCCGCCCCTACGAATTACTGGCGTGTGTGACCAGGGCTCATGCGGAGTTTGCTAGCATCCGAAGAATGCACCGGCAGCAATCACGTAGCTGACGGCTGACCGCTGATGGCTGATAGCTGACAGCTCGCGCTATCCCGCCACGCTCCAGGGGATATATGGCCGCCACTCCTCCAGAATTGCCTGCTGCTGCAGCATTCGGTAGGGGTTGGGCTGGGGCGCCTTGGGGGGCCGCGCCAGTCGCATGCTGGCCTCGGCAGGGGTGCGGCCGGCCTTGCGGAGGTTGCAGCGGGAGCAGGCAGCCACCACGTTCTCCCAGGTATGGGCGCCGTGCTGGCGCCGGGGCACCACGTGGTCCAGCGTCAGGGTCTGGGAGCGTTTGCCGCAGTACTGGCAGGTGAACTGGTCCCGCAGGTAGATCTCGCGCTTGGATAGCTTGCGGGGGGACAGCGGCCGCTTCACTAGATAGACCAGCCGGATGATGGACGGGGCGTCAATTACCCGGCTGACGGTGCGAATCTGGCCTCGGTGGTTCTCCAGCAACTCCGCCTTGCCCTTGTCCACCAGGATGATGGCGCGGCGAACGTTGCAGATGTTGATGGGCACGTAGTTCAGATTGAGCACCAGCACTGGGGCAGTCAGCGTTACTGCCCGGGCCGTCGCCAAAACTGCGGGGACGTCACCCAGACTTGGAACTGGTCTATCGGTTTCCGGGTTTCCGATTGGAGCTTTCGCCATCACCGGACCCAATTCTCAATTTACTACGGTGGCAAGACCTTGTTAGCCGGTTTCGCGCCGCTCAATTCGGCGGGGCTACTGTTGTGATTATATACGAACTGTAAAGAAGGCGAATTCCTGGCCGTGGGCGGGCAGGCGGTTATTCGGACCCGGCCAGCGCGCGCTTCAGACGCTCCAGCCGGCGGCGGGCCTCCCAGACCATGCCCGAGGGCATCTCTGCCGGGTTGTAGGACGCCTGCTGTATGGCCCCGGCAAACCAGGGCTAGTTCTTGCTGCACCTCTGGCTGCGGCGTGTTGTGGAGGCTGTTGGGCAGGCTGGTGTAGTGGCCCACGGTTTCCCAGCCATTGCGCAGCTCGTAAAGCCAGGAACGCCGGATGGGGGTCTTGACCTTCCGGACGGGCGCCTTGGCCTTGATGGCGGTCGCCTTCATCCGATGGGCGGGCGCCGCGGTCTTGTGGGCGGTGGCCTTGTGGGCGATGGCGAAGCGGCGGGCGCTGGCGGTGGCCTTGTGGGCGGTGGCGGTGATTTTGTGGGCTCCCGCCTTGACCTTCAGGGCGCTGGACTTGAGCCGGTGCGTGCCGGTCGTAGCCCGGGTCTTGGTGGTGGAAGTGACCTTGCGTGCGCTGGGTTTGGCAGTTTTCGGTCGTACCGTGGCCATAGTAGATGCACCTCCTGTGCAGTGGTCCCATTCTAGATTTCTAAGTTGGTTGCCTCTTCCTGGGTTGGGTCTATTGGTTGCGGATCCCTCGATTTATGATGGCCCATTTTGCGCGTTCGCCCCAACGGGCCTGTTGCAACTTGTTACTCATTCTAGATATGCGCGGGACTAAGTATCAGGGTGGTCACAAGTGGGTGCGGGCGTGAAAGTACCCTTCTGTGAGGTGGGGAAAAGGGAAAGGGAACATCCCGAATTTGCTGACAGATAGTTATGGACGTAAGGTGAGAACGGGGAGTGAGGACGCTGCTCTCGTCATTCCGGCGAAAGCCGGAATCCAGCTCCTTCGCCTAGTCACGGGAAGATGGATGCAGACTTTCACGCTGGGTTCCGGCCTCCGCCGGAACGACGAAGTTACCCCAAGTGCGTGCCCGGATACCAAACTTCGGGATGCCCCCTTCAGGTGGCGCTCGTTGAACTGTGGCGAATTGCGGCGTCACCAGCCCACGGCGCAGCCGTCTTTGCGGGGTTCCGAGCCGCCGCGCAGCACGCCGGTGTCCGGGTCCCGGTGGATCACCTGGCCGCCGCCCATGCCTACTCTCTGGTAGCCCGTCACCAGCTGGACTTGGTGTCCCATCTTGGTCAGCTCCTGCACGGTTCCCGACGGCACGCCCTCCTCCAGGTAAACCGCGTCCTCCACCACCTGGAAGCGCAGGGCGTTCAGCGCCTCCTGGGGGTCCAGGCCAAAGTCCACCATGTTGGCGATCACCTGCAGGTGCCCCTGGGGCTGCATCAGGCCGCCCATTACGCCGTAGCACAGGGACAGCTCTCCATCCACGGTGGCCAGGGCTGGGATGATGGTATGGAAGGGCCGCTTGCCCGGCGCCAGGGCGTTGGGATGGTTGGCGTCCAGGGAGAACAGGGCGCCCCGGTTGTGCAGCACAATGCCGGTGCCCGGCACCACCAGACCCGCGCCAAAGTTGACATAAATGCTGTTGATGAAGGAGCAGGCGTTGCCCTGGCCGTCCACGGCGCTGATGTACACCGTGTCGCTGCCGCCCATGACCTTGCCGTAGGGCGCGGTGGTCATGGCCTGCTTGGGGTTGATCAAGCCGCGCCGGCGGGCGGCGTACTCCTTGTCGGTGAGCTGGGCGATGGGCACCTGGGCTGCCCGCGGGTCGGCTACGTAGCGGAAGGCGTCGGCGAAGGCCAGGCGCATGGACTCGATGAGGTGGTGGTAGGTTTGGGTGCTTTGCAGGCCCATGCCCTTCAGGTCAATGCCCTCCGCGATGTTCAGCGCCTCCAGCGCCGCGATGCCCTGGCCGTTGGGCGGGCACTCCCAGCAGGTCACGCCCCGGTAGTTGGCGCTGATGGGTTCGTCCCAGTCGGAGGTGTGGCCCGCCAAGTCCTGGGAGGAGAGCCAGCCGCCCTGCTCTTGGACAAAGGCGGCGGTGCGCTGGCCGATATCCCCGGTGTAGAACGCCTCCGCGCCGCCCTCGGCAATGGTGCGCAGGGTGCGGGCCAGAGTTGGCAGGCGCATGACCTCGCCGTGGCGGGGCGGGCGTCCGTTCAGCAGGAACTCCTGTCCCGAGGGCAGCCGTGCCAGCTTGGGCCCCTGGCTGGACCACTGGTTGGCGATGATGTCCGAGACCGGGAAACCCTCCTCGGCGTAGTCGATGGCGGACTGGAGCACCTGGGCCAGGGGCATGGCGCCGTGGGCCTGCGAAATGGTCTCCCAGCCGTGCACCGTTCCCGGCACGGTGACAGAGTAGACGCCGGTTTGCGGCATCTGGCGGTGGCCCTTGCCTCGCAGCTCGGCGATGGATGCGGCGCCCGGCGCGCGGCCACTGCCGTTCAGGGCGTACACCTGCTTCTTGCGGTTGTCCCACACCAGGGCGAACATATCGCCGCCCACGCCGGTGGACTCGGGCTCCACCACGTTCAGCACCGCCGCCGCCGCCACTGCCGCATCCACCGCGTTGCCGCCCTGCATCAGCATCTGCAGCCCCGCCTGGGCCGCCAAAGGCTGGCTGGTGGCCACCATGCCCCGTTTCGCCAGGACGGTGGAGCGCCGCGAATCAAAAAACATGGCCGCTACTCCCTGCTAGCTAAGTTTGGGGGGATTGTAGCATACCAAAGACTACCTATTTCTGGCGGACTGTCGATTCTTGGGGAACAAGGACCGAAATCCCCCGTTTGACGCCTCCGCAACCCGCAGCTACAATTGCCCCCGATACGCCCCGGCGCGTCGGGGACATTTTCGGAGAGGTGGGTTGGCATGCCGATGTACGATCTGGTCATTAAGGGCGGGACGGTGATTGACCCGTCCCAAGGCATCAACCGAGTCAGCGACGTGGCGGTGACCGACGGCAAGATCGCCCGCATCGCCGCCAGCATCCCCGTTACCGAGGCCCGGCGCACCGTGGAGGTCAAGGGCAAGATTGTGTGCCCCGGCCTCATTGACCTGCACACCCACGTGTATCAGGGCGTCAACGGCAACGGCGTGAAGGCCGACGTGGGCGGCGTCCATGCGGGGGTCACCACCATGGTGGATGCCGGCAGCTCCGGCTGCGACACCTTCGGCGGCTTCCCAAATCACATCATCCCCAACAACAAGACCGAGATCATGTGCTTCCTCCACATCTGCCGCACCGGTTTGGCCACCACGCCGGACATCTTCAGCCGGGAGAGCATTGACCTGGACAAGACCATCCAGGTGGCCTCCGAGAACAAGGGCATCATCCACGGCATCAAGGCCCGCATGGTGTCCCCGGCCCTGGAGATTTTTGGCATGGAGATGCCCCGCCTGGCCAAGCGCGCCGCCCGGGAGGCTGGCGTCAAGCTCATGGTCCACATCGGCGACACCGAGAAGCGCTACGACCCCAGCGTCATCCGCCAGCTCCTGCCCATCATGGATGAGGGCGACATCATCACCCACCTGTTCACCGCCAATCCCGG
>SHYG01000026.1 GCA_009692925.1 Dehalococcoidia bacterium
CCATGGCCGACATGGCCGGGTTGCGGCTTCTGGCCTGCTTTGCCCATCCCGATGACGAAGCCTTTCCGGTGGCCGGGGCGCTGGCCGCTCACGCTGCCCGGGGAGTGGAAGTCTGGCTGATCACCGCCACCTCGGGCGAAGAGGGGGAGATCCGGCAGGCAGGGCTGGCTACGCCGCAAACCCTGGGCGCGGTGCGTCGCGCCGAGCTGGCCCGGTCCGTGGGCGCCTTGGGACTATCGAGCCATCAGGTGCTGGGGTACCGGGACTCGGGCATGGCGGGCACCCCGGCCAACGCCAACCCCCAGGCCTTCGTCAACGCGCCGGCGGCTACGGTGGTGGAGCAGTTGGTGGGGGAGATGCGCCGCTTCCGGCCCCAGGTGGTGCTCACGTTCGAGCCCGGCGGCCTGTACGGGCACCCTGACCACATCGCCATCTGCCGCCACGCCACGGAGGCCTTCCGCCGCGCCTCCGATCCCTCAGCCTTCCCACATCAGCTGGTAAATGGGGTGCGTCCCCATACCCCGGACCGCCTCTTTTACAGCGCCCGGCCCACCGGCTTTCGCACCGAGACTGCCCTGAAGCTGCGGGCGGCAGGAGTGGATTTCCCCATGCCTTCCGCCCTGCGGGCCTCCGACGGCACGCCCCCGGAGCAGATAAATCTGGAGATGGACGTGTCGGCGCATCTGGAAATCAAGATGGCCAGCATCCTGAGCCACCGCAGCCAGGTAGCCCCCGACTGGCCCTACCACCAGGTGCCCCGCGCGGTGGCCGCCGATATCCTGGGCCGGGAGCACTACATCCGGGCGTGGCCGCAGGTTCGCCCAGGGGAGCAAGTGCCGGCGGACTTCTTCGCCGGGCTGGTCGCGTCGCCGGGCGTCTAAGCAGGCCTCACAAAATCAACTTTGACCGAGACCCACCCCCATCCCTTCGGCAAGCTCAGGGCAGGCTCTAACCTTCCCCCGTCGAGGGGGAAGGGACAGACCTCCTCCCCCTCGACGGGGGAGGATTAAGTTGGGGGTGAAAAGCCCCGCCAAGACGTTTTGTCACGTGCCTGAAGCCCTCGCCCTCTTCACGCCCCCTTCAGACCACCGTCTGCGGACGGGTGAGCACCAGCACCGGCACCCCGGCGGAGCGGATGATGTAGTCCGCCACGCTGCCGATGAGCATTCTTCCCACCCCCGAGCGCCCGTGGGTGCAGATGGCGGCCAGATGGTCTGACGTGGCATGCAACTGGTCCACAATGGCCAGGGCTGGCGCGCCGCGGCCCACCAGTGAGCTGGACTTCACGCCCCGCTGGGCCAGCCGCCGGGCTACCTCCGCCAGGTAATCCGCCGCCGCCTGCTCCAGCTCCTCCTGGATGGGCAAGGTATCCACCGGAAGGCCGTCTCCGGAGTAGGCCACCAGAGCGCTGGGCGGCACCACCCGCAGCAGTTGCAGCTCCAGGGACAGCGCCTTGGCCAGCGCCTCGACGTGGGGCAAGATACCTTCCGCCAGCTCCGAGCCGTCCAGGGGTACGGTAATTCCCTTGGGGTGGTGATGCTCCCCGCCAAACCGTTCCGCCGCCCGGGGACTGATGACCAGCACCGGCGCCGGAGAGGTCCGCGCCACCTCGTCGGTGACGCTGCCCAAGAGGCCCCGGCGCAGTCCAGAATGGCCCCGTGTGCCCATGGCAATCAGGTCCGCGTGGCCCCCCCGCGCCCGGCGCACAATCTCCGCGGCGGGCCGGCCCGTGACCACAGCGGGGTGACCTCCGTGCCGGTGTCGCGGCAGCCCTCGGCCTGGCGGCGCAGGGCGGCATGGGCCTCCGCCTGGCCCTGTCCCTCCGTTTCCGCGGCCCGTCTTGAAGGCGGAGCCGGCTCCAGGACCGTGAGCAGGGTCATGCGCGCGCCCAGGTTCCGGGCCAAGTGGGTCACGTAGGGCAGGATTGAGGCCGACGCGGGGGACCCGTCCTGGGGAACCAGTATGTTGGTGTACATTCTGCTGGCATCCTTTCTATAAAGAGTAGTTGGGAGAAGTTGGCAAAAAACCGGCCTGGCCCGCGTGAATCGCCGGCCAGGCCGTAAGGTCGGGTTGGGCCTTTCCGGCCGGGGAGGTTTAGGTCAAGAACTCGGCGCTCCAGCGCTCGTAGTCCGCCTTCCGGGTAAACTGACCCATCATCTCCGGCGGCGCCAGGGTGGCCCGGATGCTGGCGGGGGTCTTGCCGTCCCGCAGGGACTTCATGCAATCGTGGATCGCCTTCACCGAAGCGGCGAAGGGCAAGTGCCCCTGCCCCACCACTCGCACGCCGGTGGAGGCCAGGAATTCCAAATTGTTAATCTTCTCGCCCACGCCTGCCATCACGATGGGAAGCTTTACCGCGTCGTGGACCGCTTCCATCTCTTCGCGAGTCTGGGCACCGGACAGGAACAGGGCATCCACGCCGACGCGCTGGTAGGCCTTGGCCCGGCGCACCGTCTCCGCGATGCCGCCCATGCGCAGGGCACTGGTTCGCGCGGCGATGACCAGGCTGGAGTCCTGCCGCCCGGCCAGGGCCGCCTTCATCTTGCCCACGCCCTCCTCCAGGGAGATCAGCCCTTTCTCGTCGGTGCTGCCAAAGGGCAACGGCAGGATGGTGTCCTCAATAGTGAGGCAGGCGACCCCCGCGGTCTCCAGCTCCTCCACCGTGCGCTTCACACTCAGCGCGTTGCCGTAGCCGTGATCCGCGTCCACCATCAGGGGGGCAGTGCTGGCGCGGCAGATGCGGTGAATCTGCTCGGCGAACTCGCTCAGGGTCAGCACCACCAGGTCCGGCGCGCCCAGCACCGTCCCGGAAGCCACGGACCCGGCCATGAAAATCACCTCAAACCCCAGGTCCTGGGCGATGCGTGCCGAGATGGGGTCGAACACCGAGGCAGAATGCACACACCGATTCCCTTCCAAAACCGCTCGAAAGTTTTCCCGTCGCTGCGTCAGGTTCATACTGCTCCTTTTTGTCCCAGATCCACATTGAAGCTACTTGGCCCGGCCGGAGCCTGGCGGCCCGGTTTTGGGATAGGGACGCGCTCCAGGTAAAATGGTTACACGCAACATGCCACGGCGTCCCGGTCAGACCGTGGCCCATTCTATACGCATGGCGGCTGGCTGCCTAGCCCCCGCTCCTTCCAGAGGGGGTGAGGCGGGATCCAACGCCCAGTGGAGGTTATGATGCCCAACGTGGATATCTTCGGCGTGGACTACAGCGGCGCCCAGTCGGGCCAGAACACTTGGCTCGCCAGGGGCGTTCACAACAACCAGACGCTGCAGCTGGAGGAGTGCCGCCCCATCGGCCGTCCTGAGCTGACGGCGCTGCTGGCCGGCCAGACCAGCCCGGCCATCGCGGCCCTCGATTTCCCCTTTGGCGTGCCCCAGGGGTTCGCCAAGAGTTGGGTCAAGGGCGCCACTAAGATGCCCGACTTATGGGCCAAAGCCGCTAAGACGAGCCTGGAGGAGTTCATCGACCGAAGGCACACGCTGGTGAACGTCGGGCCGGAGCCCAAGCGCCAGGGCGACCAGCGCTACCACCGGGAAGCCTTCTCGCCGCTGCACGAGGTCCAGCCCAACATGCTGCCCATGACCTTCTACGGCATGCAGATGCTGTCGGCGCTGAAGCGCAAGGGCTGGGCAGTGCCGCCGGTAGACCCCGGCATCTGGGAGTTCCGGGTGCTGCTGGAGGCGATGCCGGGGGCCACCCTCAAGTCGCTGGGGCTGCCCTACAAGGGCTACAAGAGCGGGCCTCAAGCCCTAACCAAGCGCAAAGCTATACTTAAAGGGCTGGCGCCCCACTCCGGCCTCACCATCCGCATCGCCGGAGCGATCCAGGATACCTGCCTGGCCAACCACGACGCCCTTGACTCGGTGGTGGCCGCCGTCACCGCCGCGCTGTGGGACCGCGACCCCGAGGCGTTCCAGCGGCCGGACCCCGAGCAGCAGGATGAGATGAAGGTCGCCCAGCTTGAGGGCTGGCTGTACGCCCCGCAACCCCGCCCGCGCCAACCACAGGAGGTTGCCTAAACGCCCGGAAAGACTTAAGCTGGGGCCGTCCTACCCCGAAAGAGCCTCTCCGTAATTCACCGCTGAGTACGCAGAGATCGCTGAGACAGTAGCCACCAATAGATATCTCTCTGCGGCCTCTGCGGTGAAACCTGGAGGGGGTTCTAACTCGACCGGCAATGCCGGGTCATATTAAGGAGGCGCCCCATGCGTATCGTCCGCGTTTACTCCGGCCGGGACGGCGAGTCCCACTTTGAGGAGTGGACTCACGAGCAGTTCACCAAGATCGTCTCCCGCATAGGCAAGGGGGAGATTACCACGAACAAACGCTCCTCACCTTCCTTCTCCGATTACCACACCGCGCCCCGGCGGCAGTACGTCATCAACATGTCCGGCGTCGCGGAGTTTGAGACCGCCGACGGCACGGTGCAGCGCCTGTACCCCGGCGACGTGCTGGTGGCGGAGGATGTAACCGGCCACGGCCACATCGCCCGCAACATTGGAAACGAGGTGCGGGTGTCCCTGGCAGTGCCCCTGGCGGACTAGCCGCCGCGAGAGCCGGTGGCCGTTTTCACCGCAGAGACCCAGAGACGCAGAGAGTCTTTCCTTGGTCGTCTATCATCTCAGCGGTCTCTGCGTCTCTGCGGTGAGTTGAGTCTCCCTACCCGCCGCCCTTGAGCAGATGGTGCAGGTGCAGCAGGCCCTGCTGGCGACGGGCGGTGGTCACCACCCCATGCCAGTCAGACCACCAGGGCGCCAGCAGTTGTCCCGCCATCTCCCGGGTCAGGTCGTTCTCCTGGAGCTTGCCCATGCGGGCGTACAGGTCGGCGCACTCCTGACCACCGGGCGCATTGGCGTCCAGCGGGGCCTCTCCCCGTTGCGCCATGCCATGCAGGAAAGGCAGCACCACGTTCACCGCCATGTCCCTGGCCCAGCCCCCACCCACCAGGGCCAGTCCGGCGCCCCCGGCTTCCCCCGCTTCATTGATACTGATATTGGCGCCGCAGACTACCAGGGCCTGCTCCAGCGCCTTGGGCGAGGCCGCCCGCACCACTTCGCCGAGATCCGCAGCCAGCCCCGGCTCCAAGTAGCGGGCCAGCAGCTCTGCCGCGCCGGCGATGCGGCGCCGGGGATGGTTGGCGGGACGCACCCCGACAGTATGCCAATTTGCCGCGGTCAGGGGCGCGCCAAACCCCGGCCCCCGCGGCAACCCTGGTCCGCCCTCCGCCGGTGTCCCCAACCCGGAAAGCCTCAGGAGCCAACCGTGCAGCGCGCCCGCCCGCTGCTCCGGAGCTAGCCGCCGGGCCGTATTGCGGAGCGCCGCATAGGGCGCCCGCGACGCCAGATTGAGGAAGGCCTGCTGGTTCTTGTGGTATCCCAGGGCTTCCATGAGGCCCTCATACAGGGTCTGGTCCGGGGACTGTTCGCGCAAGAACCTCTGGAACAGCGCGCTCTTGGCCTTAAACCGGGCGTCGCCTGCACGGTCCAGCAGGGTCGCCAGCGGGCCGGCGCCCTCGGGCTGCGGGTAGCCCTGCTCCGCCAGCCGCTGCCACAAATAGGCCCCCGCGCCTGGCACACCGCCTGATTCGCCGGCAGCCTCCAGCGACTGGGAATCCGGCGAAGTGGCATCAGCCAGCAGCGGGGCCAGGGACATCACCGGCACCGGCTGCCCCCCGGCCAGCAGGGTGAGTTGTTCGCTCACCTCCAGGGCGGCGTGCAGGACTACGCCGTTGTAACCGGGATCGCGACGGTGGCCGTGGGCGTCCCAGTCCCCCTGCCGGCGGTGGATCTCCAGGTCGCCCCGCACCAGCCCCAGGCCCTCCATCTCCAGGATGGCGTCGCGGAAGTCTGGCCCCGGCCCGCCGCCGGGTCTGCCCGGATAGAGCACCTGCACCCGGCGGCCATGGTTGTCGTAGAGAGCCGCTGGGCGGGCGGCCCGCTTCTGCCAAAGCTGGGCCAGCAACCGCTCCGGGATGCCGCCCGGCTTACCCGAGGGACGGTACTCCGCCCCAGTCTCCCGCAGCAATGCCCGGCGGGCTGACGGCGCCGCCGCTGGCGCGTACATCTGAGTCACCAACTTCAACTAACCGGCTCTCTTCCGCGTTTACTTAAGAACTGAGTGTCAGCATGCCAGAACTGGCGGCGTGCCGGCAAGAATCAGGGCTGGAGGTTTGGCGCAGGTTAGAGTGGCCAGGGTCGGTGCATTCTCCCTCAATTCGCAGGGGGTCCCGGCGCGCCGGGATGCGCCCCCGAGACAGACCCTTCGCCCGAAGTGCAGACACCCCGAGGTCGCTGAGAAAATCGGCAACCAATCGTAAACGGTCTGCGTCCTCTGTGCTCTCTGTGGTTACCGGACCGGTTCCAAGGGAGAATCCAGCTTGCTCTTTCCCACACCCCGGCGTAAAATGGCCTCAGCTTTACGAAGGGGGTTATTTGCATATGGCCGGACTCAAGCACCCTCTGGAAGGTATTCGCGTCCTGGACCTGGGCCGCCACCAGGCCGGGCCCCGGTGCGCCCAGGTGCTGGCCCGCATGGGCGCCGAGGTCATCAAGGTGGAGCGGCTGGGCGGCGAGGAAACCCGCTACCACGGCCCCTGGGTCCGCAAGCAGAGCGCCTACTGGGTACAGTACAACTCGGGCAAGAAGAGCCTGAGCATCGACATGCGCAAGGAGGAAGCCAAGGAGATCCTGCGCAAGCTGGTGAAGGTCTCCGACGTTATTCTCCAGAACTTCCGCCCCGGCACCATCGAGAAGATGGGCTTCGGCTACGACGTCCTGAAGAAGCTGAACCCCCGCATCATCATGGTCAACGTGTCCGCCTACGGCCAGTTCGGCCCCTACAGTGACCAGATCGGCTACGACCCCATCGGCCAGACCATGTCCGGCATCGCCATGATCACCGGCGAAGAGGGAATGCCGCCCATCCGGGCGGGCGTGCCCATCATCGACCGCACCACGGCCCTGCACGCCGCCATCGGCACCCTGGCCGCCCTGCACGAGCGCGAAAGCTCCGGGGAGGGCCAGTCCATCGACGTGTGTCTCGCCGACACCGGCTACAGCTACACCGAGATTCCCATCACCGCGTACCACGGCGCCGGCGTCACACCCAAGCGCGGGGAGTCCGCGGCGCCTCCCGGCGGCACCTACCCCTGCAAAGATGGCTGGGTGCTAATAACTGCTGGCGACCAGCACCACTGGCACCGGGTGTGCAACGCCCTGGGCAAGCCTGAGTGGCTGGAAGACCCCCGGTTCGGCACCCGCAACGAGCGGGGCAGGAATGGCGCCATCGTCAACGGCGCCATGCGGGAGCTCCTGAGCAAGCTGACCATGAAAGAGGCCATCGCCCACTTCACCGAGCACGACGTGGTGGCCGCGCCGGTTAACACCATCCCCCAGGCCGCGGAGGACCCCCACCCGTGGGAGCGGCGGGCCATGGTGGAGGTGCCCGACTTCCTGGCGGGCAGCATCGCCGTGTCGGGCGACTACTGGCACTTCAGCCGCACCCCGGCGGTCATCGGCTCCACCCCGAGAGTGGGCGAGCACAACGAGGAGATCCTGGGCGGCTTGCTGGGCTACTCCGATGCGGAGATTTCCAGCCTGCGGGCCAAGGATGTCATCAGCGAGCGGGACGAGTACGACCAAGTGCCCGGCTAGGGCCGGCAAACTTCGGCTTTGGCCACTTGCGTAGGGGCGGGTTTGAAACCCGCCCCTACGTTTTCGTCGGCGTATGCCGTTGGTCGTGGGTTGGTCAAGACCGTAGGGGCGCACAGCTGTGTGCCCCTACTCCGTTACCACCAATGCCGGTCATCCCCCGCCCCCCAGGGCAGGGCATGCCGTGCCCCTACGGACTAGACCCCCCCACCCCTACTCCACCACCACCTCCACCCGGTGCACCATGTTGTTGCCCATGCCCTGGAAGTTCCAAGGCTGCTCCACCAGCTGCACGTTGCCCTGGGCATCGGTGGCGCGCGACATCAAGGTTTGCCGGCCGGCGCGGGCGGCCCACTGGAAGGACCATCCCCGCCATCCAAAGACGGATGTCTCCCGCTCCAGTTGGGCATCATGCCACCGGGCGCCGCCGTCGGCGCTTACCTCCACCTTGCTGATGCTCACCCCACCGGCCCACGCACGGCCCCGCAGGGTGACGGCGCCCGCAGCCACCAAACGGGTGCGGGTCAGAAAGTCGGGCACGCCGGGGGGAATCATCAGCGAGCGCACGCGGATGCGGGTCACCGGCTCGCCCGAGTCATCGGCGCCGTGGGAGAACCGGTAGGCCTGGGCCATCTGATAGCCGTTAAATGGCTGCGCCACCGCCTCAATGCTGCCCAGCCACTTGACGCTGGCCATGCCGTACCAGCCGGGAACGATGAGCCGCAGCGGGTAGCCGTGCTGGGGCTGCAGCGGCTCCCCGTTCATCTCAAAGGCCAGCAGCACCTCCTCCCGATTGGCCTCAGCCACCGTCAGGCTGCGCTGGTAGTACTGCACCTGGCCCCCCTGCACCCCCTGGTCCAGCCCGGTAAACACCAGCTCCACCGCGTCCTTGCTGAGTCCCGCGTCGGCCAGCACCCGCCGCAGGGGGATGCCGGTCCACTGGGCGGTGCCCACCGCCTCCACCAGCCAGGGCTGGCTGACGGGCCGGGGGTTCAGCAGCGCCCGGCCGTTGCCCGCGCACTCCATGGTGACGGTAACGGTGCGCGACGCGGTGGCTTTCAGGTCCTCCAGAGCCAGCGAGCGGGGGTTGGCCACCAGGCCGCCGACCTTGAGCCGCCAGTCCGCCGAGCGGATGTCCGGGATGTCGAAGTGGACCAGCAGGTAGTGCAGGCCGGTGGGCGTTATCGGGTAGCGCATGCCTTCCAAGGGCATGCCCCGGTTGCGCAGAGCCAGCTGCACCTCCTCCCGATAAAAACCTGAATCGGGGGCCAGGCCGCTGCCGTCGCCCACCACGGGAAACCGGTCGCCAGTGCCAGATTGCTCCACGATTGCCTCCTGCGTCTGGGATGCAAATACCTGTCCGATTACCACAGAGAACACAGAGGGCACAGAGGGTCTTATAAACTCTTCTCTTCTAAACTCTTCTATGTGAATTGAGTTGGCGGCTATTTCCGTGATCTCTGTGCCCTCTGTGGTGAGTTCTGGGTGTAGTGTGCTAGTAGGTCAACATCATGCGCTGGATCTCGGCTTGGTCATGGGTGCGGGTGAGGGCCAGCATTAACAGGATGCGGGCCTTCTTGGGGGACAGGTTGTCGGCCACCAGGTAGCCGTCCTCGTCAAAGCGCTGGGTGCGCATGACCCGGCCGTTGCCGGTTTGGGTGGCGACGACCACCTTCACGCCCTGCCGCTGGGCCTGTTTGAGGGCCTCCATGAAGGCCCGGGGGGAGCCGCCGCTGCCCAGACCCGCGGCCACAATGCCCGCCGACCCGGAGGCGGCCAAAGCCTGTACCACCCGCCCGTCGGCGCCGGCGTAGGCGTAGGCGATGTCTACCAGGGGCAGCTCCATCACCTGCGCCACGTCAAACTCGGTGTCCTGGGTGTGCGTCCGGCCCGGCGTCTGATAGAACACCACCTGCTCGTCGGAGTCGGCGTAACCCAGCAGCCCCAGCTCGTTGGACCGGAAGGTCTCCAGCCGATAGCTGTTGGTCTTGGTCACGTGGCGCGCGGCCTGAATCTCGTTGTTCAGCACCGTCAGCACGCCCCGTCCGGCAGACTGGGCGGCGGCAGCCACTCGCACACTGTCTAATAAATTTACGTCGGCGTCGGTGCCCAAGCCCGTGGGCGGGCGCATGGAGCCGGTGACCACCACCGGGCGGCGGTCCTTGACCGTGAGGTTGAGGAAGTAGGCCGTCTCCTCCAGGGTGGCGGTGCCGTGGGTGATGGCCACGCCCGCCGCCTCCGGGTCCTGGCGGAAGATTTCGTTGACCCGGCGGGCCAGCGCCAGCCAGTGGGCTGGGGAGATCTCCGGGCTGCCCACGTTCAAGAACTGCTCGGCCACCACCTGGGCAAACTCATTGACTTCTGGCACCCGGGCCAGCAGCTCCTGGATGGTCAGGTGTTTGCCGTCGTAGCTGTAGTTGACGAAATCGGTGCGGCGCCGGCCCACCATTGAGATGCTGCCGCCCGTGCCGATGACGTAGACCCGCGGCCGCGCGTTCGTAGCCATGTTTGACCTCCCGGCGAACCGCTCTTCACACTGCCTCGGCCACGGCTCGAAGTTAGTCCGCCGGGGGTGATTCTACCTGGTTCGGCGGCGGGACGCCACCCGCGAAGGCCCGCATTTCCCACCACGCGGGGTTTGTGCTATGCTCACACGCAACAAGCCCCGGCCGGTAACTTCCCGGCCCGGTGGTGGCCGGATTGCCCTTCAAGCGAGGTTGGAGCGGATGAGCGGCTTCTGGATTTTGCGCGTGGCGGGCGCCACCGGTTTTGGCGCCTTGGGTTGGGTGCTGGGCGGCTTGCTCTACGGTTTGCTGCCCAGCGAGTCGCGGTTCCCACCCTGGATTTGGGACATGGGGATGGCGCTGGCCGGCTGGCTCTTTGGGTTCATGGCAACCCCCATCCTGGTGGTCCAACCCTGGCGGCGGGGAGTGGGCCACCTCACCTCCCTTTCCGGCGCCACCCTGCTATCGGCGGCCCTGGGCCTGCTGGCGGGGCTGATTCTGGCCGCCCTGCTGTCCATTCCCCTCTACCGGCTGCCGGGCTGGCTCTCCTGGGGAGTGCCCGTGCTAGTCAGCGCCTTCCTGGGAATCTCCGGCCTGATGCTGGGCCTGCTGCGCCGGCGCGATGTTCATGCCGTGTTCCCCGCGCTGGCCGAGCCGGGCCAGGCTTCCTCGGGGTCTCGCGGCGGGGCGATATTGGTGGACACCAGCGCCATCATCGACGGGCGCATCGCCGACGTAACCAGCTCCGGGTTCCTGGACGGAACTCTGATAGTGCCCCGGTTTGTGCTGGACGAGCTAAGGCACATCGCCGATTCAGGGGATGCCCTGCGCCGCAACCGCGGGCGTCGCGGCCTGGAGGTGCTGGGCCGGCTGCGGCGGGACCCCAAGGTGACGCTGGAAGTGCTGGACGTGGGCGTGTCCCCCGGCAACGAGGTGGACTCCCAGCTGGTGCAGATGGCCCGGTCCATGAAGTGCTCCATCCTCACCACCGACTACAACCTCAACCGGGTGGCCGAGCTCCAGGGCGTGACGGTGCTTAACGTCAACGAACTGGCCAATGCCCTCAAGTCCATTGTCTTGCCAGGCGAGGAGATGCGGGTCAACATCGTCCAAGAGGGCAAGGAGCTGGGCCAGGGCGTGGCCTACCTGGACGACGGCACCATGGTGGTGGTGGAGGGCGGGCGGCGCTACATCAACGCCTACCACGACGTGATCGTTACCCGAGTGCTCCAGACCGCCGCCGGGCGCATCATATTCTCCCAGCCCAAGGCCGGTTAGGGAGCGGCATTGGCCACAAAGTTGCCGGCCACGTCCAATCGAAGCGCCAAGGGCGGCGTCCCGGAGACTCGCACTTCCGGGCTGGGCGTCATCGTGGTAGCGGCGGGGCAGAGCACCCGCATGGCCGGGGTAGACAAGGTCTTCGCCCCGGTGCTGGGGACGCCGCTCCTGGCCTTCTCCTTGGACCAGCTGGAGGCCTTCCTCCCCGTGACGGAGATGGTGCTGGTACTGGCCACCCGCTCTCTCGACCAAGGGCGGGAGCTAGTACAGGCCCGCGGGTACCGGAAGGTCTCCCAGCTGTGCCCCGGAGGCCGGCGACGCCAGGACTCTGTTCTGGCCGGGCTGGCGGCGCTACGGCCCTGCCGGTGGGTGTTGGTCCACGACGGCGCCCGGCCTTGCCTCGACAAGGCTCTGCTGGAGCGCGGATTGGCGGCCGTCCAGGCGACCGGCGCGGCGGTGGCCGGCGTGCCGGTGCGAGACACCATCAAGGAGGTTTCCCCCCAGGGTCTGGTCACAGGCACTGCCGATCGGGAGCGCCTGTGGGCGGCCCAAACTCCTCAGTTCTTTCGCTACGACCTGCTGCTGGAGGCCCACCGGACGTGCCAGCAGGACGTCACCGACGACGCCATGATGGTGGAGAGCCTGGGCCACCCGGTAAGAATGTTCCTGGGCTCGGCCGCCAACCTGAAGGTCACCACCCCGGAAGACCTGGCCCTGGCGGAAGCCCTGCTGCAGGGCAGACAGCTCTCGCCGCTGCCCCAGCATCGCTGAGACCCCTCTGCCTGATGAACTTATGATCGACTTCCGCACCGGCATTGGCTTTGACGCCCACGCCCTGGCCGCCGGCCGCCGGCTGGTGCTGGGCGGCGTGCTCATCCCCTACCACTTGGGACTAGCGGGCCATAGCGATGGCGATGTATTAGTCCACGCCATCATGGACGCCCTGCTGGGCGCGGCGGGCCTGGGGGACAAGGGAGAGCACTTCCCGTCCAGCGACCCCCAATACCAGGATATCTCCAGCCTGGTGCTGCTGCGCCAGGTGGGCGAGCTGGTATCTCAAGGCGGATGGCGGGTGTCCAACATAGATGCTACAATGTTGGCACAGAAACCCAAGCTGGGGCCCTTTATTTCCGCCATGAAAGAACAGATCAGCATCACCCTGGCCATCCCCGCCGGCCGGGTCAGCATTAAAGCCACTACCACCGATTACCTGGGGTTCATCGGCCGGGAAGAGGGCATTGCCGCCTGCGCGGTGGCGTTGCTGGTCACCCAGCCATGAGGCTTTACAACACCCTCACCGGGCAGACCGACCAGTTTGTCCCCTCCTCGGGCAACCAGGTCAAGATGTACGTGTGCGGGGTGACCCCCTACTCCGCGGCCCACGTGGGCCATGCCCTGAGCTACGTGGTGTTCGACGTGCTGCGCCGCTACCTGGAGCATCTGGGGTACCAGGTGCATCACGTGCAGAACTTCACCGACGTGGACGACAAGATTATCCAGCGGGCCAAGCTGGCCGGCGTCTCGGAAAACGAGCTGGTGGCCCGCTACATTGACGACTTCTACCGGGGCATGGACGCCATGAACATCCAGCGGGCCCACGACTACCCCCGGGCCACCCAGGAAGTTCCGGGCATCATCCAGACCATCCAGACCCTGGTGGAGAAAGAGTTCGCCTACCCGGCGGGCGGCGACGTCTACTTTCGAGTCACCAAGAGCCAGGGCTACGGCCATCTCAGCCACCGCACCCTGGACGGCATGATGGCCGGGGCGCGGGTGCAGGTGGACGAGAACAAAGAGCACCCCATGGACTTTGTGCTTTGGAAGGGCGCTAAGCCCGGCGAGCCTTCCTGGGACAGCCCCTGGGGACCCGGCCGCCCGGGCTGGCACATTGAATGCACCACCATGTCCCTGAACCGCCTGGGCGACCCTTTGGACATCCACGGCGGCGGCCAGGATTTGGTTTTCCCCCACCACGAGAACGAGATCGCCCAGAGCCAGGCTTGCACCGGCCGCCGGCCCTTTGCCCGCTACTGGGTGCACAACGGCCTGCTGCAGCTGGGCGAAGAGAAGATGAGCAAGTCCCTGGGCAACCTGGTGACGGTGGAGGAGGCCCTGGCCCGCAACTCCGCCGACGCCCTGCGGCTGTACTTCCTTAGCTCCCACTACCGGGGCCCCCTGCGCTACGGCGACGAGGGCTGCGCCGCCGCAGAGCGTGGCGCGGACCGGCTGCGCAACGCCTTGGGCCTGTCCGACGCTGTCGGCGCGGCATGGGACTGCAGTCCATTCCAGCAGCAGTTCTTCGCCGCCATGGATGAAGACCTGAACACTCCCCGGGCCATCGCCACGCTGTTTGACCTGGCGCGGGCCATTAACCATCACCACGATGACGGCCTTGCCATCGGGGAGGCCCAGGCCCTGCTGCGCCGATTGGGCAGCCTGCTGGGCCTGACCTTCCAGAGCCGGGAGACGGGCGAGCAAGATCATCTGGCCGCCAAGCCCTTCATTGACCTGCTGGTGGCCACCCGCGAGGATCTGCGCAAGGCCAAGCAGTTTGCCCTGGCCGACCACGTGCGGGACGGCCTGGCCAGCCACGGCGTGGTGCTGGAGGATACGCCCCAGGGCACCCGCTGGCAGCGCCAGACCTCGGCGTCCTGAGACTGTCCCCATGTCGCCAGCGTACGAGCGAGACACTGGGTTATCAGTCCCCAGCACCTCCTGCGCTAGTTACCGAGCCTCGCACAAATATCAAATGCGATTTGGAAGCACTTGGGACGAAAATCCCCCTCGCCCCCCCTTTTCAAAGGGGGGGCGAGGGGGATTTTCGTCAGCCCAGGTTAAGAGTTTTATGCAAGGGTCGTTAGTTGCCAGCCATGCTGGATAGCGCCTTCCTTAACTCGCTAACCGGCATCGTTGGCGCCAGCCAGGTGCTGACCGACCCCTACGACCTGGACCGCTACTCCGCCGACGCCCTTAACCCAGCCCGCCTCTACGGCCGCTCCGACGTGTTTGACCGCCTGGCGGAGGTGGTGGTGCGTCCCTCCAGCACCGCCCAGGTGGCGTCCCTGGTGACCCTGGCGGCCCAGCGGGGCGTGCCGGTGGTGCCCTACGGCGGCGGCACCGGCCTCATGGGCGGCGCCCTCCCGGTGCGCGGCGGCATGGTCCTGGACCTCAAGGGCCTGGAGCAGATTGTGGCGATCAACCCCATCGATCTGACGGCGACGGCCGGCGCCGGGGTCGTGCTGCAAGACCTGGAAAACGCCCTGGCGGAGCACGGCCTGATGCACGGCCACGACCCCTACAGCCTGGGCATCGCCACCGTGGGCGGGACCATCTCCACCAACGGCGTGGGATATCGGGCGGGCACTTTTGGCCCCATGGGCAACCAGGTGGTGGCCCTGGAGGTGGTGCTGCCCGATGGCCGGGTGCTCAACACCCGGGCAGTGCCCATGTACTCCAGCGGCCCGGACCTGAACCGGTGGTTCATCGGCACGGAAGGCACCCTGGGCATCATCACCCAGGCCACGCTGCGGGTCGCCCGGCTGCCGGAAGCCCAGAACTTCGCCACTGCTGCCTTCCCCGACTTCACCCAGGGGTTCCACGCCGTAGGAGAACTGCTGGCCCTGGGCATCCGTCCCACCCTGCTGGACCTCACCGAGGAGGAGGGCGTAGTGCGCCTGCACCTGCTCTTTGAGGGCTTCCGGGAGGGCGTGGCGGCCCAGGAGCGACGGGCGCTGCAAGTGTGCGCCCAGTTCGGCGGGCAGGATGTGGGGCCGGAACCCACTTTGGCCTACTGGCGAGACCGGCACCAGGCGGGGGACAACTACCGCCGCAACGCCCTGGGCAAGTCCCGCCGGGAGCGCTGGAGCCGGCAGCGGGGGCGCGGCTTCGACTACCTGCACCTGGCGCTGCCCATCTCCCAGGTGCTGGAGTACCGCCGCCGTTGCGATGCGATTTTGTCCACCCACGACGTGCAGGTGGTGGAGTACGCCCTGTGGAGCCGGCCGGAACTGTTCTCCATGATGCTTGTGCCCGCCGAGGGGACCGGAGAGCGCTCCCAGAGCGACATGGGCCAGGCGGTGGACCAAGTGCTGGCCCTGGCCCAGGACATGGGCGGCATCATGGAGTACTGCCACGGGGTGGGCGTGCGGCTGGACCACCTGCTGCCCCGGGAGATGGGCCTGGGCCACGACCTGCTGCGCGCCCTGAAACAGACCCTGGACCCCGCCAACATCATGAACCCCGGCAAGCTGGGGCTATAGCCGGTCCGTCCTTCTCCCCCTTGGCAAGAGAGAGATACGGAGGGGGTGGTCTGCCCCCGGACGGCGCGGCGTTTCTCTTTCTCTCTTTCCCCACGCCAGCCGGCGCCTGGCGGGTTCGCCCCTCTTACCCAGTCCCGCCTGCGGCACTATCCCGTCATGGCGCCCGTCGGCGGCGCTCCCCTCAGATATCCGCCAGGTATGGATTTGGTTTGCGTGGGGCATGTATCCCGTTGTTCTATACTATCTTGTGACAATTATCCATTGACACAATACTGTGCCAGGGATATCATGATTAAGGATTTAAGTCGCTGAACAGTATCGTTATTACCCCTATGGATTAGTGGCTTCACCGTCCGGCGACGCATTGAATGGACTGGAGGGTCTGGAAAACGCCATGGTTACATTAGTGAAGGGAAAAGTCGCGGGGAATGTTGCTGACAGGGAGCAAGTCCGCCCGGCAGTAGCCAGCCAGCGGATGGCAACCGGGGCGGCCGCGCGCCAGGAGCCAGGACTGGCGGGATGGTTCAAGACACTGATACTGGCACTGGATGCCACCATGGCCGGGCCGGCCATGACCGATCGGGAGCGCACGCGGCGTCAGATAGCCCAGTTCCGCGCGGAAAAGGAACACCGCCTGTCGCAGTACTACTAAGCCGCCAACTACCCACGGCTGGAGCAAACAGCAGGGGCGACGCATGCGTCGCCCCTGCTGTTTTTGTCATCCCGCCTGCGGGCCACGATCCGCACCACAACTTCCCTCGACTTTCCTAGATAACAGCATGTACCCCTTGACAGACCTACCGTACGGACGTGCAATGCATATGTATGAAATGTCTGACCTACAGTTTGAACGTACCAAACAGCATGGCGCCCCCAGGCCGAGAGCAGACCTCGCACGTCCTCGGGATGTTCATGCACGGGTGGGTTCAAACTTGCAGCCAGACACGAAGAGCTTACCAAAAAGTAGGTCGGCAGGAGAAGACAATATGATCCGGTTACGCGCTATCAAGGGGAAAATGGGTAACAGCGAGTTTTTCCTGACCACAGCAACGTTCGGTGAAGTGACTAGGATAGTGAACTACAAGGAGAACTACAAGGAGTGGCCCGTGGAATTGCGGCAACAGCGGGGCCTGAACATATCAAGGGTCAAGCATGAAATGGTCCCATACCTCATCGAAAATGGTGAGCATTTCTACAATGCCCTGGTTGTAGAGCATGTGCGGCCTAGCAGTACCACGCACGACATTGTATTTAAACCTGACCCGAATGATCCGCTGACCGGCTGGGTGGAACTCGAGGGAACCGAAACGCTGGAAGCATTGGATGGTCAGCACCGACTGAAATCGATTGAATTAGCGGTGGCGGAGAATCCAGACTTGGCGAGAGAAACCATAGGCCTGTTATTGGTCCCTCACAAGACGGTGCCCAAATCACAGCAGCTGTTTTCAGACCTGAACCGAAATGCCAAGCCGACCCCGAAATCACTGAACATCATGTTCGAACACCGGGAAGAAGCAGCCCTACTGGCCAAAGACCTAGTTAAGCGGTCGAGGTATCTCATGGGCCGGGTGAATTTGACTGGGTCGAGCCTATCGGAACGGTCCCCATACATCGTGACCATTTCCACCATTTACGAAGCTGTAAAGATAGTCCAGCCAATCTTGGACAATGGGGAGCGTGATGAACAGGCGGGTCAGCTCACCAACTACTGGGACACGGCCCTGGGAGCCCTGCCGGGAATGAACGATGTCCTGAGCGGCAAGGTTCAGCCCAAAGAACTTCGGAGCAAGTACGTTTATGCGACTGGCTTAGGGTTCGAGGCGCTAGCTGAGACGCTGAAGTCAGCGGTGGACAACTTCCCGGCTAAACGGCAGGACATTCTGACGCAAGGTCTGCCCCGCGTTAAATGGGAATTCACGGATCCCCAGTGGGAGGGGGTAGCATTGTTCGCAGGCCGAGTGTCTATTGCGAGAGCCGCCCGCCGCAGAACGGCAACCCTCGTCAAACATTTCCTGGGGCTTCCAAACGAGGAGTTCCATATCAAGGACCTGGAAGAAGCTTACAAAACCCTCGGCAGAAAGCTGCCCAGTCCCCTGTTAGTTCCGGCGGCGGTGTAAGCCACTAGACCAACCTCCCTGCAGATCGTGGCAGAGGTGTGCTAACGTGCGCCTCTGCCACGATCTGCATCAATCTACCCCCGGCTAGAAGGGCAGCTCCTGGCCTACTCCCTGCTCCTTGGCCTTGCGGTACACCAACTGGGCCGCTGCAATGTCCTCCAGCGCCACACCCATGGACTCGAAGAGGGTGATGGCCTGGTCCGAGGGCCGTCCGGGGACGCGGCCCGCCACTACCTCCTGCAGCTCATGGGCCATGTCCCACCGAAAGGACCCCCGCGCCTCGGGCCACATCAGATCGCCGCACTCCAGCTTGGCCTGGTCCAGGTCATCCACCACAATCAGCTGGGCGCGGGTCACCGTGGCCTCGTCAATCTCCCGGCGCATCCAGTGGTTGCCCCCGGCGGCGTTGACGTGGCTGCCCGGCTCCAGCCATTCCCCCAGGAGCACCGGCTCGCGGGCGGAGGTGATGGTCACGACCACATCCGCCCCCGTCACGCAGGCCTGGGCGCTGTCAGAGGCCACCACTTCCAGCTCCAGCCGCTGGCTCATCTGCCGGGCAAACTCCTCCCGGCGCTCGGGCCGGCGGCTGAAGACACGGGCCTGGCGGATGGTCCGCACCGCGCAGATGGCCTCCAGCTGCGACCGGGCCTGAAACCCCGAGCCGATAATACCCACCACCGAGGCATCGGGGCGGGCCATATGCCGTGTCGCCAGTCCGGAGGCCGCGCCAGTGCGGATTTGGCCCAGACGGCCGGCCTCCAGGCACGCCAGGAGCTGCCCGGAATCGTAGTCGTAGAGCATTACCACTGTCTTGCTGCCGCCCGCGCCTTCAAAGGACGGGTAGGCCTTGTATCCGAAGACGCGGTGACCGGCGTCGGATGCAGCCATGAAGTGGAAGAACCCCTTGGGCATGCGCAGGCGCGAACGGGGTTTTAGCTCCACCTGGCCCGCTGCGGCGTGGGCAAAAGCCTCCTCCAGCACGTCCACACACTCGCGCATGGGCAGCAACGCCGCCACCTGCTGTTCGTTGAGAAACAGGGTCATTTACGCTCTCCGGCGACCGCCTGACGGAATCTTTACGACTCGCTAATCTCGACGCCCTGAATCTCCACCCGCTGGGTGGGTCGCGACGACTCGCCGCGCGGATTGGCGGTGACCGGGACGCCGGCCAGGGCATCCAGCACATCCATGCCTTTAGTCACCTGGCCAAAGATGGTGTACTTGGGAGGCAGATTGGACTTGTCGCCGTGGACGATGAAGAACTGGCAGCCGTTGGTATCCGGACCGGCGTTGGCCATGGCCAGGGTGCCCTTCACGTAGGGGCGGATGACTGGCTCGTCGGCAAACCGATAGCCGGGGTTGCCGGTGCCGTCGCCCCGGGGGCAGCCGCCCTGAACCATGAACCCCTTGATGATCCGGTGGAACCGGCCGCTGTCGTAGAACCCATCCCGAGCCAGAAAAACGAAGTTGTTCACGGTGCGGGGGACTTCCGCGGCGAACAGCTCTACAGTTAACTCCCCGTGATTGGTGCGGATGGTGGCGTTGTAGCTCTTGGCGGAATCGATGGTCATTTCCGGAGGGCTGGTGTACTCCTTGGGCATCTCACGTCTCCTTGGGCTGCCGGTTCAAATCAAGGAGGATTGTACCATCCCTTGAAAAGACCTGGGAAGGGCGCTTACGACACACCGGCCTTCGCCAGTGTGCAGATAACTGCGTGGCCGATATGCCTAATAGATTCCGGTTTGGGCCGGAACGAGGAACACTTAACTACTGAGACTTGCATAAATCTCCAATGCAGTTGTGGAGCATTTGGGACGGAAATCCCCCCAACCCCCCCTTGCAAAGGGGGTTGGGGGGATTTCCGTAGCTTCGATTAGGAGATTTATGCCAGAGCCGTCAAACCCTCCGGCCTGGACGCCCTGAGGGCTAGCCGGGATGGGTTGATGAGTAGGAGACGCGAGCTAGGCCGCCCGCAGGCCCGAAGCGGCCCCGGAATCCGGCGAATGAACCAACGCCAGCAGCTCCTCCCGCTTGAAGGGCTTGGCCAGCACGCTGCAGCCACCCAGGGCCACCAGCTGGGCGATGGCCGGCCGGTGCAGGTCACCGCTGAGAATAATTACTGGCACTCGAGGATTGATCTCCCGTAGCTTGTGGAACAATTCCGCGCCGGTCAGGTCGCCCAGGGTTAAGTCCAGGATGACCCCGCAAATTTGGCGGGCCTGACGCTGGTAAATGGCCAGCGCTTCCGCTCCACTGGCGGCGGTCACTACCTTTCTGCCATCCTGAACCAACATCTGCTCCACCAGAAGCCGCACCAGATTATTATCGTCCACCACCAGCCAGCGCTGGGCCTTGCCGTCCCCGACGGGAAGGGAGTCAGGCGTCTGCGCCTCCACCGCCTTGGCCTGGGCCTGCTCCGCGACGCCCTGAATCGGGAGATAGATATCCATGGTGGTTCCGGCGCCGAGTTCCGAGGACACGTCCACGAACCCGTGATGTGCCTTCACCGTCAGGTACACATCCGTGAGGCCCAGGCCGCGGCTCTTGCCGTGCTTGGTGGTGAAGAAGGGATCAAACACGGAGCGGCGGGTGGCTTCATCCATACCCTCGCCGGTGTCGGTGACTCGCAGGCGCAGAAAGCTGGCCCCGGCTAGCTGGGACGCCGCCGGGCCGGCCTGAGGACGCGGAGAGACCATCTCCGTCCGCCAGGATACACTGCCGCCCTTGGGCATGGCCTCCAGGGCGTTGAGCCACAAACTGGCGCAGATTCGCTCCAAACGGTCCTCGTCGGCGAATAGCGGCGGCAGATCCGCGGCTAACTCCAGATGCACCTGCACCCCCGCCGGCGCGGCTGCCTGGGGGCTGGCCAGGAAACCCTCCACCACCCGGTTGAGGTTTACATCAGCCAGGTCCAGGGGGCGCACGCTGGAGAAGGCGGCCAGGCGACCGGTCACGGCAGTTGCTTCGCCGCCCATTTGGCCGATTAGCTCCGCCATCCCGCGGCTCTCAGTATCCTGCTTCAGCCTCTCCTTCAGCATATCGGCGTAGCCCTGAACCACGGCCATGATGTTGTTGAAATCGTGGGCCAAGCGCCGGGACAGCAGGCGGGCGGTGGCGATGCAGTGCCCCATTCTGGCGTCTTCAGGGTTAGCCGCACTGGGCGCTGGAGGCTCTGATCCCAGTGTCTGCCCGGATGTCTCCCCCGGCGCGCCATTAAAGGCGCACAGGGCGACCACGCCGCCGTATTCGTCCAGCAGGGGATACAACTGGACATTGGCCACTAGAGTCTTTCCCGGGCGTTGGGAGTTGCTTTCACTGCCTTCCGGGGTGGCGGTGTGCGCGCCCAGCGGCGCCAGCGCGGTCAGATCGTAGCACAGGGAAAGTTGCTCCTGGGTCTGGCCTAGCAGGGTGCTGAAAAAGGGGTCGACGGCCCGAAATCGTCCCAATTTTCGTATCTGAGAGTCCGTCCAATTTTCGCAAGATCGGGGTTTTCCAGCAGCCTGCTAGCAGTGCCTGGGACAGGGCTGCGCCGCCGGCGTCACCGGGGAAGGAGCAGTGCCGGTGCAGGTCCAAGCGACCCACTAGGCTGGCGCCATCGCGGATTCCCAGCAGGGCGTCGGTGGCCTGGTTGGCCCAGCCACACACCCCGTCGGGGCCAAAGATGACAACGCTGTCCGGCGAGTGCTGGGCCGAACGCTCCAACAGGCGCAGGGCGGAATGGCTGTTCAGGGGCAAAGACGGCCAGACAGCCATCATCTCTTCCCGCTCTTGGGGGGATGCCGCGCGCATGTGTTGCCAACCTTGATTAGCTGCACGCATGGCGATGTTGTATCAGCCTCGACGAAGAGTGAGGTCGGACCCTGCTGCAGCGACCCGGCGGCGCGTGAGTCATCGGGCTTCCCCGAACTGGGCCAACTGGGAGCCGCCAACGCCTCTGCCGGTGCCGCTGATCCGAATTTCGCCCAGATATTGTTGTGGCTTTTGCCCTGAATTGGTAAGGGTGGCGACCCACAAGGCGGCAGGGTGCTGCCACCGTGCTGCGCGGAGCGGGATGAAGCGGACTGCCGGGACAAGGGAGGTTGGGCCTAAGTTTGGCGCCTTAGGAATTTGAGGCTTGACGGGGAGGCTACTTCCTGGAGCCACCAGGGCGGTGGTACAGGGATTCGGGCGCGCCCGCCAGAAGAGGGTCTAGCTCAACCAGGCTGGCAATGCGGGGGCAATCATCCACTTTGGGATGCCAGCCATCGCGGTCAATCAGCACCGGGTGGATCCCCACGGCGCGGGCGCCCAGCACGTCGGAACTGTGCTGATCACCCACATGCACCGCCTCCGCCGGTTCAACCGCAACCCGTTGCAGCGCCGCCAGGAAGATGGGCGGGTGCGGCTTTTCCGCTCCAGCTTCGGTGGAGCTGATGCAAAAGTCCAGGTAGGTTGACATCCCCAGCTGCTGGCACAGAGCGGTCATATCGCGGCGCAGGTTGGAGAGGATGCCCAGGCGATAGCCCCGCTCGTGCAGCCGGGCCAGGGCAGGAATCGTGTCATCAAAAACCACGAAATCCTTGGGCACTGAGATGGCGATTTGCCAAACCTGCCTGGCCAGGTCCAGGGACACCGGCAGTCCGGCCTTATCCAGGATTAGCTGCTCGTACTTGGAGAAGAAGTCCAGCCGCTCAGCGTCGGTGCGCACCGCCAGAGGGCGGCGCTCATTCTCCTGGTTGAAGTATACGTCCGCCAACGCGTATCCCCGGTTAATCCCCTCTTTTGACACCCGCAGTCCAAGCTCCTGGCAGGATGCCTGCTGAATCTCGTCCAGCGGCGGCCAGAATCGGACCAGGGTATTGTAGAAATCAAAGAAGACCGCTTTAATCATTTACAAGGATGCCCCCAGGGTGCCCTCAAAACGCCGTCGCCGTCAAGGAAGGTAGCTGGTATCTGCCGCTGCGGGCTTGGCACCGCCAGCCTAGCCCGTGCCTCACATATGTTCCCCAGCAAAGCGCTGCGATTCTAGCACACCGGCAGTTTATAATCTACCGGAGCATTCCGGGCGACGTCTGGGGCTTGCTTCCACCGCCTGATATGATATCCTGAGGCAAATTCCAGGACTCAGAACACGCCAGAGGAGGCCAGATGCGCCTTGCCGTGGGCGCCGACCACGCCGGATACGAGCTGAAGGGGTTGGTGCTGGAGTGGCTGGCGGCGGCAGGCCACCAGGTAGTTGACCTGGGTGCCTGCGAATTCGATGCAGAAGACGACTACCCGGATTTTGCCGCCGCCGTGGCGCGGGCGGTGCAGTCCGGAGAGGCGGAGCGGGGCATTATCCTGTGCGGCAGCGGGGTGGGGGCGTGCATTACCGCCAACAAGGTGCCGGGGGTGCGGGCCGGCCTCTGCCACGACACTTACACCAGTCACCAGGGGGTTGAGCACGACAATATGAACGTGCTCTGCTTGGGGGCCAGGGTCATTGGCATCGAGACTGCCCGGGAGCTGCTCCAGGCGTTTCTCAGGGCGCGCTTCTTACCCGAGCCCCGATTCCGCCGCCGGCTGGAGAAGCTGCTCCAGGTGGAGCGAGAGGCCCGCCAAGCGCCGTCGCCCCTTCCCCCTGAAGGCTCGCCGCGACAGCGGTCCCAATAGCCAGTCCGATTATCACCGCCTAGAGCGCAGAGATCGCTGAGAAACCAATCAACAGATTGCGAATTACTCTGCGTCCTCCGCGCCCTCTGCGGTTGACCAAAGTGTGGGGTGGGCTTTCGCGATTAACGCCCTTAAGGAGTGGGTATGTTTGCCCGAAGGGACCTTAAAGACTCGGTGCCGACCCCCGACGGAATTATGCATTTCGTCAAGAAGGGCAGCGGCTACCCGCTGGTGTTGCTCCACCCGCTGGGCTTCTCATCCTGGGCCTGGCACTCGGTGCTGGAACCGCTGAGCCGGTACTACACCTGCTATGCCTTTGACATGCTGGGTCATGGCGAATCGGACAAACCCTCCCGCCACTTCAACATCCCGGACTACGCCCGCAATTTGGACCAGGCGTGCCAGATACTGAACATCCACCGGGCGCACTACGTGGGCAACTCGGTGGGGGCCTGCTTGGCCATTGAGATGGCTGCCAGTTACCCGGACCGCACCGACAAGCTGGCGCTGGTGGGTTGCCCGGTGTGGGACGCTCGCGGCGGCCACCAGCGTCTGCTGGACGCGGCGGGGGACTACGACGCCCGGGGTTTGCCCCGGCCCAGAACCCTGGAGCAGCTGAAGTCCAGGGCCACCTTTGCCAACCCCACTCCGGAGTGGGTGGAAAACACCAACCGCACCCGCGCCCAGGCGGGAACGTGGGTGCGCCAGCTCGCCGAATCCCTGGCCTACTACGACGTGATGTCGCGGCTGCCGCGCATCCGGGCCACCGCCACCCTGGTGCTGTACGGCGGCCAGGACCGCCTGCGCGATGGCGAGGAACTGCTGCACAACAACATCGTCAACGCCAGCAAGGCGGTGCTGCCGGGGCTGGGGCACATCCCGCAGATTGAGGACCCCGAGGCCTTCATCACCGCGCTGCTAGCCTTCCTGCAGCCGGAGAAGGCGGGGTAGGCTATGCCCACCAACACACGCCGGCACGCCCTGCGGCTCATGGAAGTGCTCCCCTCGGTATTCTATACGCCCGTTTACGCGGCGCTGGCGGGAGGATTCTGGGAAGCCGAGGGGCTGGACGTCAGCTTCAGCACGTGCCCGCCCCGCTTCTCCCATGTCCTGAGCGCGCTGAATCAGAACGCCGCCGACATCGTGCAGGGGGGAGTCATGCGCTCCATCATCGCCGCCGACTGGGGCGCGGAAACGGTCCCGGCGCACTTCGCCATGATTAACGCGCGGGACGGGTTCTTCGTGCTCTCCCGGCAACCGATTGATCCCTTCAGCTGGGATATGCTGCGCGGGGCCACGGTGATCCCCTTAAGCTTCTCCCCCACACCCTGGGCCTCCTTCCAGTACGCCCTGCGCCGCCACGGAGTGCCGCCGTCCGAGCTGAAACTAATGTCCGGCCTCTCTTTAGAGGCCAGTTTGGCAGCCTTCCGCCGAGGCGATGCGGACTTTATCCACCTGCCGGAGCCGGAGGCGGGACAACTGCTGGCTGAAGGCTCGGCCCATCTGGCGGTGGCCCTGGGGCCGGAGAACGGGCACATCGCTTACAGCTCCTTCGCTGCAACCAACCGATTCCTGGACGCGCAGCCGGACGCGGTGCGCCGCTTCACCAGGGGCTTTGGCAGGGCGCTGCGGTGGCTGGCCGCCAGCGACGCCACGGTGGTGGGCGATGCCATCGCCCCCTTCTTTCCGGGTTTTGCCAAGGAGCAGCTCGTCCAATCGGTGGCGCGTTACCAGGCCCAGGACACCTGGCCGGCGGACCCACGCCTGGAGGAGCCGGAGTACCAGGGGTTGCAGGACATTCTCATGGCCGCCGGGCTGGTCAAGGAGCGGCAGCCCTACGCCAAGGTGGTGCGGCCGGAGTTTGCGCGGGAGGTTGCGGGGTAGTGAGCAGCGAGATGCAATATGGAAGCAGAGGCTGTATTCAAGTGGAGTGAGCAATGGCTACCAACTTCTTCTACGTATATTCGCTGAAAGACCCGAGATCCTCACCAGCGTTACCGTTTTATATTGGCAAGGGCACCGGTAGTCGTGCCTTTGATCACTTGGTAACACCTGATGCAACTAGGAAGTATCGGCGCATAAAGGACATCACTGGGGCTGGCCTCAATCCAATGGTAAACATCCTTGCAGACGATCTAACTGAATCCCAAGCGCTCAAACTCGAAGCGGAGTTAATCGCAGCCTTCGGCACGGAGGAGTCCGGGGGGCTGCTAACCAACGCTGTCATTCCATCTGGCATGGGAGGCAAGAAGCGAAAGGCCGTAGTAGTTCCACAAGGTGCGGTGGAGCGGTCCCAGTTAGGTCTTGAGTTCCTGAAAACTGCTATTTTGGAGCTTGCTCAGGCGAACCCTGAAGGCATCACCAATGCTGACGCTGCAAGCCTCCTTGGACTTAGGAGT
>SHYG01000027.1 GCA_009692925.1 Dehalococcoidia bacterium
GCCGGGGCACACCACGTACCCGTTGGCGTCAATGACCCGCCCCGCAGCCACGGCGGAGGTATCTCCCCGCAGAATGCTGACAGTGTCGCCCTCGATGCCCACGCTGGCGCGGAACCAGGTCTGGCCGGTGCCGTCCACCACGCGGCCATTGCGGATTAGCAGGTCAAACACGGCGTCCTCCTTGGGGAGAATGTAACCGTCCTATTCTACGCCTTACCCAAGGAGGTGAGAGATAGTGAGTGTTTAAAGAGCCGCCTTCTCCCTTTTACGAAGCGGGAGACACAGAGGGGGTGGTCTGCATCCCGTGCCGTGCGGCAGTGGCGTCAGAGTACGACCCCCTGTAGTCCCCCCTTCGTAAGGGGGGACGGGTCGGCCCCTCCTTTCCCCTAGCAAGGAGGGAGTTTCTCTGCACCCCGTCACCCCAACGTCGTAGGGGCAGGTTTCAAACCTGCCCCTACCGTTTGGGTTGCTCTATAACGCCGCCGACAGCCTACACAAAGCCCCGCAGCTCCACGGCGCGGGCCACCCGCTGCACGCCGATCTCAAAGGCGGCCTGCCGGTAGGTGATGCCCTCCGCCGTGGCCCGCTGGTACACCGACTGGTAGGCGCGGGTCATCATCTTGCGCAGCTCCGTGTTAACCCGCTCCTCCTCCCACTTGAACTCCTGCAGGTTCTGCGTCCACTCAAAGTAGGACACCGTCACGCCGCCGGCGTTGCACAGGATGTCGGGCAGCACCGGAATGCCGCGGTCGTTGAAGATGGCGTCGGCCTCGGGAGTGGTGGGGTGATTGGCCGCTTCCAGCAGCAGCCGGGTCTTGATGCGGGGAGCGTTGCGGCCGGTAATCACGTTGTCAATCGCCGCGGGGATCAAGACATCGCACTCCAACTCCAGAAGCTCCTCGTTGGTGACGGCTTCAGTGCCGGGGAAGCCCTCGAAACCGCCGGCCCGGCGGTGGTGCTCAAACAGCGTGGGAATGTCCAGGCCCCTGGCATTGCGGACGCCGCCTTGCACGTCGCTGACGGCGACAATCCGGCACCCCATCTCGTGCAGCAGCCGGGCGGTCCACGACCCTACGTTGCCGAACCCCTGCACCACAACCCGTGTCTTGCTCAGGTCCAGTCCGAAGTCCTTGGCCGCCTGCTCCAGGATGCAGGAGACCCCGCGACCGGTGGCAGCGTCCCGGCCCAGGGAGCCGCCCAGCTCCACGGGCTTTCCGGTGACGATGGCCGGGGTGTAGCCGTGGATCGCGCCGTAGGCATCCATCATCCAGGCCATGGTTTGGGCGTTGGTGCCCAGGTCAGGGGCGGGAATGTCCCGGTTGGGGGCAATCAGGTGCTGGATGGCGTTGGTGTACCGGCGGGTCAGGCGGTTCAGCTCGCTGTTGCTGAGCAGAGCGGGATCAACCTGCACACCGCCCTTGGAGCCGCCGTAGGGCAAGTCCATCAAGGCGGTCTTCCAGGTCATGAGGGAGGCCAGCGCCCGCACCTCTTCCAGGTCGGCCAGGGGATGGTAGCGCACTCCGCCCTTGTATGGCCCGCGGGCGGCGTTGTGCTGCACGCGGTAACCGGTGAACACCTTTACGTTGCCGTCGTCCATGCGCACCGGGACCTGCACCCGCAGCTCCCGCCAGGGGCGGCGCAGCATCTCGCGCATGCCGTCGGGCAGCTTCAGGCGCTCGGCCGCCTGGTCAAAAAAGAGGTTGACCTCTTCATAGGGCGTCAGCCCACGCTTGCTTGCTACGGTAGCTACCATGCCTTAGGCCTCCTTGCTTGGTCAAACCCTTCCGGCACGAATCCGGCGGGAAATCCAAGCCGCGGGCGGTAATGTCTCCGCTTCTTGGTACCATTATAGTGATGTTGAAGGGTTAACCTCCATTGGCTGGAGGCGCAACTTGGCCTGTAAACGGCCTAGGTTTGGTGGGATATGGTGGTGGGTGCCCTATTCCGGCTTGACTAAACTGAAGCAACAATGGAGCCCGCAGATGCGGCACCCGGAACAATGTAGATTCCAGTTCGGATTTAGTCTTGCCGTGATTAGCAGGGTGCTGAAAAAGGGGTCGACGGCCCGGAATCGCCCCAATTTTCGTATCTGAGAGTCCGTCCATTTTTCGCAAAATCGGGGTTTTTCAGCAGCCTGCTAAAGGGGCTGAATATGGCTGATGCAGATTCCACGTTGGCTTTGGTATGGTGGCCGGAACAAGCCTGCTTGCCCTACAATGGCAGAAAGGAGCGGCAAGGCGCCGCAGATACGGAGGGACCTGAATGTTTGTGGAGGTTGACGTAACTGCCGGGAGCAACAGCCCCATGACGGTGAACCGCATGTTCGATGTGCGCGCCAAGCCCCAGCGGGTCAGCCGCGTGCTGGCGGCGAACCCCCAGGGCCAAGACACCTGGTGCGACGTTACGGGCTGGAGCGCCCACGGGCCATGCCCGGCCCTGGCGGCGGTGGCGGAGGACTCCGGCGAGGGCTTGCTGATGCTGGTTTACGGCGGGGATGAAGGCATCCGGCTGAAGCCGGCGGACTGCACTGAGGAGTGGGACTTGGCCAGCGCCCGCCAGTGGGGCGAGGCGTGCCTGCTGCTGGACCAGGACGTGCGCCTGGAGAGCTAACAGGATGTTGGTCAAGCGTCCCCTCTCCCCTTACGAAGGGGGAGATACAGAGGGGGTCGTCTGCGCCCAGCGCCGGGCGGCGGGAGTAGAGGAACGACCCCCCGGTAGTCCCCCCTTCGTAAGGGGGGACGGAGTGGGCCGTCGGTCTCTCCCTCAGCTCGCCAGCAACTGCAGCAGTTGGCTTACCCCGCGCCGGTACGTGCCCTCCTCGGTCCAGCCCCGGAAATCCACCACCTTGCCCTGCCGCAGGGTCTGGCACAGTTCCTGCTGGCCTTCCGGCAGGTACTGGTCCAGGGCCAGGGAGACGAGGGAATTTGCCCTGGCGGGTTGCTGCACCAACTGCTCCAGGAATCGGGCGCCGTGGGGGTTGGTCAGCGCCGGCTCGGAACACACACAGACCACCCGGTCGTAGTGAGTCACCCGCTGGAGCAGGCTGCCATCCCGCTTCATCGCCGCCTCGTCGTCCACTGGCATGGGCCAGCAACGCAACTGGGCGGCCCGCAGGTCCTGCGTCAGCCGCCGGGCAAAGGCCCCGTCCTGGACGGTGCTCACCAGCAAAATGCGGGAGAAGCTGGCGGGATTGAGCTGGTCCTTCACCGCCTCCTGGGCGGACACGAGAGGCTCCGCCACGCCGGCCAGGCGCAGGAACGCGGCGGGAATTTGGCCCCGGGAGCGGGCTAGGCAGTCCAGCCCGATGATGCTGGCGCCAGCGTGGTGCACCGACTCCAGCCCCAGCACCTGACTGAGGTCGCAATCCCCGAAGAGGGTCAGGTCCACCGCCGCGCCGGCCAGCAGGGTACGGTCCAGCCGCGTCCGCACCAGGGAGGCGCGGCGCAGGTCGACCCCAGTGAGGTTCGCCACCTCCAGGTTAGTGGCGATGAGGCGGGCGTGGCTGAGGCGGGCGCCGGTCAGGTCGGCCCAGGACAGGTTTGCTTCCGTCAGGTCAGCGCCGGAAAGGTCGGCCCCCGTCAGGTCGGCGTAGGACAGGTCGGCATAGGACAGGTCAGCGCCCCGCAGGTCGGCTTCCCGCAGGCAACTCCCGTCCAGCGCGACCCGTCCCAGAGTGGCTCCTGGCAACAGGGCGTTTTGCAGATTGGCCCTGGAAAGGCTGCACCTCCACAGGTGGGCGTTGTGAAGGTCGGCCCTGGAGAGGTCCGCCCTGCTCAGGTCGGCCAAGGTCAGGTCGGCCCGGCTGAGGTCGTCGTTAGCCAGGTCAGCCCCGGCCAGCCGCGCGCCGTTGAGCAAAGCCCCGGAGAGGTCCAGGCGCTCGCGGTCCAGGAACTTGTCCCGCCAGCGGGCGATGGCGTGGGCGCCCTGACGCGCCAGGGCAGTGTGCTCCGCTATCGCCAAATGCTCTCCTCCGGGCTTACGGCGCCCGTCCGTAAATTCTCATGCCGGCCCTTACGCTGCCCCTATGTCGGGGGCGCCAGCTAAGACTAGCCTTGGCGCTTCCGGCCCGCCACGGCGGCCTTGCCCCCGGCCTTGCCATGAGTGAAGTGGGGCATCACCTCTTGGGCCAACCGGGTGAGCTGGTCTTTGTACTCCAGCCAGGGCATGCCCTCGGGCCACTGCACCACAATGTCCTCCAGACCGGGGTACTGCGCTTCCAGCTCCCGCAGCCGGGCCACGAAATCCTTGGAGGGGCCGCACATCCACACCTTCTGCTCCACGCCTTCCTCAATGGTGGGCGCCCGCGATGGCGCGCCGGGGGTGCCCCACGGGCGGCCCTGGCTGTCGGTGTACCTGACAAAGCCGAAGGGGGCAAACCACTTGTACCGCTCATCGTGGTAGGGGCGCACCCGGTCAAGGGCTTCCTTCTGGGTATCGGAGATGTAAAAGCCCAGGCCAAGGGCAATGTCTTGCCCCAGGGCCAGTTGCCGCCCAGCCCTGGCCGCCGCCTCCTGATAGCGATGGAACAGCTCCGACACCAGCTTCTCGCCGGTGAGGGCCACCATGGACTTGAACCCCTTCTGCGCCGCGAAATCCAGGGTCTTGCCGCTGGCGATGGGCTGCCAGATCTCCACCGGGCGGTGCACCGGCCGGGGCACCAGGGTGATGTCCTTCACCGTATAACCCCGGTAGGGCACCGGCGCGGGCAGGGTGTAGTGCTTGCCTTGGTGGCTGAAGGAGTCCTGGTTGAACGCCTTGAGGATGATCTCCATCTGCTCTTCAAACAGCACCCGGTTGGCGTCGTTGTCAATCACCGGCGCGCCAAAGGTCTCCACCTCCCGCGACTGGTAGCCGCGACCGACGCCGAAGATCAGCCGCCCGCCGGTGAGGATGTCGGCCATGGCGAAGTCCTCGGCCAGCCGCAGGGGGTGCCACATGGGCACCACGTTGAAGGCCGCGCCGAACTTCAGCTTCTTGGTGACTCCCGCCAGGTGCACTCCCAGCAGGGTCAGGTTGGGGAAGACCTCATAGCCCTCCCGCTGGAAGTGGTGCTCGGCGGTCCACAGGCAGTAGAACCCCAGCTTGTCCATGTGCTTGGCCAGGGCCACGGCGTGGTCGTAGGCCTGGACCAATCGCTCGTTGGGGTAGCGTCGGTCGTTGGCCGGCGTGCCGTTGGCCCCCACGTTGTCCAGGTCTATCTGCCCCACATAGAGCACCGAGAACCGCTTGATCATGACACTACCCCTAGCGGAGGACTTGGCTGGGCGCTTCCACGCTTCCAGTGGAAGCGGCAACATTATAGCATGCCATTCTCAGCATACCGGCCATCAGCCGTCAGCCATCAGCTTTCGGCGCCGCCATTTCCGTTGTGATGGTTGTGATGGCGTCGGGTGGGGGCCTGACCGCTGACTGGCTGACGACTGACTGCTTCGCCTTAGGCGCCGCCAGCAGCAGCAGACAGGGCAGCACCAGCAGGGATGCCGCCAGCGACATCAGGATCATAGCCGCCGTGAGGATACCGTAGGCGGCGAACAGTGGCATGGGCGAGAAGGCCAGCACCGCAAAGCCCAAGATGCTGGACGCCGCCGCGCCTGCCAGGGCGGCCCCGGTGCCGTTAACCGCCGCCGCCAGCGCCTCCGCCTTGCCTCCGTGCCGCCTCAGCTCCTGGCGAAACCGCTGGGTCACGTAGATGGAGTAGTCGATGCCCACGCCGGCGGAGACAGCACCGATGGTCGCGGTGACGAAGTTCAGGTGGAACCCGGCCAGGTACATGAAGGAGTACAACCACGACACCACCAGCAGGATGGGCAGCACCGTGACCACCGCCAGGGGCAGCGACCGCATCCACAGCACCAGCAGCGCCAGGCAGCCCGCAATCGCCACCGGCATGGAGATGTTCAGCGCGCGGCTGGTGGCATCCAGGGTGCTGGCGCGGGTGAACGCCGAGCCGGTGAGTCCGGCCGAGGCGATGCCCGGCGACTGCCGCAGGGGCTCCAGGTCTCGCTCCAGGGCGCGCCGGGCGGCCACCACCGTCGCCTGCTCCCGGCTGCCCACGACGCCGAAGCTGATGACCGTGGCCTGACCCCCGCCGGCGGCGTCCAAGTACAGTGTCTCCCGTACCTGCCGGGCGTCGTAGTGCAGGGCGAACTTGTCCAGGGGCACCCCGCGCTGATCCATGTATCGGTAAACTGCCCCCACTTGCTCCGGGCCGTCGGGCAGCAGGTTGCGGTCGGCGTCGGTGATGGCCACGCCAGTGGCGGCCTGCACCTGGGCGCGGGCATAGTCGCTGCTGACCACCGCACCCAGCAGAGTCAGCACCGTGCGGGAGTACAGCGACACGCCGCCGTCCTCGGTGTGGCCCACCGCCGGGTTGGCCGCCAGTCGCTCCAGCAGCCCGCCAACGGCCTCCAGCGACGCCGGGGCGGTCAAGTCCCCCTCCAGGTAGATGGTGGCCGGCTCCCCCGCCACCGCCGGAGCCGCGTGTTGGGAGAGCTTGTCCAGGCCCACCACCAAATCCGACTCATGGTGGAAGAAGTCCTTGGGGTCCAGCCCCGGCTGTAGTTGCAAGGCCAAATACGTGGTCGCCACCGTCAGCGCCGCCACCGCGGGCAAGAGCAGCCAGGGCAGCCTCGCCAGCCGCACCAGCGGCCCGGTGAGCCATCCTGCGGCTGCGGGTTGGGTTTCGGGTTTGGTTGATTGCCTTGCAGACGACGGTCCCCGCTCCAGCCGCACCAGCGCCAGGGGCAGGAACAAGCCCATGACCACGTAGCTGCTGACTACTCCGATGCCCGCGCCGATGCCGAACTGGATCACGGTCTCTATGCCTGACGCCGCGTTGGCCAGGAAGGCGATGCCGTCGGTGAGGAGCGCCAGGGTGGTGGCGCCCAGCGCTCCTGCCAGGCCAAGCTTCATCGCAAATTCTGGAGCGTGATTGCGGCGCTCTTCCCGGTAGCGGTGGGCCGTGTGGATGAAGAAGTCTACTCCCAGGGAGATCATGGCGATGGGCACCAGCAGGTCCAAAGTGAGGGAGGATTTCAGGCCCGCCAGGTTGGAAGCGCCCTTGAGCCAAACCAGCAACATCAGCAGTCCCAGCAGCGCCAGGCCCACGGCGCGCCAGGAGCGCAGGGTGGCGCCCACCACCAGCAGCACCAGCGCCACCGCCGCGGCGATGAAGGGGATAACCGTGCGGCCCTGCTCCCGGGAGGCCAGGTTCACGTCAATGGCTACGCCCCACAGCCGGTAGTGGGCCTGCTCACCCCGCAGTGCCGCCTGCACCCGGCGGTTGAAGCGCTCCTTTTCCAGAGTCACCGGGTCGGCGGTGAGGCTGCCGATCGCCGAGGGACCGCCGCCCAGCAGGGTGTTGTCCGCTGCCACGAAGGAGAAAAGGGCCGGGGAGCGCCAGTAGTCCACCTCCCGCCCGTTAATAACGCGACGCTCATGTCTTGCGTGCTGGGACAGGGAGGCCCGCAGCGACGGCCCCAGGGGACTGGCCATCGCCCGGGATACGGCGGCCTTCACCTGATCGCCGGTGGCGGTTTCTAGTGTGACGCCCTCCGGCGAGTCCAAGGGCAGCATCAGAGCTACGGCGTCGGCGATGGTGAACACGCCGGTGATGCTGCGGCCCGTGTCGGCATCGTAGCCGCTGTACAGGAACTGGCCCAGGTCGGAGTGGCGCAGCCGGGCCTCGTTCTGGTACAACTCCCACAGGGGCTGCTGCCGGAGGATATCCCCTTCCGGATCCTCCACGATGAAACTCGTGAAGTGGATTTGGGGCGGGAAGCGGGCGTTAATCTTGTCCTGGAGTTCAAACTCGGGGCCGCCGGGGTGCTGGGAGGCCGGCTCCGTGGCGGGCATGAACCCCAAAGGCAGGGCCAGCAGCGCCGTGACTGCCAGCACCAGGGCGATGAACCAGCCCAAGCGCCGGGTCAGTAAGCCGGCGGCGCGATGTTCCAGCCCGCGGGATGGAGGGGATGTGGCTGCTGAGGGCTGACTGCTGATGGCTGAAAGCTTGCGGCCCTTCAACTCGTCTGGAAGGCAGGCAATACTTCCTGGATGCACTGCTCCAGCTGCCCCTGGAGCCTGGGGGAGACAAAGCGGAGCACCGGCATGGTACAACCCGCATCCAGATAGGCCTGAATCTTCTGGATGACCGCCCCCGGTGGGCCATAGGCCAGCCAGAGGTCAGCCCTCTCTTTGGTAATAGTCCCGGCTCCGTAGTACATCTTGAGGAACTCAGCAGACTCTTGGTAGGCCTTTTCCCGGTCCTGGTTGATGTTCACCATCAGGTGCAGGCAGGACTCCAGCTTGTTCGGGTCGCGGCCCTCCTGGGAGGCGTAGTCCCGGATGGTGTCAAAGCGGCCACGGAAATCTTCCACCGGCGTCGCGTCGGTCTGCCAGCCGTCGGCCAGGCGGGCCACCCGGTGCATTATGCGATCCACGGCGGCGGCATCGGCCTGTCCCGGCTTGGGGTTGGCGGCGATATAAATTGGCACGGGCTGCTGCACCGGTTTCGGCAGAAGCTCCACGCCTTCAAACTGGTAGTACTTGCCCTGGTGGGTCACCTGCTTCTCGCTCCAAAGCCGCCGCAAGATTTCGATGCCTTCGGTCAACCGCCCAACCCGCTCGCGGGACGGGATGCCCATGGCGGCCAGCTCGTTGGCGTATGACGGGCCAAAGCTGGCCGACCCGCCATTGCATACCGCCAGAATGGTGCGGCCTCGGGAGAGCACGTCGAGGCTCGCCCACTGAAGGGCCAACACGATGGGATGGCGCAGCGGAAAGCTGGCCATGCAGATGGTGCCCAACCGGACCTCCCGTGTGTGCGCGGCGATGGCGGAGAGGGTCACAATGGATTCGACGCGGGGTTTGGACAACAGGTTATCGCCCACCCAAACACCGTGAAAGTAGCCGGATGCCTCGGCGGTTTTGGCCGCATGAATCAGGTCCTCCATGGTGGACCAGTTGATTGGAAGGCCGTGTCTTCAGGCAGCAACGTTAGCCTCTATTCAGCTTCGGGTGACTGCGGGCTTGCGGCGCCAGTTGCTTGCACCTTTGGCTCCTCTCTAGTCTCCTGACGGCTGACGGCTGACGGCTGATGGCTGCCGCATTACCCGGCCCTGGCCGGTTCGGAGTGGAGGGGCTCAGTGACGCCAATCATGGAGTCTCTGGTGACCAGCTTCGCCAGTTGAGCTTCGGTCATGCCCTGTGTGCCGGCGGGACGGTGGGGCAGCACCAGGTAGCGCAGGTCGGCGGTGCTGTCCAGCACCCTTACTTCCACGCCTTCACTCAGCTCCAGCCCAAACTCCCGCATCACGCCCCGGGGGTCAGTCACGGCGCGGGAGCGGTAGGCCAGGCTCTTGTACCAATCGGGCGGACGCCCCAGGAGCATGCGAGGGTAGCAGGAGCAGAGGGTACACACCACCAGATGGTGCACCCGGTGGGTGTTTTCCACCACCGCCAGCCGGGGCGTGGTATCCGGCAGAGAGAACCCTAGCTCCTTCAACGCAGTCATGGGGTCAGCCAGCAGGCGGGCCTTGAAGCCGGCGTCGCTCCAGGCCCTGGCCACCACCCGCGCGCCGCCGGCGGGGGTGCGCGCGTCCATGCGGTCCATCTCCTGCTGCACCTCGCGGCGGGTGCAAACGCCCTTCGCCACCAGCAGGTCTTCCAACGCCTGGGTCAGCCGGGCATAGTAGTCCAGCCTGGCGTCATCCATACCAGAGTGCGCCGGGCCGGAGTGGGACTGCGGGCCATCATGGTGCTCGCTCATGCGCCCTCCGGCTCGTCAATAGGCTCCAGCCAGTGCTGGTACAGGTCCAACAGCAGCTTGTCATGGGCTGGACCGCGGTACCGGCCCCACAGCGCGGTCTGAGCGAACTCCACCCGGTACAGCGGCTGCGCCGGAAAGCCGTCGCCGCCGCGGGCCAGCGATTCCGGGTTGCGGAAAGCGCCGCACAGCGCCGCCACTCGCCCCGGCTTTCCCTGGACATACTGTGGGGTCCGAAAGTGTCCGGGCGGAGAACCCTGCCTCACCCTGACCCAGTCTCCAACCTGGTACCGTGGCGCAATATCAGCCAATGCCCTGGCGCTCATGCCGCTCCAGCTCTGCCATCTGGCGGTCAATCTCTTCCCTGGTCAGAACGCCCTTCTCCAGCAGCAGCAGCTCCAGGCCGGCGGCCCACCGCTGGTAGTAGGTCAGGCTCTCGTACTGCTGGGGCGGCAGGCTCTCCATGGCGCGGCGGTGCTCGTCGGTGGAGCGCAGTCCCTTCTCGCCCAGAACTACGTTCAGCGCGTCAATGCGCCGCTCCCAGTCGGCCAGCTGGTGCTCGATGCGGTTGATGAGCTCCTCGCTGGGCCAGCCGCCTCGGTCGTGGACTCGTGGCATATCGGCGGCGCGCTCCCGTCGCCTACCGCGCGCGCCGGGCCGGGCTGCCGCTGGACTGGGCAGGCGCCGCAGCTTTGGCGGCGGACACGCGGCCAATAAACTCCCGCCAGGCGTCCACACACTTCTCCGGGGCCGAGTGCTGCACGTAGCCGGTGGCCCCGGCAATCTCCACCAGCCGGCCGTTGGGCAGAAGACTGGCCATGCCCTGGGCGCGCTCGGCGCTGTTCATCTGGCTGTCTTTGGCCACCAGCACCAGGGTGGGTGTTTGGATTTTGGGCAGGATGGGCGACAGGTCCTGGCTGGACAGGTAGGCCAGAGTCTCCAGCACCACGCGCCGGGAGGTCTGCCCCATCTGCTGGATGTACCACTCCCGGTGCGCGGGGTCCGACTTGCCCGGCTCCAGGCGCTGCCCCGCGGTCTTGCGCGCCCAGGCCTCAACGCCTTCCTGCATCACCTGGTTGCGGTTGGTTACATAAGAGCCCACGCCGGCGAACTTGTAGGGCGACGTGCATACCGCCAGGGAGTGCAGGCGCTCCGGGTGCTCGTGGGCGAACTGGAGGCAAATAGTGCCGCCCACCGTTTCGCCGATGAGGTGCACCTTGTCCAGCTTCAGGTGGTCCAGCAGCTTCTGCAAGTCGGTGGCAAAGTTGCTCAGCGACCAGGGGTAGCCTTCCGGGGGGACGGAGGAGCGGCCAAAGCCGCGGGCGTCCAGCCGGATTACCCGGTACTGGCGGGCCAGCAGGGGCACCCAGGCGTACCACAGCCGCGAGCTTTTGGCGTTGCCGTGGTGGAGGACTATCGTCTCCGGCTGCCGCCAGGGATCGGTGTAGTCGTCGTCCTCGTAGTACATCTCCAGGGTAGGGTCCAGCTTAACTGTAGGCATGACAAACCTCCGCTGGGGGCGGGCAAGGTGAATATCCTGTCCCTGCCGCCGATACTGCCTGGGAACTGCCGATGTCCGGGCGCTGCGGCCCGGTCGGCGATTAAACGCGGTTATTAAACGGGGATGGCGATGGACACCCGGACCTTGCGCCCGTAGACGGCCGTGGTGTGGCCACGGCCGGTGAGGTCGTCGGCCAGCATCACGTCGCCGGGGTTAAAGACCCGCTTGGTGCCGTCACCCAGGCCGATCTCTGCCTGGCCTTCCAGGGTGATAACGTACTGGCGTCGCGGCGCGGCATGGAAATCCTGGAACTCGCCCACGGGCGCCCGCCGGAACTGGATGCCGTCGGCCTTCTGCATGGCCGTGCGTTCCGCGTTGCGAATCTTCTCGTAGGGGAGTTTCAGCTCCTCAAAGTGCGACTCGCCGTCGGCGCCGGTGTAAATTCTGACCACCTGCATATATCTTCCTCCCGGCCTGCTTTCTGCCTGTTGCATGAATGAGCATGCCGCTAGCCCGACGCCCATGATACCCAGCGCGTTTCAGGCCGTCAATCCTGAAGTGTCAGTGCATCGGAACGCTGCCCGGTGGAGCACACCTCCCGCAGGCAGCAACCGGCGCAGCGGGGCGTCTTGCCGCACCGCTCTTTGGCGTGGCGGTCCAGCAGGGCGTGATACTCGTTGAACAGGCCGGCATCGGGCGGCAGGCTGCGGTGGAAAAGGCTCTGGTACTCCGCATAGCCCGCCTTGGGGTTCGCAGGCGCGAGTCCCAGACGCCCCAAGATTCGGCGGGTGTAGGCGTCGATGACAAAGGAGGGCTGGCCCGCGGCGTACAACACGATGTCGTCGGCAGTCTCCGGGCCGATTCCGTGAATCGACAGCAGCTCCTCTCGCAGCGCCCCGGCGTCCTGGTTCAGGAAGGCCGCCAGGTCTCCCCCATGATGGTGGTGGACATGGTTAGCGAAGGCCTGGAGCTTGCGCGCCTTGGCGTTGAAGTAGCCGGAAGGCCGGATGATGGCCGCTAGGTCATCGGGAGGAAGCTGGCGGATGGCCTCCAGAGACCAGCAGTTGGCTGCTTTAAGGTTGCGCAGGGCCAGCTCCACGTTGCGCCAGGCGGCGGCCTGGGTGAGGATGGCGCCGATCACCACGTCCAGGGGGCCTTCTCCCGGCCACCAGCCCTGGGGGCCATAGTGCTGGTAGAGGCGGGGGTACACCTCCAGCAAGGGGTGGGCGACATTCACAGGCGAATCTCCAGTGCCTCGGCCAGCACAATCTGACGCTCCGTCACCTGGCAGCGGTGGGCCAGCACCTCGACACCCAGGGCCGCCGTCCGGCGCAACGCCGCGCCAAAGGCTGGATCCGCCACGTCGTTGGGGGCGAATGCCTGGGCGTCAGACCGCTGCACCACGAACATCACCGCGGCGCGGTGGCCCGCCGCCACGGCCTGGGACAGGCTGCCCAGGTGCTTAACCCCCCGAACGGTGGGAGCGTCGGGAAACAGGGCCACGCCGTCGTTGACCAGAGTAACGGATTTGGTCTCGATGTAACACGTCCCCGAGGGGCCGTCCAGCCGCAGGTCCAAGCGGCTCTCGCCAAAGACCACCTCGGCGCGGAGCTGCGGGTAGCCGGCGAACTGGGGGAGCCGGCCCTGCTCCAGGGCCTCCCGCACCAGCGCGTTGGGCAGCCGGGAGTCCGCCGAGACCAGGGTCCCGCCCAGGTCTACCAGGGCGAGGTCGTAGCGAGTTTTCCGGTGGGGCGCACCCGCCACGGGCTGGAGCAGCACCCGGTGGCCCGGCGCCAGCAGCTCCCGCATTCGCCCCGAGTTGGCGATGTGCACCAACTGCGGCTGGCCGGCCACCTTCATCAGGGCGGCGAAGCGGTTCAGCCGCTCCAGGAACCGTCCCTCCGTCAGATTTGGGCCTAGTTGCACCAAGGCATACTCCCCGTGGCTGAGTTCTCCGGCAGCGCCGGGGCGCGGCCCAGACAAGTCGAGGCGCCCCGACGGGCATAGGATATAATGGCGGCACCGAATCTTGCCAGCGGGGGACCATGTCTGCTTTCACCGACCGGCTAGAAAAGGCTTGCGACGCCACCCGGAGCCTGCTGTGCGTCGGCCTGGACGTGGACCCCGCCCGCATGCCTGTGCCTGACGTCTTCCAGTTCAACCAGGCGATAGTGGACGCCACCGCTGACCTGGTGTGCGCCTACAAGCCCAACCTGGCCTTCTACGAAGCCCTGGGTCTACCGGGACTGGAGGCGCTGGCCCGCACCGTAGAGCACATCCGCCGCGCCGCGCCCGACGCGGTGATTATCGGCGACGGCAAGCGGGGCGATATCGGCCCCTCCGGCGAGGCCTACGCCAAGGCGATGTTCCAGGTGTGGGGCTTTGATGCCGCCACCATAAACGCCTGGGGCGGGCAGGATACCGTGGCGCCCTGGGTGGCGGACGCCAGCCGCGGGGCCTTCATCTGGTGCCGGGGTTCCAATCCGGGGTCGGCAGACCTGCAGGACCTGGCCGTGGCGGCGCCTGGCCCCAGAGACCATCAGCAGCCTCAGCAGGAGCCCCTTTATCGCCATCTGGCCCAGGCGGTCCAGGGCTGGAACCAGCACGGCAATCTGGGCTTGGTGGTTGGCGCCACGGTGCCCCAGCAACTGGCGGAGGTGCGCCGCCTGTGTCCCAGCATGCCGCTCCTCATTCCCGGCGTGGGCGCGCAAGGCGGCGAGTTGGAGGAGGCGGTGCGACTGGGGACAGACTCGCGGGGGCGTTTGGGCATCATCAACTCTTCCCGAGGCATAATCTACGCGTCCCGAGATAAGGACTTCCCTCAGGCGGCGCGCCGGGAGGCGGCGCGATTGCGGGACGCCATGAACCGCGTGCTGGAGGTTCAGGGCAAGGGATGGCCCTAGAGGTTAGAATCGGCGATGTGGTGCGCATGAAGAAGCCCCACCCGTGTGGCGGACATCTCTGGGAGGTCACGCGCCTGGGCGCCGACATTGGCCTACTGTGCCAGGAGTGCCGGCATCACGTGATGCTGCCCAGGCCCTATCTGGAGCGCCGGGTGCGTGAAGTGCTGCCTCGGGAGGCGGCTGGCTGAAAACCTATCCGCAAACCGCTCCGACAAATCGGTAGGCAGAGGGCATAGACTTTCTGAGAATTGGTTACATGCTCTCTCAGCGGTAAGATTTCGGCTCAAGCGGGCTAGGGCGTTGCCGGGGTCGCTCCCGCCAGGGCGGCCAGATTGTCTTGGCCGTCGGGCCAGTCCCATACCTCCGCGTGAAACCCCTGCATCTCGTCGTTCATGGTGTCAATGAAGTTCCGCACCGAGCGACCCAGGAACTTGCCCTTCAGCGTGCACACGCCGATGTAGGAGCTGGGGAATATGTGGTCCAGCCGGACTACTCCCAGCTTGTGGTGGTCTTCGGGATGCAGGGTAAAGTCGCTGGTGATGGCCACACCCATGCCGATCTCCACATACCGCTTGATGGACTCGGTGCTGTCCACCGCCAGGACCACCTCCCAGGTCAGGCCGTGACTCTTGAGGGCCTGCTCCACCCTATGCCGGGTGAGGCTTTCCGGCCCGGAAAGAATGAGGGGGTACTTGGCGATGTCGTGGAGCTGGACCGGGTGGGTCTGGAGCAATACGTGGTCCGGGGGTGTAATCAAAACCACATTGGATTGGAAGAGCCCCTTGAATTCCAAGGAGGGGTCATCCGAGGGCGGCGGCGAGCATACCGCCAGGTCCACCTCACCGGCTTTGACCAACTGGATCAAGGACGTGTAGGACCGCGCGGTCAAGCGGATGCGCACATCGGGATAGCGGGCACGGAAGGGTTGGATCGCCCTTGGCAGATGGTGCATCACCAAGTCGGGATAGGCCCCCACCACAAAGGCGCCGCGGCCCTCCGAGTAGTCCATCTGGGTTTTCAGCACGTCCACGGCCTGCACGATGGGGCTGACCAGCTCCAGAAAGGCCGCGCCGTCGGAGGTGAGCTGGATTGGGCGCTTAATCCGGTCGAAGAGGGTGATGGCAAACTCGTCTTCCAGCTTCCGAAGGTGCGTAGTGACGGTGGGCTGTCCCAGCTCCAGACGGCGTGCCGCCTTGGACACACTGCGGAGTCGGGCGACGTGGTAGAAGCTGACAAGTTCGCGCAGTTCCATAATACAAATACCTCGATTGGGCTGCCTCGATATACATCGAATGGTACAATATAATATATAATATATCATATAATATCCCTTGACAAAATATGTCCTTCAACTGACAATTGAAGATAGCGTACAAGCATGGGAGCATCTAGCTCCCTTCAAGCACCGGAAGCAGGGTAGTGGTTCGGTGTCCGTAGCCAACAGGAGCACGCTGTGCCCTTCGTCATAACTGAACCGTGCGTTGGCGTAAAAGATAGCACGTGCGTCGAGGTCTGCCCGGTAGACTGTATCCATACCGACGATGCGGCGCCGATGTTTTACATAAACCCCAGCGAGTGCATTGACTGCGCCTACTGCGAAGGGGTCTGTCCGGTAAGGGCCATCTTCGACGAGTTCCGGGTGCCCTCCCAGTGGCGGCAGTATGTCCAGAAGAACCGGGCGTACTACAAAAAATAGCCCACCGCAGGAGCACTACTACGTCGGACATTGACTGTACATGTACCCGAGGTTCCAGGATGTTGCATGACGACCCGGTGGCGCGTTGCGTCCCCGGGTTTTTTGGTCTAGAGGAGGCAGCTTGACCACCAAAGGCGGGCTTCGGAAACAGTTCAACCTGATCGGCGCGTTCAAGGAGTTGGGCACCACCAAAGAGCGGCGGCAGACCCTCTTGGGCATTGCGTCCACTCGAATGCTGGTCCAGCTCATGAGCATGCCGGTGGCGCTGACCATCCCCTCGGTGGCTAAAGAGTTCGGTACGAGTCCTGCCAACGCCGCCTGGATGGTAATCATCCGGCTGCTGGCGATGGGCAGCACCGTGTTTCTGGCAGCCCGGTTGGGCGAGAAGTACGGGCATGTCCGGGTTTATTTCGTCGGCGGCATCATCATGTGCGTCGCCGGCGTGCTGGCGGCGGTGTCCTTCAGCATGGCCCAGCTAATCCTGTGGAGCGGCGTGGCGGGCATCGGCGGCGCCCTGATTAACGCCAACTCCAATGCAATCCTTACCATGGTATTCGGCGCCAAGGAGCGCGGCCGCGCCTTCTCCGTGCCGATCACTGCCGCTAAGGTGGGACAGGTGGTGGGCCTGGTAGTTTTCGGCGTGTTCCTTGAGTGGCTGAGCTGGCGACTGGTGTTCCTCACCACGCTGCCCATAGGGTTGCTGGCCATCAAGAACAGCTACCCGATGCTGAAGTTCAAGTTCCAGGACATGGGCGAGAAGACTAAGGGCATCTCCATTGACTACTTTGGGGCGGCGCTGATGGCGGCGACCCTGGGCGTGCTCATCCTCTCCGTCTCCCATCTGCATGAGGGCGTGGAGTCCTTCACCAGCCCCGCCGCGAAGGGCTATCACCTGCCAATGCACCTGCTGGCTGCCGCTCTGTTCGTCCTCTTCCTGGTGACCCAGCTGCGCAGCAGCAACCCCTTCCTGCAGTTCCGGCACTTCAAAAACAAGTACTTCGACATGGCACTGTTCAGCGGCATGACCTTCCATATGTCCATGTTGGCGGTCATGACCCTGGTGCCCATTGTGGTGCAGAATGGCCTGGGTAAGAGCCCGATGGCGGTCACCATGGTCCTGCTGCCGTACCAGCTAGCAGGCTTGGTTCTGCCCTCTTGGGCCGGCATGATCTACGACAAATACGAGGCCCGCTGGCTGCAGCCTATCGCACTCATGCTGATTGCCCTTGGCATTGGCTTGCTGGCGCTGTTCTCGGCAGCGGTGCCCATCTGGGCATTGCCGATACTGCTCTTCCCGGCGTCCATCGGCAGCTCCGTATTTAACGCGCCCAACAACGCCCAGATCATGACCTCCCTGCCCGAGAGCCGGAGCTTTGCCGCGGGGATGCTGGAGACCACCACTCAGATGGGCCACACCATCGGCAGCACCATTGGCGCTACCGTGATGGGTCTCACTCTGCCGGCAGCCATCGCCCTGCTGCCCACTGCGGAGAGGCAGTACTACTACCGGGAGGGTTTCCAGAATGCGGCCATGACCGTGGTGGGGATCATCATTCTGGGCAGCTTGGTAGCTGTCGTCCGGAAGGCCTCGGAGAAGAAGTCCGCGACGGGGGCGTCCCCGGTGGCCGCGGCGCCCAGCGGGGCGGGCGACGGCGACGGATAGGGCCCAGCCACCCAACTACAGCTAACTTCGGGGTGGTTACGGCCACCCCGCTTTTTTGCCTAAAACCGAGTTCTGGGAGGATAGTCAGTCATGGCGCTGTTTCTGAGGGACGAGGAAGTCCGCCAGGTAGTAGACATGGAGCAGATGCTGGCGGCCATAGAGACCATGCAAGCCCGCTTTGGCCAGGGCGAGGCGTACAACCTGCCCCGGCGCAAGATCATCGCCAAGGGCGGGATGCTGGCGGTGATGGGCGGCGGCCTGTTCTACGACGGCGTGATGGGCGTGAAGACCTACACCGTGGTCAAGGGCGTCTACTCGTTCCAGGTGAGCCTGTACGACGCCGGCACCGGCCGCCTGCTGTGCTACACCCAAGCCAACCGCCTGGGCCAGCTCCGCACCGGGGCCACCACCGCGCTGGCGGTGAAACACCTGGCCAAAGGTGATGCGGTCACGGTGGCCATTCTCGGCACCGGCTACCAAGCGCCAACCCAGCTGGAGGCGGTGCGCCAGGTGCGCAACCTGCGCCAAGTCCGGGCCTTCAGCCGCAACGCCCAGCGCCGCCAGCAGTTCGCGGAGACCATGACCGATGCGCTGGGCGTGGACGTGGTGGCCGCCAGCAGCGCCCAGGAAGCAATCGCGGGCAGCGACGTGGTCATCTGCATTGCCGCCACCATGACGGAGCCGGTGGTGCAGGGCGACTGGCTGGCGCCGGGCTGCACCGTGGTTGCCGCCGGGCCCACCACCTGGCGCGCCCGGGAGGTGGACGACGCCACCCTGACCCGCGCGGACAAGCTGGTGGTGGACTCCATCGAGCAGGCGCCCCTAGAGGCGGGGGATTTGGCCAGCGCCGCGGACCGGGGGTTAATCCAGTGGAGCCAGCTTCAGGAGCTGCGGCAGGTCGTGGCTGGCAACGTGAAGGGGCGAGACAACCCCCGGCAGATTATCTACGCCAAGATGATGGGCACCGGCGTGGCCGACGTAGCCGCCGCCAAGCTGGCCTACGACCGCGCCAAAGCTGCCGGCGTAGGGGTGGAGATGGAGTGGTAGGCATGAGAATAACCATCCAACTTGACGACCAACTGTTGGCCGCAGCCAGAGGCCTGGCCGCCCGCTCCGGTCGAAGCGTGAGCGCAGTGATTGAGGAAGCATTGCGTGAAATGCTGGCCCGCCGACAACAAGCAGCAGCACGTCCTCCGGTACGACTACCTACCCCTTCGGGCGCTGGGCTTCAATCCGGTGTTGATCTGGACGATTCCGCCGCGCTGTTGGAGCTGATGAACGGCAGCGATGGACCTGCTCGACGTTAACGGGTGCTAATAGCCGAGTAACTTGGCTCCGGAGTTGGGCCACCGAACCAGGTTAGAGACACGATAGAGGTGTTCCGAAGAAGCGGACAATCCGTAGTCTTCCGTGGAGGCCCGAGCTAACCTCAGGAGAGCTCCCACCCCTCTAAATGGACATGGGAACAGCTTGATGATCTTGGTGCCTTGAAAGTTCGTAAACCATCCGGCCGATGGTAGCGGGAATAACTCATCGAAAAGACCCAGTGCCTTATTTGCCGCATCCCTAGACATTCCGGCCTCAGCAGCAAGAGCAGTACGTTCCTATTCCTCCTTGTCTGTTAAGAGGAACCCGCCCCACTTCCAGAAAAACGTCTGCCAGAGCACGGGAATCCGCTCAAAGTAATCAATCCCACGGACTAACTTGACTGTCTTTTGGAAGTTGGGAGTTAGTGGGTGGACCGGCATCTCAAGTCCGAGGAATTTTATGACCTTTTCTTGTGGCAGAGTGCCAGCCTTATCGCGAATGGCGTAATCCACCGCGCCCTTAAGAATGCCTAGCCGTGCTTTATGCTGGTAATATAAAGCGGCCTGGACTAACGGATATTGGCATTGGTTAAGGGCTGCTGTCCACTGCAGACTGTCGCTGGCTTGGACATGGGAATCCCATTCAGTTCCATTCATTTCGGCGGCGACCGCCTTTGCAAGCCACTGATGCTCAAAGTGCGTCTCATAGAGGGCTGAGACACGCTCTCGCACATCTCCAGTCAGCACTACACCGTTTTTGATGAGTTCTTGGTACTCGTACACTGCCCCAGGGCCTTTCTGGGCTCGCTGGGATTTCCGACCATCGGAAACGACCTTCAGCATCATCCTTTCTAGCCAAAAGGAGTATCTCCAGAGGATGTGGTTGGCTTCGTCGGCTTTGGCTCGAACTATGCCAGCATCCAACAAGGCCTGTTCTATTTGGGTGTGGTAAGTCACCGGTAGCAAGTGGATTCCCAGCGCCTTACACTTTTCGGTGAAGAAGTCGATGGCGGTACCATCTTTGACACTGGTGCCGACAAAATATGCATCGTCGATTTTGTCGGGGCTTAAATAAGTCTTCCATCCCAAGAGTTTGAAAATGTCTGAGAAACCCCAGCTCCCAGATTGGATCTCGAGCAGTAACCTTTTCGCTAGGCCGGTCTCGTAGCAAGTGGCGACCATATCAAGTTCGAGCACCTCTGTGGGACCGCGCTCGACGATGTTCTTTTCGACAAAGTATCCGGCGCACTGTAAAAAAGCTGCAACGTAATCCTCTAGAAGGCTGCTGAAAAACCCCGACTTTGCGAAAATTGGACGGAATCTCAGATACGAAAATTGGGACGATTTCGGGCCGTCGACCCCTTTTTCAGCACCCTGCTAGTTCTTTCCCAGCAGGGATTTTGGGTAACTCCGCCATGTGACAACCTCCAGATTACTCCCGCCGCCGGTACTCCTTGGTGGGCAGCACGTTGTACCCGCCGCGGCCCGTGAGCAGGCTCTCCGCCGCCGCCCGCGCCGTGTCCAGCGAGGTGAAGCAGGGGATGCGCCGCTCCACCGCTGCGCGGCGAATCTGAAACCCGTCCCGCATCATCGTGGTCTCCCCCGACAGGGTGTTGACCACCGCCCCCACCAGGCCGTCGTTAATCACGTCCACCACGTTGGGGTGGCCCTCGCCCATCTTCTTGGTAATCATGGTCACCGGCAATCCCAGGGCGGAGATCATGGCCGCCGTGCCCTCCGTGGCGTACAGTGGGCAGCCGGCGCGCACCAGGTCTTGCACCAGGGGCACCGCCTCCGCCTTGTGGTTGTCGGCGATGCTGAGCAGCACGCTGGCCCCCGGCTGGAGGTTCAGGGAGGCTGCCAGCAGCGCCTTGGTCAATGCGGCGGGGAAGTCCCGGTCCACGCCCATGACCTCGCCGGTGGACTTCATCTCCGGCCCCAAGTACCAGTCCACGCCCACCAGCTTGGACATGGAAAACACCGGCGCTTTAATTCCCACCAGCTTTTGCTTGGGCCACAAGCCGCCGGAGTAGCCCATCTCCGCCAGGGTCTGGCCCAGCATGACCCGCGTCGCCAGGTTGGCCACCGGTACCCCGGTGACCTTGGATATGAAGGGAATGGTGCGGCTGCCCCGCGGGTTGACCTCCAGGATGTACACGGTGGTGGCCTCGGTCTCCCCCAAGCGCTGGCTGGGGCTGCGGTAGGCGCGGCCCCCCAGGATCACGAACTGCACGTTCATCAGCCCGCGGACCTCCAGCGCCAGGCCGATGCGGGTAGTGTAATCCACCAGGGTATTAACCTCGGCTTCGGTCAGGTTCAGGCCGGGGTAGATGGCCATGGAGTCGCCGCTGTGCACCCCCGCCCGCTCAATGTGCTCCATGATGCCGGGGATGAGCACCTGCTGGCCGTCGCAGATGGCGTCAACCTCGCACTCCTTGCCCTCCAGGTAGTGGTCAATGAGCACCCGCTTGTCCGGGCCCACCTCCGTGGCCACGGTGAGGTAGCGCACCAGCTCCGAGGCGTTTTGCACGATCTCCATGGCCCGCCCGCCCAGCACGTAGCTGGGGCGCATCACTACGGGATAGCCGATGTTCTGAGCCACCTGCAACGCCTCGGACACCGACGCCACGGTGGCCCCCGGCGGCTGGGGAATCCCCAACCCGGACAGGAAGGTCTCGAACTTCTGCCGGTCGGAGGCGATGTCGATGGCGCGAGCGCTGGAGCCTAAAATGGGCAGCCCCACCCTGGCCAGGGTCTGGGATAGGTTGATGGCCGTCTGACCGCCGAACTGCACCACCGACGGCGGCGGACCCTCGGGCCCCGTCTCGTTGTCAATCACGTCGCGCACCGACTCCTCGTCCAGAGGTTCGAAGTAGAGGCGGTCGCTGGTGTCGAAGTCGGTGGAGACGGTCTCCGGGTTGGAGTTGATCATGATGCTCTGCACCCCGGCCTGAGACAGCGCCCAGGCGGCGTGCACGCTGCAATAGTCGAACTCGATGCCCTGGCCGATGCGGATAGGGCCGCTGCCGATGACCACTGCCTTGGGGCCAGCTAGCGGCGCGGCTTCATTCTCGCGTTCGTAGGTGCTGTAGTAGTAGGGTGTCACCGCCTCAAACTCGGCAGCGCAGGTGTCCACCATCTTGTACGCCGGGCGCAGACCCCAGCTCTGGCGCAGCTCCCGCACCTGCTCCGGCAGGCGGTCCGCCAGGGTGCCCACCTGCACGTCGGAGAAGCCCAGGCGCTTGGCCTGCCGCATCAGCTCCGGAGTCAGTGGCTTGCCCAGCAACCGGCGCTCCATGTCCACAATGCGGCCCAGGGCGCTGACAAACCAGGGGTCAACAAGGGTGCGCTGGGATAGCGCCTCGGGGGAAACGTTGCGCCGCAAGGCCGCCATCATGGCCCACAGCCGCTGGTCGTTGGGGCCCAGGGGCAATCGCTCCAAGACGGTTTTCTCATCCTGCGCCGCGCCGTCCTCAGGAGAGCGCCACGCGGCGTCCTCCCACATCAGGGTGCGGTTGCCCAGCTCCAGGGAGCGGGTGGCCTTTTGCAGCGCCGCCTCAAAGCTGCGGTCAATGGCCATCACCTCGCCGGTGGCCTTCATTTGCGTGGTGGTGCGGCGGTCGCCGTGGGGAAACTTGTCGAAGGGCCAGCGGGGAATCTTCACCACGCAGTAGTCCAGCGCGGGCTCAAAGGAGGCCAGCGTCTTGCCGGTGACCGCGTTGGGGATTTCGTTGAGCCGCTTGCCCGCCGCAATCTTGGCGGAAACGCGAGCAATGGGGTACCCAGTAGCCTTGCTGGCCAGGGCGGAGCTGCGGCTGACCCTGGGGTTAACCTCCACCACGTAGTAGGGCGCGTCGGGCTGCCAGTCGCTGCGAATGGCCGCGGCCACCAGGGGATGGGGCGGCAGGGCATACTGGACGTTGCAGCCGCCTTCAATGCCCAGCCCGCGAATAATCTTCAAGCTGGCGCTGCGCAGCATCTGGTACTCTTTGTCGGTGAGGGTCTGGCTGGGGGCCACTACAATGCTGTCGCCGGTGTGGACGCCCATGGGGTCCAGATTTTCCATGTTGCACACGACGATGCAGTTGTCCGCCCCGTCGCGTATGACCTCGTACTCCAGCTCCTTCCAGCCCACCAAAGAGCGCTCCACCAGCACCTGGGAGATGGGGCTGGCGGCCAGCCCGCCCCGCACGATTTCCTCAAACTCGGGCCAGGTGGCAGCGATGCCGCCGCCAGTGCCGCCCAGGGTGTAGGCGGGCCGGATTACCAGCGGCAGGCCCATGTCCTTACCCGCGCGCCGGGCCTCTGCCATAGTGGAAACGGTGATGTTGGGCGGCTGCTGCTCACCGATCTCGTGCAGGAAGGAGCGGAAGTAGTCCCGGTCCTCCGCCTTGCGGATGGTCTCCAGGGGAGTCCCTAGCAAGCGTACGTTGTGCCGGTCCAGCACCCCAGCATCGGCCAAGGCCACCGCCAGGTTCAGGCCGGTCTGGCCGCCCAGGGTGGGCAGGATGCCGTCGGGGCGCTCCCGCTGGATGATGCGCTCCAGCACCTCCACGGTCAGCGGCTCGATGTAGACCCGGTCGGCGATGTCGTCGTCGGTCATGATGGTGGCCGGGTTGGAGTTGACCAATACCGTGCCCACGCCCTCTTCCCGCAGGGCCTTGCACGCCTGAGTCCCGGCGTAGTCAAACTCCGCGGCCTGCCCAATGACGATGGGGCCCGAGCCAATTACCAGCACCTTTGTGGGTTTGTAGCCTAGCGTAGCGTCCTCCCTTCAGAACCAATCCGGAAATTCACCGCTGAGCACACAGAGACCGCTGAGATTTAGACAATCAATCGTAAGTCTCTCTGCGTTCTCAGCGCCTCTGCGGTAATCGTACCGGTTCTCAGCCGTCACCGTGTCGCGGGCCGGCCTCCTCCACCATGCGGATGAAGTTGTCAAACAGGTACTCGCTGTCCTGTGGGCCGGGGGATGCCTCCGAGTGGTACTGGATGGTGAACAGGGGCAGCTCACGGTGGCGCAGCCCCTCCACCGTGCCGTCGTTCAGGTTAATGTGCGACACCTCCAGCCCCGGCGGCAGCGTCTGGGCGTCCACCGCGTAGCCGTGGTTCTGGGCGGTGATGTAGACCTTGCCGCTGCCCACGTCCTGCACCGGGTGGTTGGCGCCCCGGTGTCCGAACTTGAGCTTGAAGGTCTGGGCCCCCAGGGCGCGGGCTGCCAACTGGTGCCCCAGGCAGATGCCCATGATGGGCACCCGGCCCAGCAGCTTCCGCACGTTGTCCACCACGTAGTCCAGCCTCTGGGGGTCGCCGGGCCCTGGCGACAGCAGGATGCCTGAGGGCCGCAGCGCCAGCATGTCTTCCGCGGAGGTGGTAGCCGGCAGCGCGATAACCTCGCAGCCCCGGCTTCGCAGCAACCGCAGGATGTTGTACTTCAGTCCGCAGTCGGTGACCAGGATGCGGTGGCTGGCTTGGCCCGCTTCCAGGGGAGGATTGTCCCATTGGTAACGCCCCTCGGTGGTCACAGTGCGGACGAAATCCAGGTCATCGTAGCGGGGCAGCCCTGCCAGCCGGGCCAGGGCAGTTTCGGGGGCTTCATCGGTAATCAGGCCCATCATCACGCCCTGGGTGCGCAGGCGGCGGGTGATGGCCCGAGTGTCCACGCCGCTGATGCCGGGAATCCCCTGGTGGCGGAGGAACTCATGCAGAGTGCTCTTACTCTGGCCGTGGCTGGGCGTTGGGCAGTGCTCCCGCACGATGAACCCCGCCACCTGAATGCGCCGGGACTCCCCGTCCTGGTCGTTAATGCCGTAGTTGCCCACCAGGGGGTAGGTCAGAGTCACCAACTGCCCGGCGTAGGAGGGGTCGGTGAGAATCTCCTGGTACCCGGTCATGCTGGTGTTGAACACCACCTCGCCGGCGCCCCCCGGCAAGCCGGGGTCTGCCCCAAATGCCTCTCCTTCATGCACAGACCCGTCGGCCAGCACCAGATACCTCACATTAGCCACGCTACTTCACTTTGGGACAATGCTACTTCCAAAGCTAGAGCCCCCGCCTTCTGGTAGGCGAGAACGCTTGCCAGCCCCGGCGAGAATTCCTTCCAGGTAGGAACATCAGGGAGAGTGTCCAAACCAGGCTGCCCAACGCCATCCCTATGAGAATAACCACATCCCGTTCATCTTTCGGGAAGGCTGCGAACGCGATGATTAACCCCCCTGCCCATAGAACACCCGCGGCGACCAGCCCAGAGAACCCCCACTTCCTCGCCAGTTTACGCATATCAAAACAGGTGATACCTGGGCCGTTGATTTCTACGCTCTGGGAGTTGTTGCCGACGCTTTGAATATACGCGGTTAACTTTTCGCCAGGAATGAAGGCTCGGAGTCGGACCTGCACCAGATCATCCTCCGCGTTTGAGATGGTTGAACGCTCTACCCGAGGATCCGTGTCCTGC
>SHYG01000028.1 GCA_009692925.1 Dehalococcoidia bacterium
CGGGCTCTCAGATACGAAAATTGGGGCGATTTCGGGCCGTCGACCCCTTTTTCAGCACCCTGTTAAATCCCCCCTTTCGCAAAGGGGGGTTGGGGGGGGTTCGGCCCTGGGGTTTCAACCCCTGGTAGGCAACTCATGCAAAGCCCGTTAGCTGCGGGCGGTGCGCACGGCGCGCTGGGCGTCCCGGTCCATGTCCCGTTCAATGAGGGTCTGCCGCTTGTCGTACTGGCGCTTGCCGCGGGCCAGCCCCAGTTCCACCTTGGCAACATGGTTTCTAATGTAGATTCGCAGGGGGACAATCGTCAGCCCCTTTTGGGCCACCTGGCTGCCCAGCTCAACAATCTGAGCGCGGTGGAGCAACAGCTTGCGGGGCCGGTCCGGGTCGTGGTTATAGATGCTGGCCGGGCCGTAGTGCGGGATGTGGGTGTTCAGCAGCCACAACTCCCGGCCATCCGGACGGGCGTAGGCGTCGGTGAAGTCTATTCTGCCGCCCCGCAGCGACTTAATCTCGCTGCCGGTCAGCACCAGGCCGGCCTCATAGCGCTCCATGATTTCGTAGTTGTGGAACGCGCGGCGGTTGGTCGAAAGGCTGCGGTCGCCATTGGTTGCAACCGCTTTCTTAGGCTTCTTGGCCACGGGCTATTTACTTCCCTGAGGACTTGCCTGGGCCATGCGCTGCTGGAGGGCCTCCAGCGCCCGCGCCAGTTGCGCATCCTCCGTCAAGGTGGGCGGAGTCTCCACCACTATCTCCGGGGTGATGCCTTTACCTTCAATCAAGGTTCCCTTGGGCGTGTACCAGTGGGCGATGGTGAAGTAGACGCCGGAACCGTCGTCCAGCCTGCGCAGGGTGTTTACACTGCCCTTGCCAAAGGATGTGGCGCCGATGATCGTGGCGCGCTGGTGGTCCATAAGCGCTCCCGACAGCACCTCCGAGGCGCTGGCGCTGAACTGGTTGATGATTACCACCGTGGGGATATCTTTGGCGCGGCCGCCGCTCCGCACCTTCCAGTCATCCCGATTTCCGTGGGCGTCCAACTCATACAGCACCAGGCCGCTGTCCAGGAATTGGCTGGCCACGTCCACCACGGAGTTAAGCAGCCCGCCCGGGTTGTTGCGCAGGTCCAGCACCAGGCCTTTGCCCTGCTGCTTCCGGAACTCCTCGAGCGCGGCTTTCAGCTCGTCGTTGGTGGTCTCACTGAACTCGGAGATCCGCAGATGCCCAATACCGCCGGGGAGCATCTTCAACCGAACGCTGTCCAGTTTGATGACCGCCCGCTCCACCGACACCAACACCGGCTCTTTGGCTTCTAGATGAAATACCAGCAGCTCCACGATGGTGCCCTTGGGCCCGCGAATCTTGGATACGGCTTCCAGCAACGTGAGGCCATTGGTGGTTTGCCCATTAATCTCCAGAATTAAGTCTCCCGGCTGGATGCCCGCCCGCTCCGCCGGGGTGCCCGGCAGGGGTGCGATGATGCTCACCCGGCCGTCGCGCATGGCCACCTGGGCGCCAATGCCCTCGAAAAAGCCCTCCAGGTCCTGGCGTTCCACTCCGTACTGTTTAGCGTCCAGGAAGGAGGCGTAGGGGTCGTCCAGGGCCAGCATCATGCCCCGAACGGCGCCGGCGCTGAGAAGGTCCGCATCCAGTTTACCGCCGGTAACGTGTTCCTTTTGCAGTAGCTCCCACACCTCCGCCAGCCGGGAAAACTCGGGAGGCAGACCCTCCAGTTGCGGATCCGGCTCCTTTGCCGGAAGAGCGGCGGGGCGAAGGGTGCAACTTACTCCCAGGGCAAAGGCGCCCAGACCGATCAGCAGGCCCAACAAAACCCAGAAGATACGAGACCTGGGCACCGGCGGCCCTCCTTGCGTGATGCCGGTGCATAATGCCGGCGAAGATTAGCTAACAGGCACTTTGCACCTGTAAACCAATTGTAACATAAGGCTCCGGTGCCCCCGGCAGCCCGGCGCGGGAGCCGGTGGCACACCGGCGGGAAACCACGCCAAACCCCCTAAATTCTCGTCGCAGCGTCCTTGGTCTGGCGGGCGGCCCCTGTGGTATAAACCGATAGTGGCACTCGTCCCATTGCTTAAGCCCCAGTGGTTAAGCACTGAGGCGGGATGTCCTTATTGTTGGCAGGCTTCTTGGCGCGGCGGGCTGTTCAGTATGCCCCTGGGCCATAGTGGCCAGGCCACCAAATCTTCCCCGGGCTTCCCCGACAGATTGGGGAGGACCCGTGGGACTAGATACAGGATGAGGCACCGCGTATGAAAGGCACCACCATTGTCATTACCTCCGGGAAGGGGGGCGTAGGAAAAACCACCACCACGGCCAACCTGGGCACGGCGCTGGCAATGCGCGGCCATCGGGTAGTTGTCATTGACACCGACATGGGCCTGCGCAATTTGGACGTCATTATGGGTATGGAGAGCCGGGTGGTTTATGACCTGGTGGATGTGGTTGAAGGGAAGTGCAAGGCGCACCAGGCCATGGTGCGGGACCGGCACCGGTTCGAGTTATACCTGATCCCGGCAGCTCAGTCCCGAGACAAGAACAGCCTGCACGCCGAGCAGTTGCAGGCGCTTTGCGGGGAGTTGGAGAACGAGTTCGACTACGTCATAGTGGACTCCCCTGCCGGCATTGACCAGGGGTTCCGCATCGCCATCTCCCCAGCCCGGGAGGCCATCGTGGTGGTAAATCCTGAGGTTGCGGCCATCCGCGACGCCGACAAGGTCATCGGGCTGCTGGAAGCCTCGGGCCTGCGCCGGCCCAAGCTCATCATCAACCGGGTTAGTCCCGAGATGGTACGGCGCGGCGACATGATGGGCCAGGATGACATCGTTTCCCTGCTGTCGGTGGAGGTGTTGGGGATGGTTCCCATGGACGAACGCCTGATCATTGCCGCTAACCGGGGAGTGCCGGTGGTGTACGACCGGAAGTCGGCCGCCGGCGCAGCCTTCCACAAAATCGCCGCCTGCATGGACGGCGACGAGGTTCCCATAGCGGCGATAGATGGCCGGTCGGGCCTGATGGACCGAGTCAAGGGCCTGATTGGAATTGACCGAAGCGCCTTTTCCCATGTTTGATGTGATGCGGCGACCCGCCGTCCGCGACAACCACCCCAAGAGCGATGCCCGGCGCCGGCTACATAACGCGCTGACCCAGGACCGCGTGGACCTGGCGCCGGAGGCCATGGAGACGCTGCGGCGGGAGCTGCTGGCGGTCATCAGCCGTTACATGGATGTGACTGAGGGTTTCCACGAGTTTGAGGTCCGCCGCGTGGACGGGCTTCCCATGCTGGTTTCCAGCCTGCGGGTCCGGGAGCTGCAGCAAGAGATTACCCTGCGCTGAGCCGGCCACGGCTTCAGGCGCGTTTCATTGTAGCCGCCAGGGCCTTGCCCCCGCTGGTTGAGTAGGCCCGACCGCAGTCGGGCCGTATCGAAACCCGTCTCCCCGTTGGTCTCGATACGGCCTGCGGGCCTACTCGACCAGCGAGTGGCGGAGAATGCAACGACCCTGCACAAGGCTTCCGGCGCGGCTTCCCCAGTCAGTTGGCCTGGGAGTATACTCTCTGTAATCGTTAGCCGTTAGCAGGGAGGCTTCGCTGTGCTAGTTGCGGCACGGGACCGTTTTCTCTCAGCCCTGCAGTACCGAGACTACCGCCACCTCTGGTTTGCCAGCGTCTTCGCCGGCGCCGCCGCCTGGGCACTCATCGTCGCACGCGGCTGGCTGGCCTACCAGATTACCGACTCTTCCCTGTGGGTCGGTGTGGTCACATTCATGGCCATGGCCCCACGCGCCTTCGCCACGCCGATTATCGGCTTCCTGGCGGACCGGCTGGACCGGAAGACCCTGGTGTCTTGGACCTACGCCCTGAACCTGGTCCACAACGTAGCTCTGGCGTTGCTGGCCATGGGGGATATGATCACCCCCTGGAACTTGGTGCTCTTGTCCCTGATCAACGGCACCCTGCGCGCCGCGCAAATGCCAACCACCCAATCACTGGTCGCCAACGTAGTGCCCCGTAAAGACCTGCCCAACGCCGTGGCGCTCAACGAAGCTACCCAGCAGGGTTCACGTCTGGTGGGGCCGCTGGCCATCCTCCCCCTGCTGGCGTTGGTCAACGTGGCAGCGGCTTTCTGGCTTTGCAGCGTATTTTACCTGGCAGGTCTGGTGCTAACCCTGCAGGTGCGCACACGCTCCCGGGGAGTGATTGAGCCTAACCGAGGCTTTGCGCACAACTTTTTCGCCGGATTCGGTTACGTTTATCAGACTCCGCTCCTGCTGGGGATTATTCTGCTGACCCTGGCCCACTGCGCCTTGTCCATGTCCTATGAGTCCATGCTGCCAGAGATTTCCCAGGAGAAGCTGCAAGCCGGTTCAGTGGGAGTCAGCTACCTGATGGCCGGGGTCGGGTTCGGGGCGCTGGTCACGTCGGTCTTTCTGGCGGGCGTGAGCAACCAGGTGGTGCGAGGCCGGCTGTTTCTGATATTTGCCTTGATCAGCGGGCTAAGCCCAGGGGCGCTGGCGCTTTCCTCCACCAAGGAGCTGTCAGTCCTGGCGGCGGTGGCGATGGGTGTCACCCAGGCGGGCTTCATGACCATTGCCCACACCATCATCCAGACCATTGTCCCCGATGGAATTAGAGGGCGGGTGTCCGGCGTCTATTCCTTCCACGTTGGCGGCAGCATGGCCCTAGCCAACCTCTTCAACGGCGCACTCTCCGACGTGCTGGGCGGCTCGATGGTCATGGCCTACAGCGGGCTGATTTTGGTGGTAGCCGCGGGGCTGAGCCTGGCTTCCGCGTCGCTGCGGAGCATTTACTTTCCGGGAGCTGCCAAGCCACTTCCGATGGCTCAAGGGACACCCGGCAACGATTAAATCAGCAAGGGCGCCCCGAGCCTGTCGGAGCGCCCTTGCTTGATCCCCAAGTTGCCGGTGGTCCGGCAACCCCATCTGCCAGATGGCCAGATGGCTTAGACGGGTGGATATTACGCCCGGCGAGCGCCGGACTTTGCCGTAGTGCCGGTGGTGCGCTTCTTCCAATCGCGCTCCGCGGGGTACACCGGCGTGGCCAGCCGGCGGACGTTCTCCGAGGCAAACCAGTCCTTCACCGTCTCCCGCCACTTGGTGAAGTGGGGGGCCGCGCGGTGGGCATCCACGGCCGACTGGTCTTTGTATACCTCGTAAAGATGGATGCGGTTGGGGTCCTCATTGTCCTGAAGGACGTCGAACTGCATGCAGCCCGGCTCGTCTTCGTTGGAGCCCTTGGCGTCCCCCATCAAGGAATCCATGAACTGTTTCTTGAACGCCGGTTTGATGTTGATGGTCACAATCAGAGCGATCATGCGGCCTCCTAGACCTAGTTTGCTGCCGGTTGACCCGGGCCATTATAGCCGGGGCTGCCCCCAGGGTACAAGCTGGCGTACCCACCGTGACATGGCAGTCGGGCAGGGGTAGAATGGCACCGTCGCTTGAACAATTAGTTGACAAGGAGGTGCGCTATGGCCGACGTGCCGGTGGTTTACACGCTGACCTCTTGACCCACTTGCGAAAGGCTGCGCCGGACATGGCGCGCACAGGGCATAAAGTATGAAGAGCGCCGGGTGGATCAGAGCCAGGAGACCTTGGATGAAGCCCTCCTCTACGGCGACCGGGTCCCCATCATCGTGCATCCGGATGGCCGGGTACTGGTGGGATTTGAAGGGGAGCACGGTTGAGAAATTGGCTGACGGGCTGCAGGCCCGTCCCGCAGTCAGGGCGGAGTATATTCGAGGCGCTGCGGTAGCGCCCAGTTGAAAGGAGAAAAGCATATGGCCCGCCAAGCCAGCGTAGTGACGCCCCAGCGGTTTGACCAGGGATTCAGGTACGCCGACTACATGGCCCAGATTAAGGTGAACAAACCCCGCATTGAGGGCTTTTACGACGGATTCACGGTGAAGCCCGACGATGCCCGCGCCATCAAGGCGCTGGCCCGCAAGCCCAACGGCGCGGCCAAGATGCTGGTGCTGGGCGAGGACTGGTGCGGCGACGTGGTGCGGGGGCTGCCAACCCTAGCCCGTTTGGCGGAGGCCACCGGGCTGGACACTCGCATCTTCCCCCGGGACCAGCACCTGGACATCATGAACGAGTTTCTCAACAAGGGCCGGTACCAGTCCATACCGGTGGCGGTGTTCTACACCAAGGATCACCGGTATATCTATCACTGGATTGAGCGCCCGGAGATCGCCATTCGGGAGACGGCGGAGATTGAAGCCGTCATCAAGAAGGAGAAGCCCAACCTGACCGAGCAGGAGTTCGCCCAGGAGCGGCGGGCCCGCACCGCCGGCCGGGCCGCCGCATGGCAGCAGGCCACAGTGCAGGAGATTCGGGAGGCGCTGACCAAGGCGGCCGGCTGAGGCATCAGTAGCTGTTGGGGGAGAAATTGTAGGGGCGCACAGCTGTGCGCCCCTACTTGCAGGTTAGCCTCTACCGGGTTTCCAGACAGGCTCAGTTGCGCGGGCTGGCGGCCAGCTCCTCCACCTGGAACCGGAACTCCTCAATCACTGGGTTGGCGAACAGCTTCTGGCACATCTCCTTCACCAGAGCCTCCGCCGTTGCCTTGGCGGGTGCATCCACCCGCACCTCCAGGTACTTGCCCACCCGCACGCCGGTCACCTGGGAGTAACCCAGGTTCTTCAACCCGCCCAGCACCGTGTGGCCCTGGGGGTCGTTGACTGCGGTTTTCAGCGTTACGTAGATCCGTGCCAGATACAACGAAGCCTCCGAGCGATCAGCGTTCAGCAATCAGCCGTCAGCTATCGGCCCCCACCCAGCCCAGTGGTGGGGGCCGATAGCTGACGGCTGATTGCTGAACGCTAACAGGGAATGCCGATGCCCTGTGCGTTCTTCTCCGGGCCAATCTTGCCGGCGTAGGTCTCGTAGAACTTCTTGATGCGGTCCTTGTCCACGCCTTCCATAGTGTCCAGGATACCCCAGGCGGTCAGCGCCACCGTGCCGGGCGGCACCTTGTCATAGAAGCGCGTGACCCCCCAGGCGCGGCTCAGGCCCACGTCCTCTACCGCGGCGCGCAAGGCTTCAATATCGGCAGCGGCGGTCAGGTTGTAGCTGACCACAATGTTGCTGTGCTCCAGGTTGTGGACCACGCGCTCATCTGGCAGGCCCTTCTCGTAGAAGCCGCAATCGGCCCAGAGGGCCCAATGGTCTCCGGAGGTAGCCGGGACCGTGTTGTATTCCACTGACAGCGATTCGGAAATGTGGGTGGCAGTAGGCATTAGCTTCTGGCTTACGCCCACGCCTTCCACGTACTGGGCGTTCTTCCCAACCCGGAGGTTGGCGCCAGAACCAAAGGGGATGGTGGTCAGACCGAAGGAGCCAATGACCAGCAAGGCGATGAGGACGAATGCGCTCAGCAGGAAGTAGTTGGTCTTCTTCTTTTTGGGACGCAGCGACAGGGCGGCGTCGGCCATGCTGCGGCCGGAGGTGCGCCGGCCAGGCAGGCGGCGGCGTTTCGATTCGGGCAAGTTGGAACCTCCCTAGTTTGTGATGAGCCGTCAGCTATCAGCCGTCAGCTATCAGCATCATATTATTGTAGCGTAGCAGAAAAGCAGGCGCCAGTTCATAGCTGAAGGCTGAAGGCTGATTGCTAAGAATCCAGCCGCTCCCCGGTGAGCCGCTGGTACGCCTCGATATAGCGCTGGGATGTCTTCGCCACCACGTCGTCGGGCAGGGCCGGCGCAGGTGGCGACTGGTTCCAGCCCTGGCTAATCAGGTAGTCCCGCACAAACTGCTTGTCGTAGTTGGGCTGAGACTGGCCGGGCTGGTATCCCGCGGCCTCCCAAAAGCGGCTGGAGTCGGGGGTGAGCAGCTCGTCAATCAGGATGAGCTGGCCGTCCAGCAGGCCGAACTCCATCTTGGTGTCGGCCAGGATGATGCCCCGCTGGCGGGCGTAGTCGTGGGCGAACTGATACACCGCCTTGCTGGCCTGTTCCAGCTTGCCGGCCAGCTTGGCTCCCACCAGGTCCAGCACCTGCTGGTCGCTCATGTTCTGGTCGTGGCCCGACTCCGCCTTGGTAGTGGGGGTGAAGATGGGCTGGGGGAAGGCTGCGCCCTCCGGCAGCCCTTTGGGCATAGGCTTGCCGCAGACGGTGCCCTGACGCCGGTATTCCCCCCAGGCCGACCCGGCGATGTAGCCCCGCACGATGCACTCCAGGTCCAGGCGCTGGGCGCGCTTCACGATCATGGCCTGGCGGGCCACCTCCGGCGGCAGGCGCCTCAGCAGAGGCTGGCCGCTGAACCTGGCGGCCAATCCTGGGGCATCTGCCAGAGACAGGAAGTGGTTGGGAACAAGATGGGCAGTCTTCTGAAACCAGAAGGCGGACATTCGGTTGAGCACCATCCCCTTGTTGGGGATGGCGTTGGGCAGCACCACATCGAAGGCGGAGATGCGGTCGGTAGTGACCATGAGCAGCATATCGCTGCCCAGGGCGTAGGTGTCCCGCACCTTGCCCCGGTGCAGCAGGTTCGGGAGTGTGGACTGGATTAGCATTTGGCCCCTTGATTAACTATAACCAGTTTGCGTCGGGAAAGGTAGAGACGGCGCGCCTGCCAGCTTGGCTAAACCCGCACCTCCGCCGGCAGCAGGCCGATGCGCCGGAAGGTCTCCGCCACGTAGCGGGTGTAGTAGGCGTAGTCAAACAGCGACTCCAGTTCTTCTGCAGGCAGGTGGGCTGATGCCTCCGGGTCGGCGCGGAGGAGCTGGCGGAAGTCCTCATTGTGGTCCCAACTGCGCATGGCGTTGCGTTGCACCACCTTGTAGGCGGCCTCCCGGGCCATGCCCTTGTCAATCAAGGCCAGCAGCACCCGCTGGCTGAACACCAGCCCCCGGCTGCTCTCCACGTTGGCCCACATCCGGTCGGGGTACACTTTCAGGTCTCGGACGATGCGGGTGAAGATGCTGAGGACGTAGTCCAGGGCCAAACAGGAGTCGGGCAGGATGATGCGCTCCGCGGAGGAGTGGCTGATGTCCCGCTCGCCCCACAGGGCCACGTTCTCCAGGGCGGTGACGCTGTGCCCCCGGATGAGGCGCGCCAGCCCGCAGATGCGCTCGGCCAGCTCGGGGTTGCGCTTGTGCGGCATGGATGAGGAGCCGGTCTGCCCCGCGCCAAAGGGTTCTTCCAACTCGTGAATCTCCGTGCGCTGGAGGGAGCGAATCTCCGTGGCGAACTTCTCCAGGGAGGCGGCAATCAGCGCCAGGGTCAGGATGAAGTGGGCGTAGCGGTCCCGCTGAATGACCTGGTTGGACACGGGGGCGGGCACCAGGCCCAGGCGCTGGCACACCCGGTCCTCCACGGAAGGCGGCACGGTGGCATGGGTGCCCACGGCGCCGGAGACCTTGCCCACGCGAATGCCCTCGCAGGCGTCCACCAAACGGGCGCGCTGGCGGCGCAGCTCCTCCCACCACAGGGCCAGCTTCAGCCCGAAGGTCATGGGCTCGGCGTGAACGCCGTGGGTGCGGCCCATCATCAGCGTTTCCTGGTAGCGCAGGGCCTGCTTCGCCACCGCCTCGATGGCCTCGTCCAGGTCCTGGAGCAGGAGCTGGCCCGACTCCACCATCTGCAGCGCCTGGGCGGTGTCCAGCATGTCGGAGGAGGTCAGGCCCAGGTGCAGCCAGCGACCCTCGGGGCCCAGCCCTTCCGTGATGGAGGTGAGGAAGGCGGTGACGTCGTGGCGCGTGGTCTCAAACAGCTCCATCATCCGCTTGTGGTTGTACTTGGCCCGGCGCAGGTTGGCGATGTCGTCCTGGGGGATGACGCCTTCCTCCGCCCAGGCCTCGCAGGCGGCCAGCTCCACCTCCAGCCACTTCTGGTACTTGTTCTCCTCAGACCAGACCCGCTTCATGGCGGGCCGGGAGTAACGGTCAATCACCTTGACCCCTCCTCGTGCATTGAACCAAACTCCCTGCTCTCCCGGGGCCGGCCCAGGCGAACTCTACTCTCCGTTGCCGCACCGGCGCTCGCCCCGTTGGCGCGGAACTTGCGCAGGGCCGCCAGCACGCTGCCAAAGTCCTGGAAGGGCTGGAAGGGAATCTGCTGGCGCTGGCACTCCTCCGCCAGCACTTTGTGGGCAAACACCAGATCCGCCCGCTCCGCCGCCTCAAAGTCCGACCGGCCATCGCCGATGTAGATGACATAATGCCCCTGCTGGCGGTACTGGTCCACCACCAAGCCCTTGGAGTTGCCCAGGTGCTCCTGGCCGGGGTTGGTGTGGCGGTACTGGTAGGTAATGCCCCGGCGAGTGAACCGCGTGTTGACAGAGTAGACGGGCACCTGGGGGTACCCCTCCTTGTGCAGCAGGGCCTTGATGTAGAAATCCAGGCCCTGGCTAACCACTGCCATGGGCACGCTATGAGCCAGGCAGTAGTCCCACAGTGCGCCGAAGTGGGGGCGCAGATTGGCGTTCTCCTGGACGAATGCCTGCATGGTGGCGCGGTCAGCCTGAATCTGGCGGAAGGCAATCTCCTGGTACTCCTTCAGGGTCAGGTCGCCTTCGCGGAACCGCTGGCGCACCTGCTTCCAGGAGGGATCGCCGAAGCGCTCCAGGAGCATCTCCGCCACATTCTGCACCGCGGCGGTGTCGTCGAAGTCGGTGAGCACCGCGGGCGATGGGGCGGCGGCAGGAAGGCTAGCTTTGGGCTGATTGGCATTTCGTGGGAGCATACTCAGGGAGTCCTTTACAGCCCCAGCTCATCCTTGAACGCCTGCACCAGAGCCCGCTCCAGGGCGGTCCGTTCGTGGCGGGTTTCCTCGCCGTTTACCTCCAGGAACATGCCATCTTCGTCCCAGCCCAGGTCCACCACTAGCTCCCGTTCTCCGCCCTCGTCCCAGGACAGCACCGAGCTAGTGACGTCCACATCATCCTCTTCAAAATCGTCGTCGTCTTCGTCGTCGTCATCAAATCCTGGAAGGATAGACCCAACCTCCAGCAGGGGGCCCAGCGGCTCCCAGGAGGAGAAAGTCTCAACCTCGCCGTGGCCTTCCATGAGGACAGTGTTCATCTCCGTCAGAAGCAGGGTGATCCCCAGGGAGTTCGCCATCTCCTGCAGCTTCATCCGGTGATCCCGCCGCTCCTCCAGCAAGGTCTCAGCCTCGCGCTGCTTCTCGGTCCGCGCCTTGGCCACGCTGTCCCGGAGCTTAACCAGGGTATCTCGCCACGCCATGCCTACCTCTTCAAAATACTGGTTTGGGAAGCCGGCCCACCGTGTAGCAAAAGCTGTCCACCCACCGAAAATCCGCCGGGCCGAGTTGCTGCCGCAGCCGTTGCAAGGCGTCCAGCAGGTCCAGATAACGCAGACCCAGATGCCCCTGCCTCAGTGTTGCCGGGTACATCTCGAGCCGCCGGAGGGCCCGCTCGGTGTAAGGCCGCCAGGGGGCAAACAGGCCCGGCTCGCGCAGACACAGGAGGAACGATGCCAGCTCCTTGCCCGCGCCGGCCAGCTTGTAGAACCCATCCTCCGCCGCAAACTCGGCAAAGCGGCTCTCCAACGAGATGGTATCATAAAGCAGAAAGTCCAGGGAGTCCCTAATGTCAGCGATGGGGCTGGTGCGGAACTGGGCGGTGTGCGTGCCGCCCGACGCCCGGTAAAGGGCCAGGGCTTGCGACTCTGACAGCCCAGCCAGCGCCTCCTGGCCCAGCCAGGCAGCCATCGTGCCAGTCTGCCCCCAGCGCTCCTGGTGCAAATGCTCCAATTGCCCCTGGTCTGCCACCTGCCGGAGGGCTGCCTCCAGACCGGAACGAGCCTGCAAGTCTAATTGGGCGGTGCGATGGCTACTGGTGCTCATTCAGGCACTCGGACGAGTGCGGGCGACCCCCGCAGTGGCGATGTCCCGGCGGTAGTAGGCCCTCTGAAAGCTAATCCCCTGGGCGCGGCGGTAGGCGGCGGCGCGGGCCTGCTCCAGAGAGTCTCCCCAGCCCACCACGGTGAGCACGCGCCCGCCGCTGGTTACGACCTTGGCCCGGCCTTCCCCAGGCACCAATCGAGTGCCGGCATGAAAGACATGGGTGTCCGCCACGGCCTGCTCCAGGCCGGTAATTTCCAGTCCGGTCTGGTATGTTCCGGGGTAGCCGCCGGAGGTGATGACCACCCCCACGTGGGGTTGGTCGCGCCAGCGCACCGGCGTTTGCGCCAGCCGGCCCTGGGCGCAGGCCAGCATCAACTCCAGCGGGTCGCCTTCCAGCAAGGGCAGAATTACCTGGGCCTCCGGGTCGCCCAGGCGGCAGTTGAACTCCAGCACCTTGGGGCCTTCCTTAGTTAACATAATCCCGGCGTACAGCACGCCCCGATAGGGGATGCCCCTGACCGCCAGGGTCTGGATCACCGGCTGCATCACGGTGCGGGAGATTTTGCCCGCCAAAGCCGAATCCCAGAAGAGCGGCGGCGCGTAGCTCCCCATTCCGCCGGTGTTGGGGCCCTGGTCGCCGTCCAGCAGGCGCTTGTAGTCGCAGGCCGCCGCCAGGGAGGAGATGTGCTCCCCATCGCTAAAGGCGAAGACACTGACCTCCGGGCCCTCCAGCATCTCCTCCAGCACCACCGCTTCTCCCGCCGCGCCGAAGACGCCCTGGCTCATGCACGCCCGCACCGCGGCGGCGGCTTCCTCCCGAGCGGCGCACAGGAAGACACCCTTGCCCGCGGCCAGGCCGTCGGCCTTCACCACCAGGGGTCCGGCGTGGCCGTCAATAAACGCCAGGGCTTCCGACTGGTCGTGAAACACGCGAAACCAGGGAGAGGGCACGCCGGCTTCGCGCATTACTTCTAGGGCGAAGCTCTTGCTGGATTCAAGCTGCGCGGCGGCGGCGCTGGGTCCAAAGGCGGGGATGCCCAGGCTGGACAGGCGATCGACCAGGCCCAGGGCCAAAGGGACTTCGGGGCCTACCACCACCAGGTCGGCCCGCAGCGCGCCGGCCTCGGATGCTACCGCTTCCACGTCCTCCGGGTTGACCGGCAGGTTGGTAGCGATGGCCGCGGTGCCTGCGTTGCCGCCGGCCACCCAAAGCTGGCTGAGGCTAGGACTTTTCCGCAGCCGCCAGGCCAGGGCATGCTCCCGTCCTCCGGCGCCGACGATCAGGACTTTCAAGGCAGCACTTCCACGGCCCAAGGCTCCAGCCAGTGATCAAATCCCCCCCAACCCCCCTTTGCAAAGGGGGGTTGGGGGGATTTACGTCCCAAACGCATGCCCGCCGCTGCTACTCCCACTCGATGGTGCCGGGAGGCTTGCTGGTGATGTCATACACCACGCGGTTGACGCCCGGCACCTCGTTGACGATGCGGCTGGAGATGCGGGCCAGCACGTCGTAGGGCAGGCGCACCCAGTCGGCGGTCATGGCGTCCTCGCTGGACACGGCGCGGATGGCGCAGACGTAGCCGTAGGTGCGGAAGTCGCCCATGACGCCCACGGTGCGGCTGTCGGTGAGCACCGCAAAGCTCTGCCACACCTGCTCGTACAGGTTGGCCTTCTTGATCTCGTCGATCACCACCCAGTCGCAGGCCCGCAGGATGTCCGCCCGCGCCTTGGTGACCTCGCCAATAATCCGGATGGCCAGCCCCGGCCCGGGAAAGGGCTGGCGCGCCACCATCTCGTGGGCCAGGCCCAACTCCAGGCCTACGGCGCGCACCTCATCTTTAAACAGGTAGCGCAGGGGCTCCACCAGCTTGAGCTTCATGTACTCGGGCAAGCCGCCGACGTTGTGGTGGGTCTTGATGCGGGCGGAGGCGCGGTTCTCCGGGGTCTGGCTCTCAATAACGTCGGGGTACAGAGTGCCCTGGGCCAGGAAGTCGGTGCGGCCCAGCTGGGAGGCGGCCTCCTCAAACACGCGGATGAACTCCTCGCCCACCGCTTTGCGCTTGACCTCCGGGTCAATGACCCCCTGAAGGCGCGCCAGAAACCGGTCCGAGGCGTCCACGTACAGCAGCTTCAGGCCCAGGTGCCGCCGGAAGGTGGCCTGGACCCGCTCCGGCTCCTCCAGTCGCAGCAGCCCGTTGTTCACGAAGATGCAGGTCAGCTGCTCGCCGATAGCCTGGTGCAGCAACACCGCCGTCACGGAGGAGTCAACGCCGCCGGACAGCGCGCAGATTACGCGGCCCTCGCCGACCTGCTCCTTGATGCGGGCGATGGACTGGCTGACAAAGCTGGCGGGAGTCCAGGCGCCCCGGCAGCGGCAGGTTTGGAACAGAAAGTTCTGCAGGATGTTGCGGCCCAGGGGTGTGTGGTTGACCTCCGGGTGGAACTGCAGGCCGATGATGTTGTCGTTGTTGCCCATAGCCGCGATGGGCGAGTTGTCGGTGAAGGCCAAGGCGGAGAAGCCGGGAGGCAGGGCTTCCACGCGGTCGCCGTGGCTCATCCACACCGGGAAGGCGGTGGGCAGGCCGGTGAACAGGTCGCAGTCCGGCGTATTCAGGTTCAGGGTGGCGTGGCCGTACTCCCGCTTGGCCCCCGGCGAAACCCGGCCGCCCAGTTGGTGCACCAAAGCCTGCATGCCGTAGCAGATGCCCAGCACCGGAAGGCGGCGCTCAAACACCCAGGCAGGAATCTCCGGGGCGCCGGCGTCGTACACGCTGGCCGGGCCGCCGGAAAGCACTACTCCCGCGGGGTTTAGATGCCGCACCTGCTCCCACGTCGCGGAGGCGGGGATGATCTCCGAGTATACCTTCAGTTCGCGGATGCGCCGGGCGATGAGGTGGGTGTATTGGGAGCCAAAGTCAATGACCACCACGCCCTCATTGACCGGCTTGTCCTCCTCCACCAACTCCGACGCCGCTCCCTTGCGGTTGCGTGCAATCTCCAGGTAAGCCGACACTTCCAGGTCGCCGCTGGAGTTGACTCGGTTCCCTCGGGTCACCTTATCGCTCTGCGTACGCCTTACCTCCTAAACGTCCCACCGACTGATAGTCTCACCGGACCGGCCCGCGTAATTCCCGGAGCGCTTCGCCATGACGACTTCCAGCAGCAGCCAAGTAAGCCATCCACCAACTCCCGGCATATTTCTCGAAATGGGCCTGCTGAAGCCATCAAAGCCTCGGCGGATTTCGGAAGGACGCAGCCTAGCCGGTGAATGCGCCAAGTCTAGCAACTATGCTATACTCCGTCAAGGCAGCGGGGGCCTCTCTCCCATTGCCGGCGCATACAAGTTAGCCTATTTCGAGGTACCAGATCCGCCTAAACCCTCGGTATTTGCAGGGCCTAATGGGGCCCTGCCTGCCAGGCCCTGGGCGGACGAGCGATAGAGCGTTGCAGGATCAAGCGCCCACTGACAATCTCGGCAGTCTTCAGCGAGAGATAACCACCGCGGTGCAGCATCTGCGCGAGCACGGCGTGGTGGCCCTCCCCACCGACACATTATATGGCTTGGCTCTGACCATGATGGTGGCCAACTGGGATCAACTGGACCGGGTGACTCAGGAGATTCCCAAGCTGGCCCTGCGCTTGGCCCATATGTTCTGGCCGGGCCCGCTTACTCTGATAGTCCCCAAGGCGGCGTGGATGCCCGATGTGATTACCGGCGGGCGCGCCACGGTGTCGCCGCGAATGCCAGACCATCCGGTGCCGCTGGGTCTGGCAACGGAGCTGGGACGACCCATCGCGGGCGCCAGCTTCGGTGGCCTGGGCCAGCCGGAGCTACGCACCCTGGAAGCGGTGATCGCGGAGGTCGGCCACCGAGTGAGCTACGTGGTCCGCGGTGGCCCCGCGCCCAAAGGTCTGTCCTCCACCGTGGTAGATGTCACCACCAACAAGCCTCGGCTCCTGCGCTCGGGCGCGCTCCCGTACCAGCAGGTGCTCCAAGCAGCCCGAGGCAGATAACATGACCCGCCTTCCCTCTCCATACCTGTCGTATCAGCAGGCCCTAACCCAAGCGCTGCAGGGGCTGCTGGCTTCTCGCCAGGGCTTCTTATATAACCTGTTGCGCTACCACCTGGGCTGGGTAGACCAGCGCGGTCAGCCTGAAGAAGCAACGCCCACGCCGCACCTACCGTCCATGCTGGCGCTAACCTCCTGCCAGGCCCTCTGCGGCAGCTTCCAGCCGGCCCTGCCGGTGGCGGCGGCGGTGGAGCTGGTGTATAACTTTACCCTGGTGCATGGCGACGTGCAGGCCGGCCGCGCCGACGCCAACGCCCGGCCCAGCATCTGGTGGGTGTGGGGACCGGCCCAGGCCATCAACGCCGGAGCCGGACTGCACGCCCTGGGTCGCACGGCGGTGATGGGGCTGGCCCAGCAGGGGATGTCGCCGGAGCGGGTGCTCCAGGCGGTGCAGGCGCTGGACCGGGCCTGTTTGGCGCTATGCGAGGGCCAGTACCAGGACTTGACCTTTCAGGATCAGTTGATGGTCACCCTCGGCCAGTACGACGACATGGTCCGGCGCAAAGCGGGCGCCCTTACCGGATGCGCCGCCGAGCTGGGCGCCCTGGCCGCCGGTGCGGACGATGCGGCGTGCGCCCGGTTCCGCGAGGCGGGCATCCTGCTGGGCATGGCGCGGCAGGTGTCGCAGGATATCACCGACCTGTGGGGCCAGCGCGGCGACGGCATGACCGCCAGCAACGTGCTGAACAAGAAGAAGGGGTTGCCCCTGGTGTACGCCCTGGAGACGGGACGCCCGGCGGTGAAGCGGGACCTGGGCGCAGTGTACCTGAAGCGGGTGCTGGAGCCGGCGGATGTGGCCCGCCTGATTCAGATACTGGACCAGGCCGGCGCCCGCAGCTATGCGGAGAACCGCGCGAAAGAGCTGGCGGGCCAAGCCCTGGCGGCGCTGGAGGAAACCGGACTAACCCCGGAAGGCCGCCGCGCCTTTCAAGACCTGGGTGACTGGGCGCGGGAAGGCGGCGCGTGAAAGCTGTCAGCAGTCAGGCCCAGGCCCTTCTCTAGAGGCGTGTGGCGGCTGATAGCTGACAGCTTACTTGCTTGGAGGAGTGATGGGCAAGCGGGTTCTGGCTAACCTGGATGTCAAAGGCAAGAAGGTCCTGGTGCGAGTGGACTTCAATGTGCCCATTGAGCAGGAGGGAGTGGCTGCCATCGCCTCCTACGACCAGCGCCTGCGGGCCACGCTGCCCACCATCGAGTACCTGCTGGAGCAGGGCAGCCGGGTCATCCTGTGCTCCCACCTGGGGCGGCCCGGCGGCAAAGTAATGGAAGCGGTGCGCCTGGCCCCGGTGGGCGACCGTTTGTCGGCGCTGCTGGAGCGGCGGGTGCGCAGCCTGCGGGACTGCATCGGACCGGAGGTGGAGGCGGCGGTGAAGGCCATGCGCCCCGGCGAGATTGTCCTGCTGGAGAACCTGCGCTTCCACGCCGGGGAGGAGAAAAACGACCCCGCCTTCGCTCGCGCCCTGGCGGCACCGGCCGACTGCTTTGTCATGGACGCCTTTGCGGTGGCCCACCGCGCCCACGCCTCCACCGTAGGCGTTTCCAAGGTGCTGCCCTCGGCCATGGGGTTGCTGATGCAGCGGGAGATTGAGTCCATGGGCCACGCCCTGGAGTCGCCGCGGCGGCCCCTGGCGGCGCTCATGGGCGGCGCCAAGGTCAGCGACAAAATCCTGGTGCTGCAGAACCTGCTGGACCGGCTGGACCACCTGTTCATCGGCGGCGGCATGGCGGTCACCTTCCTGCGCGCCCAGGGCCACGGCACCGGCGCCTCCAGATTCGAGGCGGACCGGGTGGAGTTCGCCAAAGAGGTGCTGGCCCGGGGCCAGGCGGGCAAGATCAAGCTCCACCTGCCCCAGGATTTGGTGGTAGCCAGCCAGTTCGACAAGGAGCCGCCCCAGGTCAAGACAGTGCCCGCCGCCCAGGTGCCCGAGGGCTGGTTCGTCATGGACATCGGCGAGAAGACGGCCAAGCAGTTCTCCCAGGAGCTGCGGGGCTGCAAGACCATCATCTGGAACGGGCCAATGGGGGTCTTTGAGATGCCCAAGTTCAGCCAGGGCACCCGGTCGGTGGCCCAGGCCATCGCCGGGCTGAAGGGCGTCACCACCGTGGTGGGCGGCGGGTCCACCGCCGAGGCCGTGGAGGAGCTGGGCCTGATGGATAAGATGACCCACGTCTCCACCGGCGGCGGCGCCTCCCTGGAGTTTCTGGAGGGCAAAGTCCTGCCGGGCATCGCCGCGCTGCCGGATGCCTAGCTCGACACACCGTTAGGACCAGTTGCTTGGAGCTGCCAGTTTCTTGGAGTTGAATAATGATTGACCTGGAACAGATCCGCGACTGCTACACCGCCACTCCGTCCAAGATCGTCATGCTGGTGGTGGACGGCCTAGGCGGGCTGGCTCACCCCGTCACCCGGCGGTCGGAGCTAGAGACGGCGCGCATCCCCAACCTGGACGCCATGGCCCGGGAGAGCGCCTGCGGCCTGACCACACCGATGCTGCCGGGAGTGGCGCCTGGCAGCGGCCCCGGCCATTTGGCCCTCTTCGGCTACGACCCCCTCAAGTACCTTATTGGACGAGGCGCCTTGGAAGCCCTCGGCATCGACATGGAGCTGATGCCCGGCGACGTGGCCGCTCGGGGCAACTTCTGCACCGTGGACGGCGGCGGCCTGCTGACCGACCGGCGGGCGGGTCGCATCGCCTCGGAGTTGAGCGCGCCCCTGTGCCGGCGCCTGAACCAGATAAAGCTACCCGGCGTGGAACTTAGCGTCATGCCCGTGGAAGGCTACCGGTTTGTGCTGCGGCTGCGCGGCGAAGGCCTCTCGGAGCGCATCACCGAGACCGACCCCCAAGTGGTGGGTGTGCCCCCCCTGACCACCAAGGCGCTGGACTTGGGCGCGACCAAGACCTCCCGGCTGGTGAACCAGTTTGCGGACCAGGCCAGACAACTGCTGGCGGAGGAGGAGCGGGCCAACATGGTGCTGCTGCGCGGCTTCGCCCAGATGCCCAGCCTGCCGCCCATGGGTCAGGTCTACCATCTTAACCCCGCGGGCATCGCCGCCTACCCCATGTACCGCGGGCTGGCCACCGTGGCGGGGATGCGCATTATCCCCACGGGCCACGACTTTGCCGGCGAGGTGGAGACACTGCACCAGAGCTACGGCGACCACGACTTCTTCTTCATCCACTACAAGCCCGCCGACACTGCAGGCGAGGACGGCAACTTCAGTGCCAAGGTGCTGCGCCTGGAGGAGCTGGACCCCTTCATCCCGCGCATCCGTGAGCTGGACCCCGACGTGTTCATGATAGCCGGGGACCACTCCACGCCGGCGGTAATGGCCGGTCATAGCTGGCACCCGGTGCCCTTCATGCTCCACTCCAAGCTGACCAAGGGCGAGGGAGTGCCGCGCTTCAACGAGCGGGACTGCGCTCAGGGCAGCATCGGCCGCATCCCGGCAACCCAGGTGATGCTGCTGGCCCTGGCCCACGCCGGCAAGCTGATTAAGTACGGCCCGTAAACGCTACCGGCTAGGAGAACCGTAATGCCTACCCCCGTGGTCGCCGGCAACTGGAAGATGAACACCACCCTGGCAGAAGCCACCGCCCTGGCCGCCGGCGTGCGGGAGGGGATGAAGGCGCTGCGCGGCGTGGAGGTTATCCTCTGCCCGCCCTTCATCTCCCTGGCGGCGGTGCGGGACGCGGTGCGCGGCTCCAGCATCAAAGTGGGCGCCCAGAACATGCACTTTGAGAAGTCGGGGGCCTTCACCGGGGAGGTCTCCGCCGCCATGCTGCAAGGGCTGTGCGACTATGTGATCCTGGGCCACTCGGAGCGGCGGCAGCTCTTCGGCGAGGATGACGGCCTGATTAATCGCAAGGTGAAGGCCGCCTTTGCCCACGGCCTGCGCCCCATCCTGTGTGTGGGCGAGACCTTGGAGCAGCGGGAGTCCGGGCGGGCTGCCCAGGTGGTGGGGCAGCAGGTCAAGGCCGGGCTGGCTGGCGTACATGACATAACCGGGCTGGTGGTAGCCTACGAGCCGGTGTGGGCCATCGGCACCGGGCGGGCAGCCACGCCGGAAATTGCCGCGGAGGTCATGGGCGGCACGATTGCCGAGGCGCTGCGGGAGTTGTTTGGCGCCGCCGCCGGGCAGGTGCCGCTGCTGTACGGGGGTAGCGTGAACCCCGGCAACGTTGCGGGTTACGCCGGGCAGGCCAGCATCCACGGCGCGCTGGTCGGCGGCGCCAGCCTGCAAGCAGCCCAGTTTGTGGAGATTGCGCGAGCGACTGCCGCTGCCAAAGCCCTGTCGTAACTTGCCCGCAACACAGGCACCCGTCCTCTTCATCGTTGGCCCCACCGCTGCGGGCAAGACTGCGCTGGCCCTCTCCATGTCCCAGCGCTTTCGCGGCGAGATCATCAACGCCGACAGCCGCCAGGTCTACCGCGGCATGGACATCGGCACCGCCAAACCCTCCGCCGAAGAGCGGAGCCAGGCGCCCCATCACCTGGTGGACATCCTTGGTCCCGGCGCGGATTTCAGTCTGGGAGAGTTCCTGCCGCTGGCCCGTGCCAGCATCGCTGATATCGCCCAGCGGGGCCATCTGCCCCTGGTAGTTGGCGGCACCGGGCAGTACGTGTGGGCGCTGGCGGAGGGCTGGCAGGTGCCGCAGGTGCCGCCGAACAGTCAGTTTCGCCAAGACCTGGAGCAGCGTGCCGCGGAGCACGGACCGCTGGCGCTGCACCAGGAGCTGGCGGCGCTGGACCCTCGCCGGGCCGCCCAGCTAGACCCGCGCAACCTTCGCCGCGTCATCCGCGCGCTGGAGGTGCGCCAGGCTGGGCAACTTGCGGCAGCGCCACCGGCGGGCCGGATTCCCCCAAGCTTCCAGCCGCTGATTCTCGGGCTGACCCTGGAGCGGGAGGAGCTGTACCGGCGCATAGACTTGCGGGTGGAGCAGATGATGGCCGCCGGCTTCCTGCAGGAGGTGCGCGGTCTGATTACGCTGGGCTATCCAATTGGGCAGGGCCCGCTAGCCAGCCTCGGCTACCGGGAGCTGGGCCAGCACCTAGCGGGAGAGATTTCCCTGGCCGAGGCGGTGCAGCGCACCAAGTTTCAGACCCACCGGCTGGCCCGGCGGCAGTACACCTGGTTCAAGCCTGGCGACTCCCGCATTCGCTGGCTGGACGCCGGCGATGCCGCGCTTGTGGAGCAGGCCGAAGCCCTGGTGTCCCAATGCTGGTCCAGCCAATCCGGTACGCCGCCTGTGATAGAATAGTCTGGCACTCCCCTTTAGAGGCCCGGCATGAAATTCACCAAGATGCAGGGCGCGGGCAACGACTATGTGTACGTTGACGCCCGCCGCCTGGACATGGACTGGCCGCAGGTATCCCGGGCCGTCAGCGACCGCCACTTTGGCGTGGGCAGCGACGGCCTCATCCTCATTTTGGATTCAGACGTGGCCCACTTGCGAATGCGCATGTTCAACGCCGACGGCTCGGAAGGGGAAATGTGCGGCAACGGCATCCGCTGCTTCGCCAAATACGCCATTGAACGAGGCATTGTCAGCCCGCCCAAAGGCGGCTTGACGGTGGAGACCCTGGCGGGAATCCGCACGGTGGCGCCCGTGTACCAGGGCAGGCGGGTATCCGGAGCGCGGGTGTCCATGGGCCGCCCCCGGTTAGACCCGCAAGACGTGCCGGTGACCCTAGATCCCGCTATGGGCTTCAAGAGGGGGCCAGCCCTCAAATACCCCGTGCGCATCCGGGACGTGCCGCTTCCCTGCACCTTCGTCTCCATGGGCAACCCCCACGCGGTGTGCTTCCAGGACGAGCCGGTGGGCCAGTTCCCCCTGCACACCATTGGCCCCCTGGTGGAGCACCACCCCATGTTTCCCCGGCGGGTCAACTTTGAGATTGTGAACCTCACTGCGCCAGGCAAGCTCACTGCCCGAGTTTGGGAGCGCGGCTCCGGGGAGACCCAGGCCTGCGGCACGGGGGCGTGCGCCATTGCCGTGGCCGGACGGCTGCTGGGCCTCACCGGGGATATAGTTGACATAAGCTTGCCGGGAGGCGCCCTCACCATCCAGTGGGACGGCTCCGGCGAGGTGTTCCTGGAAGGCCCGGCTGTCGAGGTCTTCAACGGCGAGTGGGGGCCGGAATGACCACCAAGACCAAACGGCTTACCTACGACGCATATTTGGCCATCCCCGAGACCAAGCAGCGCTACGACATCGTGGACGGAGTTTTGGTGATGGCCCCTGCGCCGACGACTATGCACCAGTGGTTCGCCATGGAGATTTCGAGACGCCTCAGCAATTTTGTCATTGAACACGACTTGGGCGTGGTCCTGGCAGCCCCCGTGGACCTGCTCATCCAGCGGGCGCCGCTGCTGGTTCGCCAGCCCGACGTCTTGTTCCTCAGTGCAGAGCGTACCGGCATTACGGGCCCGTCCCAACTGCGGGGGATGCCTGTTCTGGAGGTCCCGCCGGACCTGGTGGTAGAGGTGCTCTCGCCCAGCAACACCCGCCGGGACATTGAGGACAAGCTGGAAGACTACCAGCGCGCCGGCTTAAGGGAGTGCTGGCTGGTCAGCCCCGAGGCCGAGACCGTGGAGATGCTGAGGCTTTCCACCGATGAGCTTACGGTAGTGAGAATTGTCGGTGTTGACGGGACTCTGGAGTCTGAGGCCATCAACGGCTTCGCGCTGCGGCTCCGGGACATTTTCAGACAGGCCTAGCAGGCTGCTGAAAAACCCCGATTTTGCGAAAAATGGACGGACTCTCAGATACGAACATTGGGACGATTTCGGGCCGTCGACCCCTTTTTCAGCACCCTGTTAAGGCAAGCGTAAGGATTTATGGTGGGCATGAAACTCTCTAACCGTCTCGGAAAACTCTCCCCCTATCCCTTTGTGGAGATCTCCCGCATCATCGCCGCCAAGCGCGCGGCGGGAGTGGATGTGGTCACCTTCGGCATCGGCGACCCGGATATTCCCACACCCCAGCCGTTCATCGACCGGCTGCTGACCGCCTCGCAAAGTCCGCCTAATCATCGATACCCCGAGACCGACGGCCTGCCAGAGCTGCGCCGGGCCATCGCCTACTGGTACGACCAGCGGTTTGGCGTGAAGCTGGACCCTGACAAAGAGGTGCTGCCTCTTATCGGCGCCAAGGAGGGCATCGGCCACGCCGCCTTCTGCTTCCTGGACCCCGGCGACCTGGCCCTGATTCCCGACCCGGCCTACCCGGTGTATGGGGTGGGAACCATGTTTGCCGGGGCGGAGAGCTACACCATGCCCCTCCACGAAGAAAACGGCTGGCTGCCGGAGCTGGATGCCATCCCAGACGAGGTGGCCCGCGCCGCCAAGGTGATGTGGCTCAACTACCCCAACAACCCCACCAGCGCGGTGGCCTCCGCGGAAGATCTGGAATCAGCGCTGGCCTTCTGCCGCCAGAACGACATCGCCCTGCTCCACGACGCCGCCTACAGCGAGGTCGGCTACGACGGCTACCGGCCCTCCAGCTTCATGCAGCTTGACGGAGCCAAGGAGATGGGCCTGGAGTTCCACTCCCTGTCCAAGACCTACAACATGACCGGCTGGCGCATCGGCATGGCTGTGGGCAACGCCACCATGATCAAGGCCCTCTTCCAAATCAAGGCCAACCTGGACTCGGGCATTCCCCAATCCATCCAGGAGATGGCCATTGAGGCGCTTACCGGCTCCCAAGAGTGCATCGAGGAGAACCGGGTGGTGTACCAGCGCCGCCGCGACCTGGTGGTGCAGGCTCTGCGCCGTCTCGGCCTAAAAACGGCGGTGCCCCAGGCCAGCCTGTACATCTGGTCCCACGTCCCGGAAGGCTTTACCTCCGCCCAGTTCGCCGCCCGCCTGCTGGACGAGATCAACATCGTGGTCACTCCCGGCTCCAGCTACGGCAAGTGCGGCGAAGGATATATCCGGCTGTCGCTGACCACCCCCGACGAACGCATCGAGGAAGGCTGCCGCCGCCTGGAGGGCTGGCGTATTCCAGCCCCCGTCAGGAGCTAGCCGATTCCGCGCGCAACGGTGGAAACCGGTCCAAAGGTCGAGCGGGCCATCCTGGCGGCGGTGGAGGTGAAGAGCCGCGCCGCCCTGTGGGATCTGAAAGACACGGTTCTGGAGCTGGCCTATCTGGCCCGCACCGCCGGCGCCGAGGTGGTGGGGGAGATTACCCAGCACGCCAACCGCCTCACTTCCACCTACATGGGTAAGGGCAAGCTGGAGGAGCTGCAGGAGCTGGCGGAAGCGCAGGAGGCCGACGTCGTCATCTTCGACGACGAGTTGACCCCCGCTCAGCAGCGCAACCTGGAAGAGGCCCTCCAGCTCAAGATTATTGACCGCACCGCCCTGATCCTGGACGTGTTTGGCCGCCACGCCCGCACTCATGAAGGCAAGCTCCAGGTGGAGTTGGCCCAGCATCAGTACCTGCTCCCCCGGCTGGTGGGCCAGTGGTCCCACTTGGAACGGCTGGGCGCCGGCATCGGCACTCGCGGCCCCGGCGAGAGTCAGTTGGAGACCGACCGGCGCCTCATCCGCCAGCGCATCCAGAAACTGCAGCAGGAGCTGGAGCAGGTTCGGAAGCGACGGGGCCTGTACCGGGGTCAGCGCAAGAATTCCGGCGTGCCCCTTGCCACGCTGGTGGGGTACACCAACGTGGGGAAGAGCACCCTGTTCAACGCCCTGAGCAGCGCCGGAGTCACCGCGGAGAACCAGCTCTTCTCCACCTTGGACCCCGTCACCCGCCGCATCCGCCTGCCCTCGGGCGCGCCGCTGCTGCTCACCGACACCGTAGGGTTCATCCAGAAGCTCTCCCCCACGGTGGTGGCGGCCTTCCGCGCCACCCTGGAGGAGCTGGCCGACTCGGACCTGCTGCTCCACGTCATAGACATAACTCACTCCAAGGCCTCCGAGCAGGCCCTGGTGGTGGAGAACACCCTCCATGACCTGGACCTAGCGAAGAAGCCACGCCTGCTGGTGGTGAACAAGGTAGACCTGCTGGCCCTGCCCAGCGAGGGCCAGGCGCAGGCGGAAGCAGGCGCGCGCCTAGTGTACTCCGCCATGCCGGAGCTGCAGGACCACCCCAGGGTGTTTGTTTCGGCGGCCAAGGGCTGGAACCTGGACGGACTGCGGCGGGAGATCGAGGCCCAGCTCATGGCGCTGGAAGGCCCCCTCGTGGTGGTGCGCGGCTCCGGCCTAGGCTAAGGATCGATCGCAGCGAGGCTTTGGGTCGCACAACATACGTTATGTA
>SHYG01000029.1 GCA_009692925.1 Dehalococcoidia bacterium
ACCATGATCGAATCTCTGGGCGGCGCCATCAAGCACATCCTGGTCAACGACCTGCAAAACGACACCTTCTACGCCAAGATCGTCATCCAGGTGAACGGCTCCGAAAAAGAGATTGACTCCCGGCCCAGCGACGCCATGGCCCTGGCGGTACGGGCCCAAGTGCCCATCTTCGCCGCGGAAGCGGTCATGGACAAGGCGGGCATTTTACTGGACAAGGAAACGGGCAAGCCCATCGTGCCGGAGGGAACTCCCGGGGCCGAGGGCGAGGTCAAGGGCCAAGTACCGGAGGAGGAGCTGCGGCGGCTTTCCGCCTTCACCGATTTCATTAACAACCTGGACCTGGAAGACTTCGGAAAACAACAGCCTAACCGCTAACTCAGCTGTGACGGCAAACATGAAGCGAGACCCCAGCAGCAATGCGGCTGGGGTCTTTCTTTGCCCATATTTCTACGGTTTACGTAATGCGGAGGACGAATTGACTTTTGAAAACTCTGGTGATACTATGCGGCGGGCTTGGTGAAGGGGATGAGTTGGTGGACGGCCGCGCTGCGGTTAACTGGCTTGGGATGGTTTGTGGCGCTGAGCGTGGTGGCGGGGATTGTGGGCGGCTACTTTCTGGACACGGCAGCGGGTACTAAACCTCTATTCATCCTGCTTGGTACGGTGCTAGGCAGCGTGGTGGCATTTTACGGTGTCTATAAAATGATATTGCCAGTGCTGTACGGGTCCAAGGGCCGGGGCAGCGACGCCCCGGAGAAGCGGCGCAAGTGAAGCCGCAATCCCTCATGAAACGCCTGTTGCTGCCGGTGGCACTGGGCTTGGTAATTCTTGGCTTGTCGGGATGCTTTGTTGGGGCCATTGGCTCCGCCGTCCGCGGCACTTCCCCCTTTGTTGCGCAGCCCGAGATTCACCTGCCTTCCCAGCCGGTATTCCCCCAAGAAGTCCGCGACTGCCACTTGGGGCTGGGCCCTTGCCCAGAGGACGACAGCCACGGAGTCACGGAGCCGGTCAAAGCCAAGGACGCCGCTCACGGCGCCGCCGAGGCCAAGCCCCATGCTAAGCCCCTGGGGGCAATGCAATTCGCCGTGACCAACACCCTTTTGGCGGCCTGGTTTGCCACCTTGGTGATCATCCTCTTCTTTGTTTTGGGAACCCGCAAGCGCAGCCTGGTGCCGGGGCGCTTTCAGGGGTTGGTGGAGACTCTGATTGAAGGAGTGCTGAGTTTCGCCACCGGCGTGGTGGGGGCGGAGATGGCCCGCAAAGCCCTGCCGGTAGTGGGCACCATCTTCTTCTTCGTCCTGTTCAACGCCCTACTGTCGCTGTTCCCCTTCTACCAGTTCCTGGGCTTTGTCCAGGACGGCGAGATCAAGGCGCACCTGCTGCGCTCTCCCGGTACCGACGTGAACATGCCCATGGCGCTGGCCCTGGTATCCTTCGCCTTTGTGGAGTACTGGGGGTTACGCGCCCACGGGTTGGGTTACTTCAAGAAGTTCTTTGCTTTCGGCAAGCTGCTGAAGGGAAACATTCTGGGCGGGCTCATAGACCTGTTTGTGGGCTTCCTGGAGCTGATCAGCGAGTTGGTTAGAGTGGTGAGCTTCACCTTCCGGTTGTTCGGCAACATGACCGCCGGGGAGATCCTGGTGGTCATGGTTACGTTCCTGGCGCCCTTTGTCTTCATCCAAATATTCTTCGCCCTGGAGCTACTGGTAGCGTTAATCCAGTCCGTGATATTCGCCGGCCTCACGCTGGTGTTCCTCTCCGTAGCGGTACACCACGAGGAGCACCACTAGCAGGCTAGCGGGCGCCCGCCGTGGGCGCAAGCATCTGGCAACCGTTAGGGTACAAATACAAGGAGGGTCTTCAACCATGGATCTGGTCCTTTTGCAGGCAATCACCAGTGAGGGAGCCAAGTTCCTGGCCGCCGCCATCGCCATCGGCGTGGGGGTTATCGGCCCGGGCATTGGCATTGGGCTGCTGGGCGCCGCAGCCATGAGCGCCATCGGGCGCAACCCGGAGGCCACCGGCAGCATCACCACCAACATGATCCTGGCCATCGCCTTTGCGGAAGCATTGGGCATCTACTCGCTCATCGTGGCCGTGATCCTGTTATTCGTAGTGTAGTAGTGTAACTCTGGCGCCGCTGACGCCACACGGGAGTTCGCAGTGACTGCTCTCGGAATAAACATACCCAGCCTGATCGCATATCTGGTCAACTTCGTCATCCTGCTGGGTGTCCTGTATCTCTTTGCCTACAAGCCCCTGCTGAAGGTGCTGGACCAACGCTCGGAGCGCATCCGGGAGAGTCTGGCCGCGGCGGATCAGGCGCGGGAGGCGGCTGCCAGCTCCCAGGCAACGATCCAGCAGCAGTTGGACGAGGCGCGGCGGCAGGGGCAGCACCTGCTGGACCAGGCCCGGGAGGCCGCCGGCCGGTACCGGGAGGAGGAGATGGGCCGCGCCCGCAACGAAGCGGAGGCCTTTGTCGCCCGGGCCCGCACCGACATCCAGCGGGAGCGCGACGCCGCCATCGACGAGGTACGCACCCACTTCGGCGACCTGGCCATCACCGCCGCGGAGCAGGTTATCAAAAAGTCCCTGGACCGCACGGCCCACCATGCGCTGATCGCCCAGGTGCTGGAAGAGGGCGGCAGCTTGAAGCCGAGTTAGCTGATTCATGCCCAAACGAGTTTCCGGAAAGCGGTACGCCCAGGCGCTGTTTGACCTGGCGGTGGAACACAACCAGGCCGACCAGTGGGCGGAGAGCCTGCAAGTCGCCACCGAGGCGGTGCAGGACGACCAATTCCGCGCCCTGTTGACCCACGCCCAGGTTCCAGTGGCGGACCGCATCGGCGCGGTCAACCAGGTGCTGGAGGGCCAGCCGGTTTTGGTGCGCAATTTGGTGGCGCTGCTGGTGTCTCGCGGCATGGTGAACCTGATGCCCCAGGTGCAGGCTGGCTACCAGATGCTGCTGGACGAATACCGGGGCCGCCAGCAGGTTGAAGTCACCTCCGCGGTGCGGCTGACTGTCCGCGACCAGCACCAGATCAGCCGGTTTGTTCACGGGCTGATTAACCGGGAGGTGGTGCTCACCTCCAAGGTGGACCCGGAGATTCTGGGCGGAGTAATTATCCAGATCGGCGACCAACTGCTGGACGGCAGCACGCGCGCCCGCCTGGAGGGCCTGCGCAAGCAGGTACGCTCCCACGTGGCGGCTCCGGCGGGGTAGATAGCACTTAAGAACTTAGCACATCTCCCGCTTATGGTTCGACAAGCTCACCACGCGCGGGGCATAGGGAAATAAGGGGAACCGCCAATGACAACTAGGGGTCAGGACATAGTTTCGCTGATTCGGCGCCAGATTCAAGACTTTGGCGGCGAGTTGACGCTGGTGGATGTGGGCACCGTGGTCCAGGTGGGCGACGGCATCGCCAGCATCCAGGGGCTGCACGGAGTCCGCTCCAACGAGCTGCTGGACTTCGGCAACAACATCTTGGGGCTGGCCTTGAACCTGGAGGCCGACCTGGTGGGCGCCGCAATTCTAGGCAACGCCAACGCCGTAAAAGAGGGCGACCGGGTGCGCTCCACCAGCCAGATTATTGAAGTGCCGGTGGGCAAGGCCCTGATTGGCCGGGTGGTGGACCCCCTGGGGCGTCCCTTGGATGGTAAGGGCCCGGTGCTCACCACTTCCACCCGCCCGGTGGAGAAGGTCGCCCCCAACGTGGTAATCCGAAAGTCGGTGGATACGCCGGTGCAGACCGGCATCAAGGCCATTGACGCCATGATCCCCATCGGCCGCGGCCAGCGGGAGCTGATCATCGGCGACCGCTCCACCGGCAAGACCGCCATCGCCCTGGACACCATCATCAACCAGAAGGGCGGCAACCTGGTGTGCATCTACGTAGCCATCGGCCAGAAGCAGGGCAAGGTGGCGCAAGTGGTGGGCCTCCTGGAAGAGCACGGCGCCATGGCCCACACCATTGTGGTGAACGCCGGCGCCTCCGACCCGGCGCCCCTGCAGTACATCGCTCCCTATGCCGGCTGCGCCATGGCTGAGGAGTTCATGGAGCAGGGCATGGATGCCCTTATCGTTTACGACGACCTGACCAAGCACGCCTGGGCTTACCGCCAGATGTCCCTGCTGCTGCGGCGGCCCGCGGGACGGGAGGCCTACCCCGGCGACATCTTCTACCTGCACAGCCGGTTGCTGGAGCGCGCGGCCCGCCTGGACGAGGCTCACGGCGGCGGCTCCATCACCGCGCTGCCGATCATTGAAACCCAGGCCGGCGACGTGTCCGCCTACATCCCCACCAACGTCATCTCCATCACCGACGGCCAGATTTACCTGGAGCCGGAGCTGTTCAACTTCGGCATCCGCCCCGCGGTGAACGTAGGACTCTCGGTGTCCCGAGTGGGCGGCGCCGCCCAGACCCGGGCCATCCGCCGGGTAGCGGGACGCCTGCGCCTGGACTTGGCCCAGTACCGGGAGCTGGCTACCTTCGCCCAGTTCGGCACCGCCGACCTGGATGCGGGCACCCGCGCGCAGCTTGCCCGCGGCCAGCTCGCCACGGAAGTGCTCAAGCAGGGCCAGTATCGCCCCCTGTCCATGCAGGAGGAGGTCATCGTCCTCTTTGCCGTGAACGCCAACCTCATGGTGGACATCCCGCTGAACCGCTGCGCCGCCTTTGAGGAGCAGTTGCTGCGCTACATGTCCAGCACCCACCCGGAACTCGGCCAGGCCATTGCCCAGACCCGGGACCTGAACGCGGAACTGGAGACCAAGCTGACCGCGGCCATCACCGAGTTCAAGGCCACCTTTGCCTCGCAGGCGGGCTAGGGGGGGTGAGCGGAATATCCCTCCCATTGATAAGGGGAGGCTATGAGGGGTGGGACGACCCCCTATAACTCCCCCTTGGTAAGGGGGAGAATATAAGCCCATCCAAGGTAGTGACATAATGCCCAGCGTAAGAGACTTAAAGCGCCGCATCCGCAGCGTACAGAACACCGGCAAGGTCACCAACGCCATGTCCCTCATCGCGGCCTCCAAGATGCGGCATGCCCAGGGCGCGGTGCTGCAAGGCCGCCCCTTTGCGTCTAAAATCCAGGAGATTATCGCTGACCTGGCGGCCCAGCCGCGGGACGAGGATAGCGCCATGCACCCCCTGCTCCAGGTCCGGGAGGTGAAGCGCATCGGCGTGCTGACCCTCACCCCCGACCGCGGGCTGTGCGGCGGCTTGGCCTCCAACCTGAACCGGCGGGTGGCCCAGTTCATCCTGGCGCAGACCAGCCCGGTGCGGCTCATTGTGGTGGGGCGCAAGGGGCGCGACTTCATGGTGAGATACGGTCAGGACGTGAACGCGGTGTTCACCGACCTGGGCGACCGGCCCACTTTGGCCGACACCACCGCCATCTCCGGCCTGCTCTCCGACGCCTACACCAACGGGGAGCTGGACGAGGTGTACCTGGCCTACACCAGGTTCGTTTCCACCATGAACCAGGAGCCGGCGGTGGACCGGCTGCTGCCGGTGACCCCTGCGGCGCTGACCAGCGCCCAGCGGGTGGGCTACATCTACGAGCCCGACGCCCTGACGGTGCTGGGTAGCTTGCTGCCCCGCTTTGTGGAGATGGAAGTCTACCACGCCCTGCTGGAGGCCATCGCCAGCGAGCAGTCGGCGCGGATGGTGGCCATGCGCAACGCCACCGACAACTCCAAGTCCTTGGTGGGGGACTTGACCCTGGACATGAACAAGCTGCGGCAAAACACCATCACCAACGAGCTGCTGGACTTGGTTGGCGGTCAGGTCGCTATGGAAGGCTAGGTTCGGGAACGAAAATCCCCCCAACCCCTCTTTGCAAATGGGGGCGAGGGGGAATTTCGTCAGGCTCGGTTAAGGGATTCATACAGGGCTATTTTAGGAGCAAGCATGAGCACCGGCAAGATTGTGCAGGTTATCGGCACCGTGGTTGACGTGGAGTTCCCCCCGGACCAGCTTCCCAGCATTTTCGAGGCGCTGGAGCTGGACAACTCCGGGCAGAAGCTGGTCATGGAGGTACAGCAACACATCGGCAACAACTGGGTGCGCTGCCTGGCCCTGGGCGCCACGGAAGGGCTGGCCCGCGGCACTGAAGTCGCCAGCATGGGGTCTATGGTTACGGTGCCCGTGGGCCCGGAGACCCTGGGTCGCCTTTTCGACGTCACCGGCACTCCCCTGGACACCCTGGGGCCGGTGGAGTCGGCCACGCGCTGGCCCATCCACCGCAGCGCTCCTGCCTTTGACCAGCAGAACCCGTCCATCGAACTCCTGGAAACGGGCATCAAGGTCTTTGACCTGATCACTCCCTTCCCCAAGGGCGGCAAGGTAGGCGCTTACGGCGGCGCCGGCGTGGGCAAGACCGTCATCATCCAGGAGCTAATCCGCAACATCGGTGCGGTGCATAAGGGCGTGTCGGTGTTCGCCGGAGTGGGGGAACGCTCCCGGGAAGGCAATGACCTGTGGCATGAGATGCAGGCCTCCGGCGTGCTGTCCACCACCGTGTTGGTGTTCGGGCAGATGAACGAGACCCCCGGCGTACGCGCCCGCATCGGCCTCACCGGCCTGACCATGGCCGAGTTCTTCCGGGACGAGTCGCACCAGGACGTGCTGCTGTTTATTGACAACATCTACCGCTACATCCTGGCGGGCATGGAAGTCTCCGCGCTGCTGGGCCGGATGCCCTCCGCGGTGGGCTACCAGCCGACCCTCAGCACCGAGATGGGTGCCCTGCAAGAGCGCATCACCTCCACCAAGAGCGGCTCCATCACCTCGTTCCAGGCCATCTACGTGCCCGCCGACGACTACACCGACCCCGGCATCGTCACCACCTTCGGCCACTTGGACGCGGTGGTGTCCCTGGAGCGCTCTCTCGCGGCCCAAGGCCTGTACCCGGCGGTGGACCCCCTGGCGTCCTTCGCGCGCATCCTCCAGCCCGGCATTGTGGGCGAGGAGCACTACCGGGTGGCCCGCGGAGTGCAGCAGGTGCTCCAACGCTACCGAGATTTGCAAGACATCATCGCCATCCTGGGCATTGAGGAGCTGTCGGAAGAGGACCGGCTCACCGTGTTCCGGGCGCGGCGAATCCAGCGGTTCCTGACTCAGCCCTTCTTTGTGGCGGAGACCTTCACCAACCAGCCGGGGAAGTACGTGCCCCTGCGGGAGACGGTGCGGGGCTTTGCGGAAATCCTGGCGGGCAAGCACGACGGCTTGCCGGAGCAGGCCTTCTACATGGTGGGGACCATTGACGAGGCGGTGGAGAAGGCCGAGAAGATGAAGACTACGGCCTGAGACTTGCCCCAGCGGCGAGCGTAAGGCTTGCCTTAGCGGGGAGCGTAAGGAGCACCCATGCCCACCATTCACCTGGAGATAATCACCGCCGAGCGCCGGGTCTTTGCCGACGACGTGGACATAGTCGTGGCCCCCGGCATGGAAGGGCAACTGGGCATCCTGCCTCGCCATGCTCCCTTGATGACCGCCCTACAGCCCGGCGAGATCATGTACCGCAAGAACGGTGAGCCGACCTATTTGGCGGTGACCGGCGGCTTCATGGAGGTCATGGGCGACCGGGTGACCATCCTGGCCGACGCCGCCGAACGCTCCGACGAGATTGACGAGGCCCGCGCCCTGGCGGCGGTGGAGCGCGCCAAGCAGCAGCTATCCCGCCGTGATTCCTACCTGCAACTGCAAGAGGCGTCGGTGGCCATGCGCCGCGCTCAGGCCCGGCTGCACGTGGCCCAACGGCGGCGATCCCGCACCACCGGCATGGGGCCAGGATCCGGCGGCGCGCCCGGCGGTGGAGCAGGCCACTAGCACGCCGAATAAGGGGCTGCCTTGATTGCGATTCCCATCGTCATCGCGCTGCGGCTTTTGGCGCCCATCACCATCCTCCGCTGGCCCCTGGGCGGCGGGCTGCTCTCCATGGCTTGTGATGCCCTGGACGTAGTGCTGGTGGATTCCATCGGGTTGCTCACGGGAGAAACGGGAGGGTTTGGCAGCCACTATCAGATCATCGACAAGACCCTGGACATTTACTACATGTCCTTTGAGGCCTTCGTCTCCCTGAGGTGGACCAACCGTCTGGCCCGCAACACCAGCATCTTGCTGTTTGCCTACCGAATTGTGGAGATGGCGCTGTTTGAAGTGACAGGCATCCGCAAGTTGCTATTTGTCTTCCCCAATTTATTCGAGAACTTCTACGTTTTTTACCTCATCGCATCAAAGCATTTCCCCAAGTACGCGGCCAACAACCCCAAGCAGTTGGGGATCGCACTGTTCCTCTTGTTCATACCCAAAATTGGACAGGAATGGATGCTGCACTATCAAAAGGTGCAACCCTGGAACTGGCTGAAACAAGTATTGGGTGGGTAAGGGTTTCTGCTTTGATGCAGTGCCGACAGTAGGCGGCGCCACGGAGACTGTCCGCGTAGTTAACGGCACGTTTGACGTGACGTACTAGCTTCAGTCCGGCCCCAGGCCCTCGCTGGCCAGGTAGCATGTCATGGACTGCAGCGCCAGCACCGGGTCAATGTTCTGCACCCGCACGCCTTTGCGGACCAGGGGCATGACCGGCGCGTAGTTCAGGAGGGCCCGCACGCCGCAGCCCACCAGCCGGTCAATCACCTGCTGGGTCTGATTGCTGGGCACGGCTACAATGGCGATGCGCACCTGGAGCTCCCGCACCGCCCAGTCTAACTCCTCAATGGGCCGCACGGTCAGCTCGCCGACTTGCTGCCCCACCGTCTCCGGGTCGCCGTCAAAGGCGGCCACCAGTCGGAAGCCGGCGGGAGTGAACCACGGATAGCTGAGGATGGCCCGGCCCCGGCGTCCGACTCCCACCACCGCGACATTCCAGCCGTGGTCCAGTCCCAGAATCCCCTGAAGCTCGACCAGCAAGTGGCGGACGCTGTAGCCCCGTCCCTGCTTGCCAAAGCGCCCAAAGTAGCTCAGGTCCTTGCGAATCTGGGGCGAAGTAATCTGGAGCATCTCTCCCAGTTGCTGGGAGTTCACCACCTCAACCCGGTCGGCCAGCAGCTGGCTTAGTGCCCGCACGTACTGGGGCAGACGGGACACCGCCACCTCAGGCACTTGGCCCGGTCGGTCCAGCGGGGATTTAGCGTCGTCGGCCATGATGGCGCGGTGCGCAGCCTCGGATTACTTCTAGCAGGCTGCTGAAAACCCCCGAGTTTGCGAAAACTGGACGGACTCTCAAATACGAAACTTGGGACGATTTCGGGCCGTCGACCCCTTTTTCAGCACTCTGCTAGATTGCTGGGCTATAATCTATCCAGGACTCAGGCCCCAGTCAAGCGCAACCTGGTTTACGCACCCGAGGTGTCCCTTGCATATCGGCGTGTGCCGGCTGACTCTGCGCCTGCCCCAGGCCCAAAGCCTGAAGGACAAGCGCCAGGTGGCGCGGTCCCTCACCGCCCGCATCCACAACCAGTTCAACGTGGCGGTGGCCGAGGTGGAGGACAACGACCTGTGGCAGCGCCTGACGCTGGGGGTCTGCTGCGTGACCAACGACGCCGCCCACGCCGACCAGATGATGGCGACGGTGGCGAACTTTGTCGCCGAGACCCGTCCCGACCTGGAGCTGTTGGACTTGCAGACCGAGGTTATCTCCGGAGTGTGACGGGTAAAGAATCCTCCAGCTGAAAAAGGCAGGGGCAGGTTTTAAACCTGCCCCTACGGCGTATCCTCGTTAGTTAAGCAACCAGCGTCCGGTTAGTGATGGTGACCCGGCAACGCCTCTCCAGTGCGCTCAGCGATGGCGGTGAGCAGGTCCTGCAGATCGGGAAAGAGGTGGGCGTCGGGCAGGTGCTTGTGTTCCGCCACCACCTTGCCGTCCACAATGACATCGAACTTGCCGTGCGACCCCGGGGTGAGCTTGAAGGTGGAGATGCGGTCACCAACCCGGCTCAGGGCTTCGCCCGCCATCCAGGCGGCGCGCAAGGCGTGCCCTCAAGGCTGGCAGTAGATTATTTCCAGGTTGAGCTTCTTCTTGGTAGCCACGGTGCACCTCCTGGAATATCCAGAATGGGTGCATCATAGGGTGATGGGCAGGGGATGTCAACGCCGGAAGACCGCTAGCGAGGGGATGGCGCTACTGCCGCCCGGCAGCCACCACGCAGATGGGGCGACCGGCGGCAAACGCCTCTAGGTTCTCCACCGACATCTCCAGCCCCCGCATGGTGCCGTTGTAGGCCATGCCTCCCGCATGGGGCGAGAGCACCACGTTGTCCAGCCGCGCCAAAGGATGCCCCGGCGGCAGCGGCTCGGTGTGAAACACGTCCAGGCCCGCCCCGGCGATGCGTCTCCCTTCCAGCGTCTCCAGCAAGGCGTTCTCATCCACCACCGCGCCCCGGGAGGTGTTCACCAGGATGCCGGTGGGCTTCATCAACGCCAGCTCCCTGGCCCCGATAAGCCTCTGGGTTTCGGCGGACAGGGACAGGTGCAGGGAGACTACGTCGGCGGACCGCAGCAGCTCGTCCAGAGGCAGGAACTCCACCCCGTACTCCGCCGCCCGCGCCGGCGAGGGGTGCAGTGTCCAGGCCACCACCTTCATGCCAATGCCCTTGCCTAGCTGAATCATGCGCTGGCCGATGGCCCCGGCGCCTACCACACCCAGGGTCTTGCCGTACAGCTCGTCAATGAAGCCGCGAGTCCACTCTCCGCGGCGGATGCGCTGGTCGTTCTGCACAATCTGCCGGGACACCGCCAGCGCCAGTGCTAAAGCGTGCTCCGCCACGTAGGGCGCGCCGTAGCCGGGGGTGTTGCAAACCGTGATGCCCAGCTCGGCGGCGGCGGGCAGGTCCACGTGGTCCACGCCGGTGCCCCAGATGGAGAGGATTTTCAGCCGGGGGCAGGCGGCCAGCACCCGGCGGGTGAACCGCACCGAGGAGCGGATGTTAAGCACGGCCTCGGCGTCTCGGAGGCGGGCGATGGTCTGCGCCTCATCGGCGGGGCGGTCCATGTGCCACTGCACCTGCCGGGCCAGGGCGCGCACCCGCGCCTCGTAAGGCGTGCCAGCCAACACGGTTGGCTGGTCATCGGGCACGATCAGGAGGGAGTAGGGTGTGGGGGTGGGCACGGGCTGTCTCAGGCCGAAGCACCTATTTGGCGGGCGTGGGTGATGTCACGGTGAGTGACGGGGCGCACCCCAGAAGCCACTACCGTGGGGACGGCAGCCGTTGCTCCGTCGAGGGTTAGGAATTCCACCTCAAATGCTTTGTCGGCACTATGCACGTGAACAATCGTGCCCACATCCCCGGCCTTGAGGCCTTCTGCTGGAACATCCTTGGTCAAAACAATTCGGTCATGCTCTTTAAACATACTATCTCACGAGCTTAACGGAAGACAAATGTCTTAAACAATTTCCTTCCATCTGGATTAGTGGACCTGAAATATACTATGGTTCCTGCCGGTTTGTTGCTCAATTCCTCGGGCGAGACAGGTATTTTAAGGTACCACAACATACCTTTGAGTATAGCGCCAACCAAGAATAATGCTGGCAGGAGCACTGCGTTACGGCCAGTTTGCTGCAACATATTGGCAGCAGCTTCTTTCTCTAAAGGGTAATTGACACCCGAAAACATCCCTCTGACAAGGATGACATCCTCAGGTTTCACTGCGAACTTATGAGAAGGGTATTTGCCTATCTCGGTTTCAGGTCTATATTTCTTGACAACATCGCTAATTATTTGGAAGTCCAGAAACGGGCGGGTGTCAGGACCAAGTGGCTCGACTCGCTTCACCTTTTGAATGTACAGGTCTTGCTCGTCCGTTGTCTTTATGTGGAATTGGCCAGATGCATGACAGGTGATATGGTCTACTTCCTTTTCAACCCTTGTTGCTTCCCTCCAAACGAATAGGGATGGTATAGGTATTTGACTCGCTCTCCGTCTCGTTCAATACTTGATCTGGGAACATTACGCTCAAGACAGGTTTAGCGCCTGACAGTCCGTAAATGCCTATAAGCATGTCATTGAGAATGTAGTTATGAAACCAGAGGAACCGTAAGGGCCGACTCAGGGGCGGCTTCCCGATACACACGTGTAGGGACAGGCATAAACTCCTCCGTGGCCAGTTGAGACCTGGTTAGGCAGCAGCTACCCCTTCTACTCCCCCAGGCTCTCCGCCAGCAGCTCCAGCACGTCCTTGGCCTGCTTCTCCCCGGCCTGGCCCTTGGCCTGGATGCCCTCGGTAAGCATCTGCAAGCAGAACGGACAGGACACGCCTACAGTCTGAGCTTTGGTCTCCAGGAACTGGTCCGTGCGCATGTGGTTCACTCGCTCCCCCTGGCTCTCCTCAATCCACATATGCCCGCCGCCGGCGCCGCAGCAGAACCCCCGCTCCCGGCACCGGGGCTCCATTTCCACCAGCTTCAGGCCGGGAATCGCCTTGGCCACGTTGCGGGGCTGGTCGTAGATGCCGTTGTGGCGGCCCAAGAAGCAGGAGTCGTGGTAGGCCACGGTGGTCTGGATCATCTTGACCGGCTTCAGCTTGCCCTGGCGAATCAGCTCATCAACCAACTGGCTGTAGTGCAGCACCTCATACCTGCCGCCAAACTGCGGGTACTCGTTGCGCATGGTGTTGAAACAGTGCGGGCAGGTCGTGACAATCTTCTTCACCTTGTACCGGTCCAGGGTCTCGATGGTCTGGCGGGCCAGAATCTGGTACAGGTACTCGTTGCCCATGCGACGGGCCGGGTCGCCGGTGCAGGTCTCCTCGTCGCCCAAGATGGCGAAGTCCACGCCGGCCTTCTTCAGCACCTTCACCATGGAGCGGGCAATGCCCTGGCTGCGCTGCTCCAAAGCGGCGGTGCAGCCCACCCAGAACAGATACTCGGCGGCAGGCTTCTGAGCCAGGGTGGGCACCTCCAGCCCCTTGGCCCAATCGGTGCGGGAGAACTGGGTGCCGCGCCAGGGGTGGCCCCGCTGCTCCAGGCTCAGCAGGGCGCTCTTGGCCGCCTCCGGGATCTTGGACTGCTCCAGCACCAGGTAGCGGCGCATGTCCATGATGGCGGGCACGTGCTCCACCACCACCGGGCACTCCTCCATGCAGGCGCCGCAGTTCAAGCAGTCCCAGATGGCCTGCTCCGGGATGGGATGCCCTGCCTCTCCAATGAGCGGCGCCGGCTCTGCGTGGTCGGGGTTGCGCGGCCCCTGATGTCCAATTGAGACCATGTGCGCCTTCAGATTCTCTACGATGTGCATGGGCGACAGCATCTTGCCCGTCAGGTTGGCAGGACAGGCATCCGTGCAACGGCCGCACACGGCGCAGGCGAAGCCGTCCAGCAGCTGCTTCCAGGTGAAGTCCTGAACACGGCCCGCGCCAAACTTCTCGCCTTCCTTTTCAAGGTCGATGGAAGCCAGCACGCCGCTGGGCTCCAGGGAGCGCGTAAAGGCGTTCAGGGGCGCGGCCACCATGTGCATGTGCTTGGAGAAGGGGATGTAGATGGCAAAGCCCAGGATGATGCCCAGGTGCAGCCACCAAAACCCGGCGTGCAGAATGCGGGCCTGGCCGGCGTCCAGCCCCAGCCCGGCAAACCAGCGGCCCAGCAGCCCGCCGATGATTACCTGCGCCTCGGGGCCGTCGCCCCCTTTTGCCACGTAGAAGGCGTGCACTAGCAGCGTGGTAGCCATTAGCGCCATGATCAGACCTACCACCAGCACCGCGTCCAGGTTCCGGGTGAGGTCGAAGGTCAGCCGGTGGGGTCGCATCACCCAGCGCCGCAGGATGGCCCAGAGCAGCACCGCCAGCAGCACCGCCGCCAGCAGGTCCAGGTAGGTGGAGTAGGTGCGGACGCCGGTGCGGGTGAGCAGGGTTTCCGCCAGGGGCGGCCAGATGGAGTTGCCAAAGATGAAGATGACGTAGCTAAGGGCAAAGGAGAGAAAGCCCCAGAAGATGACGGCGTGGGCCAGGCCGGCCAAATCCTTGGCCTTGGCAGGAGGGTTGCTGGCGCCGACACGCTGCAGCACCTTGCGCTGTCCCAGCACAATGGCAGTGGCGCCCTTTAGCCGCCGCCAGGGGTGGTCGAACCGCGCCACCGGCTTGCCCTGGCGAATGAGACGGAAGACCCGCCGGTACAGCAGGTAGCCCGCAACGGCTTGGGATAGCAGGAAGGCCAAATATACGCCCACCCACAAAGGGACCGGGCCGAACATCCCGATTGGCGGAACCATGCTGGAGCACTCCTGGTCAGTAGTGATGAGCGGTGCTGGATTGGCCCCGCCAGTGTACCATAATCGATTTGCCGGCGACGGGCGGCAAATCACATCAGGACGTAATGAACGGGTAACAGTTTCACGGGACAATGGTAAAGTGGGTAGCGCGCCAATTCAGCCCACACCAAAACCACAACTTTCTACCTAGCACTGGCAGGACTCCAAACCGGTACAATTCTAAATGTAGTTCAACACAACAGGCCTTCAGGGGCTTGGATGCGGCGGCGAGTGAGGCGAGGATGAAGATAGCCCGGTTCCGTGACGCCAGGCGAACGGCCTTCGCAGTAGTGGAAGGCGAGGAGCTGGTGGAAATCCGAGGCAGCGCATACACCCGCTTCCGAAAGACCGACACCCGCTACAGCCTCAAGGATGTCAAGCTGCTGGCGCCGTCGGAGACGCCGCAGATATGGTCACCGGGGCCCAACTTCGCCGGCCACCCTGGAAAGGCCGGTCAGCCCCGCAGCGAGTCTTCCTCCAACGGCGCGCAGCACCCCGAGCCGTGGCAGAGGGGCATGAACGCGCTCACCGGGCCGGAAGACCCCATCATCATTCCCAAGGACTCCACCGGGGAGGTGCACTTGGAGGGTGAAGCAGTGGCGGTCATATCCAAGTTGTGCCGCCGGGTGACGCCCCAACAAGCATCCAAGTATATTCTCGGATACACCTGCGGCAACGACATTAGCGAGCGAACATGGCAAAGGGAAGACGGGTCCATGTGGCGGGCCAAGAGCTCGGACAGTTTTGCGCCAGTGGGACCCTGGGTGGAAACTAGCGTCGACCCCCAGGATATGGAGATTATTGTGCGGGTCAACGGGCAGGAGGTGCAGCACACCTGCGCCAAGAACATGCGCTTCAGCTTTGCCCAGATTGTGAGCTACATCAGCCAGCAGGTGACCCTCCATCCGGGAGACCTGGTGTTTTCCGGCGCCACCAGCGCCTCCGCCCAGCTGCATCCAGGCGACGTGGTGGAGGTGGAGATCCCCGGCGTGGGCCTGCTGCGCAACCCGGTGGTGGCGGAGTTCGATTCGTCCAAATGAGCGACGGGATTATAGTTTCGGGAGCGTTGCCTTAAGGCACCTAACACATTCACCTCTAACCGAGACGCACCCCCTTCCTAACCTTCCCCCGTCGAGGGGGAAGGGACAGATCTCCTCCCCCTCGACGGGGGAGGATTAAGGTGGGGGGTGAAATGCTCCATCAGGAATCTTGTTAGGGTCTCCCAACGCGCCGCCCTGTGCTGCATGAACAACTCCGGGGGCGATTCTAGAATCGCCCCCGGGTGTGCAGCTAATGGTTCGACAGGCTCCCCTACGTGTGCGCGGGCCATTGCCGTTCTCGCTTCTAGAACCGCAGCAACCGGCGCAGGGAATCGCCGCCCCGGTGGGGGCCTACCACCGCCAGCCGCAGTTGGTCTTCGTTAAGCAGACGCCGGGCTACCCGAACCACGTCGTCCTCACTGACGCCCTCCACCCCCTTCACCACGTCCTCCGCGGTATCCACCCGGCCCAGCAGCAGCTCCTGGTTGCCCATCCAGGCCGCCACCGCCTGGCTGTCTTCCATACGCAGAAGCAACCGACCCTTGGTGTACTCCTTGGCCTTAGACAGCTCTCTGGGCGAAATTTCCTCGTGCATCAGCTTCAGCTCCTGCACCACCGCGTGCACCGCGTCGCGGGTCTTCCTGGGCTCAACGCCGCAGTAGACAATCAGCGAGCCGCAATCCCGGAAGTTGCTCACCGAGCTGTGCACCTCATAGGCCAGGGCCTGCTGCTCCCGCAGGCTGAGGAACAGCCGGCTGCTCATGCCGTCGCCCAGCACCACGTTGAGCAGGGCGAAGGCGTAGCGGTCGGGGTCGGTCAGAGACAGGCCCTGCAGGCCCAGGCACAGGTGCGACTGGTCGGTGCGGCGCTGCTCCACCCGCACCACTGGGTCATGGGTTCCGTTGACCACCGGCTGCCAGGGAAGCGGCGGCTGGGGAAGCCAGTGGCGGGTGGACTTTTCAACGATGCTCACCACCTCGTCATGTTCCACGTTTCCCGCCACGGAGATCACGGTGTTGTTGGGAGAGTACTGGCGGTCCATATACTCCCGAATGCTATTCAGGGATATGCCGTTCACCGATTCCGGCGTGCCGCCCACATCCCGTCCCATGGGCTGTCCCGGCCAGAGCACCTCGTCAATCAGCAGGTCGGCCCGGTTGGACGGGTAGTCGTTGGTCATGCGCAACTCTTCCTGAACTACCTCCCGCTCCTTCTCCACTTCCACCGGGTCCAGCAAGGGGTTCAGCACCATGTCCAGGACCACCGCCATGGACTGCCGGAAGTGCAGCTGGGCAACCTTGCACCAGAACACCGTCATCTCTCGGTCGGTGCTGGCGTTCATAATGCCGCCCACGCCCTCAATGGCCTCGCTCACTTCCCGAGCTGTCGGCCAGTTCTTGGTGCCCTTGAAGGGCAAATGCTCCAAGAAGTGGGAGATTCCCGCCAGCTGGTCCGGCTCGTACCGGGAGCCCGCCCCCACGGAAATTACCACCGAAACTGAGGGGGTATAGGGCATGCTGGTCGTTATTACTCTAAGCTGATTGTCCAAGACGGTGCGCTGATACATCCTTACCTCGCTATCGCTTCAGGGGTCGATTGTCAGGTTAATACCCAACTTTTCAGGTTTTCAGTGTAGGTTGGAACGGGTGTCTCCCCTGAGCAGGCTAAGTGCCCAGCCAGGTGACGTCGCCGTGCAGGTCTGGCGGGTGAATGCGGGAGGCAAATGCCTGGTGCTCCTGCCGGGCTTGGCCAACGGTAGTATCATCCCCATGACCGGGGTACACCGCGGTTTCTGGCGGCAAGGACAGAAGCTTACCGGTGATGCTTTTCAGCTCCTGCTGGAAGGCTTCCGGGCTGCGGGACTTGCCGGGCCCGCCGGGGAACAGGGTATCGCCGGAGAACAGATGATTCCCCAACAGGAAGCAGGTAGAGCCGTCGGTGTGGCCGGGAGTAGCCAGGGCGGTGATGCGCAGGCGGCCAAAGGCTATGATGTCGCCGTCGGCCAGCATCCTCTCCGGCGGTGACGGCAGCCGGTGGGCGTCTCCGGGGCCCACCGCCACCGGCGCGGCCACTTGCGCTTTAATCTCGCTGAAACCCAGCAGGTGGTCTTGATGGCCGTGGGTGATGAGAATGGCCTTCACCTGCAGACCACGAACGGCCTCCACCAGCTTTTCCGGTTCGGCCGGGGTGTCAATTATGACCGCCTCGCCGGTGTGGGGACAGGCCACAACGTAACCGTTGTTGTTGTAGGGACCCATGTTAATCTTCTTGATCTGGACTTCGCCGTCGTAATGCCACGCCATGACTGCCGTCCCTCGCATGTTTTCGAGCCCCGTTTTCAGCCTGTGTAAATCATTGTACCAAACCGCCACCGCCCACCAAAACCGCCGCGGGCGCATCCTCAGACCAGTGCGGGCGGCGCGCCACGGTAAGCCTCGAGGATGGGCTGAGCGCCGGGAGCTTTGGCCGGGGCAATGGCTGAATGTGACGCCGCGAGGCCGGACGATCGTGGGCCAGGCGCCCCCCGCCTGCACTGGATCAACTAATGAATCGATTCAGGTGCCAGCACTGGCCGGTTGACGGCGCGGCGGGGGCTAGTTGCCAGCCGCCGGGAGATCATGGGCCATCACGGGCTGCCCAATGTCGGCTGGGATGACTGGATGGCCTCCAAGTCCTCCGCAAATCCTTCCCCCGGCAGAGGCAACTCCCTCAGTCGTGCAGCCAACTGTTGCATGGTGATGCGGGACCAGGCACTAGCGACGCCGGAACCAGGGCGGCGCTAGGGTCTCCACTGCTTTCGATGTGGGCGCGCTGTCTGCCTTCCAGCACCTTCCGCAGGTAGCTGCCGGTGTGGGACTGCGGTGCCTGAGTAATCTCCTCCGGGGTGCCGGCGGCGATGAGCCAGCCTCCCCGGTCGCCCGCGCCCGGCCCCAGGTCGATGATCCAGTCGGCATTCTTCATCAAGTCCAGGTTGTGCTCAATGAGCAGCACGGTGTTGCCCTGGTCCACCAGCCGGTGCAGCACCCGCAGGAGGGCGGCGCAGTCCTCAAAGGACAGGCCGGTGGTAGGCTCGTCCAGCAGGTACAGGGTCTTGCCGGTGGCCCGGCGGGCCAGCTCGGTGGCCAGCTTCACCCGCTGGGCCTCGCCCCCAGACAGCGTGGTGGCGGGCTGCCCCAAGCGAATGTAGCCCAGGCCCACGTCCCGCAGGGTTTCCAGCTTGGGCCGGATGCGAGGGAAGTTCCAGAAGAACTCCAGGGCCTGCTCCACCGTCATCTCCAGCACGTCGGCGATGCTGCGCTCCTTCAGGGTGATCTCCATAGCTTCCCGGTTGTAGCGGCGGCCCTTGCAAATCTCGCAGGGCACCGTGACGTCGGGCAGAAACTGCATCTCAATCTGGATGTACCCCTCGCCCTGGCAAGCCTCGCACCGTCCGCCCTTCACGTTGAAGGAGAACCGGCCGGGGGCGTAACCCCGGGCGCGGGCCTCCGGCAGATTGGCGAACAGGTCGCGTATTGGCGTGAAGGCGCCGGTATAGGTGGCGGGATTGCTGCGGGGCGTGCGCCCGATGGGCGACTGGTCGACATTGACCACCTTGTCGATGTGCTCCACGCCCACAATCTCGTCGTGGGCGCCGGGCAGCTCCCGGCCACCGTTGAGCAGCTGGGCCAGCTTCTTGTACAGCACGTCGTAGATCAGCGTGCTCTTGCCCGAGCCGGACACCCCCGAGACACAGATCAGGGTTCCCAGGGGAAAGGTCACGTCCAGGCCCTTGAGGTTGTTCTCCCTGGCGCCCCGCAGCTCCAGGAAAAGGCCGTTGCCCGGTCTGCGGCCCTCCCGCAGGGGTATCTGCTTGCGGCCGCTGAGGTACTGGCCGGTGAGGGAGTTGGGGTTGTCCATCACCTGCTGAATGGTGCCGGTGGCCACGACGCATCCACCGTGCTCACCAGCGCCCGGCCCCATATCAACGATGTGGTCGGCGGCCCGCATCATGGCCTCGTCATGTTCCACCACGATCACGGTGTTCCCCATGTCCCGCAGGCGCGTCAGGGTGCCAATCAGGCGGTGGTCGTCGTGGGGGTGCAGCCCCACCGTGGGTTCGTCGCAGACGTAGAGCACGCCGGTGAGGCCAGAGCCAATCTGCGTCGCCAGGCGCACCCGCTGGGCCTCGCCGCCGGAGAGGGTGCGCGCCGCCCGGCTCATGGTGAGGTAGTCCAAGCCAATGCCCTCCAAGAACCGCAGCCGTCCCTCGATCTCCTTGAGAATCTGCCGGCCGATGGTCAGATCACGCAAGGATAAGGTCTCGCCGCGGTGCTCACCGTGAAACTCAGGATTAATGTCCTGCACCCAGGCGATGCCCTGGCCGATGTTCATGGCGCAAACGTCCATGATGCCCAGCCCACAGACCCGCACGGCCAGGGCCTCGGGCCGCAGGCGGGAGCCGCCGCAGGACTGGCAGGGGCGGGCAGCCATGTACCGCTCCAGCTCCTGGCGTACGTGGTCCGATTCGGTCTCCCGGTAGCGGCGCTGCAGGTTGGGAATCACCCCTTCAAAGTTGGTGTCCCAGCTGTAGGTCTGGCCCCGCTGGGTCTGATGGCGCACCGTGACAGTCTTGGACTTGTTGCCGTAGAGCACCAGGTGCACCTGCTCCTTGGTCAGCTCCTTCACCGGCACGCGGGAGGAGAAACCGTGGGCAACAGCCACCGAGTCCATCAGGCTCATATACCAGCCGCTGGAGACGCCGAAGCGGTGCCAGGCGGCCACGGCGCCGTCCCGCAGGGCCAGGTTCTTGTTGGGAATGACCAGGTCGGGGTCCAACTCCAGCTTGTAGCCGAGGCCGGTACACTCGGTGCAGGCGCCGTGGGGGCTGTTGAAGCTGAAGGTCCGCGGCTCAATCTCAGGCAAGCTGGTGCCGCAGCCCACGCAGGCAAACTGCTCGGAAAAGACCAGCTCCTCCTCCGCCTCCTGAGAGTTGGGGCCTTGCCGCAGGACCTGCAGCACGCCGTCGCCCTCCCGCAAAGCCGTCTCCACAGATTCAGCCACCCGGCCCTGCTCCATATCCGGGCGCACCACCAGCCGGTCCACCACTACTTCAATGTAATGCCACTTCTGCTTGTCCAGCTCCAGCGCCCCGGTCTCTTCCAGCATATGGGTCTCCCCGTTGACCCGCACCCGCACAAAGCCGGCCTTGCGGGCCGCCTCAAAGACCTCCTTGTGCTCCCCCTTCTTGCGCCGGATTTTGGGGGCCAGGAGGGTGAGACGGCTGCCCTCGGGCAAAGCCACGATGGCGTCGGCGATCTGCTGCACCGTTTGCTTCTCCACCGGCCGGCCGCACTTGGGACAGTGGGGCTGGCCCACGCGGGCAAAGAGCAGGCGCAGGTAGTCGTAGACCTCCGTAACGGTGCCCACGGTGGAGCGCGGGTTGTGGGACACGCCCTTCTGGTCAATAGAGATGGCGGGAGACAGGCCCTCGATGTAGTCCACGTCGGGCTTGTCCATGCGGCCCAGGAACTGGCGGGCGTAGGCGGAGAGCGACTCGACATAACGCCGCTGGCCTTCCGCGTAGATGGTATCAAAGGCCAGAGAGCTTTTGCCGGAGCCGGATACGCCGGTGATGACCACCAGCTTCTCCCGGGGGATGACAACGTCAACGTTCTTGAGGTTGTGCTCCCGGGCGCCTTTGACGACGATGAACTCCTGGGGCATGGGGCTGCACCTTCCAGATAAAGCCTGTCCGAGATGTCACCGCAGAGCACGCCGAGACGGCTGAGAGGACGGGCAATGTAACGGATTTTCCGCGGTAATTGGACGGATTATTACTTGTCTATTATTCTAGCACTCCATGATTCCCGGTGCCGTGGGTAAGGATAGAGTTCATGCAAGTAGGTAAGATTGGTTTGTGCTAAAGTAGATTCCAAGTGTCCTCAGGGAGAAACGCTTTGATGCCTGAAGATGAAGAGATTTACCCAGTATCGGGTGATGGCGATGTTGCAGAGGAACTAAGTGCCATGCGCGTCACAGCGGACCCAGTGTTAGCTGAGCTGTGGGACAATGAGAAAGATGCGGAGTATGATCAATCTACTCCAGCTCCACCAGGGGCGCGCGGACCGGCGCCTGGGCCAGAGGCTGAACGTGGATGGCCTTGACCACGCCGTGGCGGTGGGCGCGGATGCTCTGCTCCATCTTCATGGCCTCCACCACGCACACCTCCTAACCCGCAGCCAGAGTTGCGCTATGGGACGGCGTTGAGCCCCACGAGTTGGCTGTTTACACGCTCCGCCTCCAACGACAACGTCTCCCATTCCTGCCAGAGGGATTGGGCCTCCTCCTTGAGCTTCTGGTGTTCTGCTCCCGCGGCGGCAAGTTGAGCTCGGTCGTTGAATTGGTCCGGGTTGGAAAACATCGCCTCCAATTTCGCAATCCGGGCCTCGTGGTCCACCAGCTTGGTATCTATCTCGTCTATCCGTATGGCGAGCTTGCGGGCCTCACTGCGGAGGGCCCGGCGCAGCTCCTCTTCGGCGTCCAGAGGCCGCCCGGAACGTCTCCGGTTAGGGCGGTCGCCGGCAGGGCCGCGCCCCGAGGCGTCATTGCCTGGCCCGCCAGCAACGGCAGTGGCGGTACGCTCCTTAGCTTCGGCCTGCTTCCGGTACAGGTAACTGTCGTAGTCCCCGCTGAAGATGTTTGGCTGGCCGTTCACTACCTCAATGATCTTGTTGGCGACCTCTCGTATGAGGGTTCGGTCGTGGGTTATGAAGCAGATGGTGCCGCGATAGTCGCCTAGAGCGTCGGCAAGTATCTCCCTGGAGATGATGTCCAGGTGGTTGGTTGGCTCGTCCATGAACAGCAGGTTGCTTGGCTGGAGCAGCAGCTTAGCCAGGGCCACCCGCGCCTTCTCGCCACCGGACAACACGGAAATCGGCTTTCGGATGTCGTCGCCGCTGAACAGAAAGCCGCCGAGGGTGTGCCGCAGGTTCTGGACCGTCTCTTCGGGCGCCGCCTGTTGCAGTTCCTCCATGAGCGTATTGGCGGGGTTCAGGAGTTCCAGCACGTGTTGCGCGTAGTAGGCGGTAACCACGTTGTGACCGGTCTTTCGCTCACCCTCCTCAAAGGGAAGGACCCCCGCCAGAATCTTCAGCATGGTGGTTTTGCCCGCGCCGTTGGGACCCACCAGGGCAACCCGGTCGCCACGTGTAAGCGCCAGGTTCAACCCGCGATAAACCGCGTGGTCGCCGTAGAACTTGCTCACGTTGGTCAGGCGAATGACCTCCAGGCCGCTGCGGGGCGGCTCCGGGAAGGAGTAGTGAACTCGCTTGACCGCCCGGGGCAGATCGATGGGCTGAATCTTGGCAAGCTGCTTCAAGCGGCTCTGCACCTGGCTGGCTTTCTGGGAGTTGTAGCGAAAGCGCTCCACAAAGCGCATCTGTCTCTCGATCTCGCGCTCCTGCCTTGCCGCCGCCGCCTCCTTGACCTGAAGGGATTGCTCGCGGGCGATGAGGTAGTGGTCATAGTCGCCCGTGAAGACCACCACCTCCTCGCTCTCAAGGGCCAGTATTCTGGTCGCCACCTTGTTCAGGAATGCACGGTCGTGAGAGGTGAGGACTACCGCGCCCTGGAATGAGGCCAAGAAGCTCTCGAACCACAGGTTGGCATCAAGGTCCAGGTGGTTGGTTGGCTCGTCCAAGAGCAACAGATCCGGGCTCCGGAAAAGCAACTTGGCCAGCGCCGCGCGCATCAGCCAACCGCCGCTGAACTCGCCCAGGGGCCGGGTAAAGCTGTCCTGCTTGAAGCCCAGTCCGAAAAGGATTGCCTTGGCCTCGTGGTCTCGGTCGTCTCCGCCGGCCGCCTCCAACGCAGTGTCAAGCCGATTCAGCTCCTGCCACAGCTCAGCCGGCGGGGCCTGTCCGGTGTCCGACGCCAGAGACTTCTGGATTACGGCGATCCGGTCCTTGAGCGCAGCCACCTCTGATGTGGCCTCCGAGACCTCTTGGAGCAGAGTTTTGCCCGCAAATGGAATCAGATCCTGTTTGAGATAGCCGATCGTTACGTTGCGCTGCCTGGATATGTTTCCAGTGTCCGAAATAGCGTCGCCTGCCAGGATGTCCAGGAGGGTGGTCTTGCCAGAACCGTTGGAGCCGATCAGCGCAATGCGATCCCCGGCCATCACGTTGAGCGTGAGGCCGCGGAACAGGGTCCGCTCGGCATAGGTTTTGCTGATGTTGGATGCACTTAACATTGTGACCTGCCAGGGTAACTATTATACCTGCCCCACGCAAACGCAGGGGACAATGCTCTTGCACCGGCTACATCTGCTTTGAGTTAACCCGTGAAACAACCCCAATTAGCAGGGTGCTGAAAAAGGGGTCGACGGCCCGAAATCGTCCCAATGTTCGTATCTGAGAGTCCGCCATTTGTCGCAAGATCGGGGTTTTTCAGCAGCCTGTTAGATCGCGCCAACGGCAGACTGAGGTGGACCCCAACATCTGTACAGGTGGCTAAGAGAGAGTCCCGCTCCTAAAATGAGGCAAACGAAGGAGCAGGACCATGAAGCAAACACGGAAGAAGGACAGCCCAGCCTTCAAGGCCAGGGTAGCCTTGGCCGCGCTCCAGGGGGAGCACACCATCGCCGA